>CAYSGM010000114.1:0-5634 GCA_964430595.1 uncultured Candidatus Cloacimonas sp.
CATGAACATCCTGAATGAATACATCAGTCCCCGCAAGTGGAAGAAACTGCAAGTGCAATACGAGCAGCAATACCGCAACAGACTGCAAGCCCTTCCCCAACCGCGGATTTGCGATGTATCCCTTAAAATAGATATCTACCCCAGGAAACGCATGATGGATATAGCCGGTTCCTACTGGCTGGTAAATAAAACCGCCATGCCTATAGATAGCCTGGTAATGTATTATGACGATGAATATCTGGAGCAGAAGCTGGAGTTTAGCAAGCCAGCCAAGCTTGAGCATATTGATAAGATGTTCGATATCTTCATCTACCATCTTACCAATCCCCTTGCCCCGCATGATTCCCTTAAGTTGGATTTTGCCTTCCGCCACCAGCCTAAAGGGATAAAAGCCCAAGGCTCTGGTTCGGAGGTGATGAACAACGGCACTTTCTTTGATAACAGCATTATGCCTTCTTTTGGCTATAAAGATGGCTACGAACTGCAAGACAACAATGAACGCAAGAAGAAAGGCTTAGCCACCAAACCGCGCATGGCAGCTATCACGGATAGCACCCAATACCGAAATTCCTATGTAAGCACAGATTCGGATTACGTCCGTTACCATGTGGAGATTAGCACCGATGCCGACCAGATTGCCTTTGCTCCCGGAGACCTGCTGAATAGCTACACCAAGGATGGACGCTATCACGCCGAATATGGCAGCAGCGTGCCCATCCTGAACTTCATGTCATTTGTCAGCGGCAGATACGAGAAGGTTACGGATAAGTATAACGACAAGCTTGTGGAAGTGTATTACGACCATAAGCACCCTTACAATGTGCAGTCCATGCTTGCTTCAGCCAAGAACACTTTGAGGTATTGCAGCCAGAACTTCATGCCATATCCCCACAAAGCCTTGCGCATTGTGGAAGTGCCCTATGTATATTTTGCCCAGTCCTTCCCCGCGCTGATCCCCTTCTCTGAGAATGTGGGCTTCATTGCCAAGGTTGATCCCGAGGACAATAGCGCAGTGGATTACCCCTATCAGATTACCGCCCATGAGGTTGGGCATCAATGGTGGGCACATACCGTTATCGGAGCTAATGTGCAGGGGGCCACAATGTTCTCGGAGTGCTTCACGGAATACACCTCCATGATGCTGATAAAGGAGAAATACGGGGTGGAGCGCATGCGCCGTTACCTTCGCTATACCCACGATAGCTACCTTTCCGGCAGAAGCGGTGAGTATAAGGAGGAGCAAGCCCTATATCTGAATGAGAACCAAGCTTACCTGAATTATAACAAGGGCACCTTGGTGATGTTTGCCTTGCAGGATTTCCTTGGCGAAAAGGCGGTTAATACTGCCCTGGGTGCTTTCTGTAAAGACTTTGCCTATCACAGCGACCCCTTTCCCATTTCCACTGATGTGTTGCCCTATCTGAAACAAGCAGCTCCAGATAACAAGAAATATCTGATAAACGACCTGTTTGAAACCATCACTCTCTATGATAATAAGCTGCTTGATGCCAAGCAGAGCTATAACCCCACCACAAAGGTGTATCAAACTACCATTACCTTCAGCGCCGAAAAAGCCAAGTATGACGGTTTGGGGCACAAAAGCCCCGTAAAGGTTGCGGATGTGCTGGATATCGCCATTTACGATGCCAAAGAAGAGAAACGCTTAGCCACCAAAACGGTTGTGGTGAACGGTAGTAAACAGAGCATCACCATCGAAAGCAAGGATAAACCAGGAAAAGTGATTCTGGATCCCCTGTTCAAGCAGATAGATACCGAAAGGAAGAACAACAGTAAAACCCTAAGCTAAACGCCCGTTGGCTTAGTCTTTCTGAAATGGAGCATTAAAGATGGAGTTCAAACGGCTTTGCTCAACTTATTGCTTAGCAATAGGTTCAGCAGCCGTTCGGACTTCATCGGGCGTGTATTCATAAGCAAGCGAATACAAACTAACATCGAACTTGGCTAAAACCAGTTTCGCAACCAACCATGAAAAGCCGGCCGAAGTCCATGAGGCTAACTAATTGGTTACATGTAGATAGCAACGTAAGCCTCATGAACTCCAACCCGGTTTTTCATGGTAATTCCAATACCTGCTTTTCATGTGCCAGCTTGCATCCTCCTTGCTCTCCGCACCCGCACAGAAATGGGGTTCATCGGGGCTTGAACGGGCAAAAGCCCGATGATCTCCCGGTGAACCCCACTTCGATTCGCTTTCGGCTAGCAAGGTAGCTGCGGACATCCTGTCTGCAGGAGGTCGCTGTAGTCCATATCGCTGCATAGTTGGTTACTATCATCAAAGTTTATTTAAGCGATATCGACTCCAGACTTGCATAGGTAGATAAATTCTTAATAGCCAACTCATTAGCACTTTCTCTCTTTTCCTCTTTTTTAAGCCCCCTCTGCTTTTCTCAGCTTTTCTCTGCTTTCCCTCTGTGTTAAAAAAGAAACCCAAACTAACTCTCCTTGTTTTACAAAAACCACGACATCTATCCCCCAACCTCTACACGCCCAAACAAATGCTTAGTTTAACTCTCACTTGAAGCCGTTATAGATCTCGTTAAACGTATAGCTTTCGGATGGCTTCAAGTGAAAGTCAAACCAGCATCGTGCCAATGATAAATCCGTTATCGCTTGACAAATATCGGCTTGCTATGTGTTGTGCCCGCACACAAAAAAAGCAAAACAGGAAGAATAACATGGCTTTTGAACAAGAACTGAAGATCATCAGCCGGGGAGTGGAAGAGATCATCCCCCTGGCGGAGCTGAAAGATAAATTTGCCCAATCCGCCAAGCTTGGCAGACCCCTAAGGATAAAATACGGCATAGACCCTACCGGTTATGATGTGCATATCGGGCATCTGGTTCCGATCCGTAAGATGCGTGAGTTTCAGGATCTGGGGCATACCGGAGTTATCATCATTGGAGATTTCACGGCGCAGATAGGCGACCCCACCGGAAGGGACGAATCCCGTCCGCCTTTGACCTTTGAACAGATTAAGTATAACAGCGAAAAGTATATGGAACAGCTTTACACCGTGCTGAAACCCGAACAGACCGAAGTGCGCTATCAGAGCGAATGGTTTGGGAAAATGAGCATGAGCGACGTGCTGAAGATGATGGGTAAATTCACCCTGGCGCAGTTTATGGCGCACGACACCTTCCGCAACCGCTATGAGCAGGGCTTGTCGCTGGGCATGCACGAGATTATGTACCCCATTCTGCAAGGCTATGATTCCGTTGCGATAAACAGCGATGTGGAGCTTGGCGCTACGGAACAGAAGTTTAACATCCTCTGCGGACGCGATATGCAGCGTTACTTTGGCATGGAGCAGCAGATTGCAGTGCTGTCTCCCATTCTGCTTGGCACGGATGGCGTGAACAAGATGGGGAAATCGCTGAATAACTACATAGCGGTGTTTGACCCCCCAAATGAGAAGTTTGGCAAGGTGATGAGCATTCCCGACAGCCTGATTATGAACTATTTCTGCTATGCCACTACCACGGCTGCGGATGCGCTGGACAGCATTAAAGCAGAGCTGGCAAGCGGGACGAACCCTATGATATTAAAGAAACGCCTGGCAAGAGAGATAGTTAGCCTGTATCACGGCGATCAGGCAGCAGCGGAAGCACAGGAAGCCTTTGAAAAGCTATTCTCCCACAAGGAAATTCCGGAAGATATACCTGAATTCAGCACTACCGAAAGCAGCTACAGACTTGTGAAGCTGCTAACCGATAGCGGACTATGCGCGGGCAGCGGAGAAGCCAAACGCCTTATACAGGGCGGAGGTGTATCCCTTGAGGGAGAGAAGATTAGCTCCATTGATGCCGTGCTGGAACTTGCGGACGGTGCCGTGTTACGCGCCGGAAAGCGGAAGTTTATCAAAATCAGGAAGATATGATTACAGAATCACTATATAAGCTAGTCACGAATGCGGCGATAATTGCTATTGTATTCTACAGCATAATTATCCACGAGTTCAGCCATGCCCTGGCGGCGTATTGGTTGGGGGATGATTCCGCTAAACGTGCAGGCAGGCTTAGCCTGAACCCATTGAAGCATATAGATTGGTTTGGCACAGTGCTGCTGCCCTTGTTCCTTTACGTTACGGCAGGATTTATCTATGGCTATGCCAAGCCGGTGCCATTCAATCCCTATAATTTTAAGAATCTTAAGCGCGATTCCGGGCTTACTGCTTTGGCAGGTCCGGTATCAAACATCCTTATTGCCATTGCCTTTGCGTTGGTGTATCATTTGGCGGGGTTTATCCCGATTGTGCAGACGGTTGCCTTCTATGTGGTGTTCCTTAACCTGCTGCTGGCGTTCTTTAACCTTATCCCGGTGCCACCGCTGGATGGTTCTAAGGTTATTGGCATGGCTTTGACGGATAACGCATACTATAAATGGACGATGCAAGAACGCAAGGGGATGATGTATTTGTTTGCAATAATTATTGGCTCCCGGCTGTTGGGTTTGAACCTTATAGGCTCCATTGTGATGCCACCCGTACAGTTTATGATGCTTTTGTTGGGTGTAGGCTAACTCACCTTAAGCTATAACATTAGAAAAAAGATATACAGGAGATACACATGGATCAGCACGCTTTACAACAGATGATCACAGACAACGAAGTGAAAGCCATAGACCTTAAATACTGCGGTCTGGATGGCAAATGGTATCACATAACCTTCCCCGCCCGCCGGATACTGAATGTACTGGAGCGCGGCATACCCTTCGACGGCTCTTCCATCCCCGGGATGAGGGCGGTGGAAAGCGGTGATATGGTGCTTATGCCCGATATTGAAACTGCACATATAGATCAGTTTTTCGAGACCCCTACCCTTAGGATGATCTGCTCGATATGCGACGCAGATACACGTATCGGAGTGAAGAAAGACCCGCGCAGCGTAGCTTTGAGGGCGCAGGAGTATTTGCTTTCCACAGGGATAGCGGATTCCTCAGTATGGATACCCGAGCTGGAATTCCACTTGTTTGATACGACGCAGTTCAATTCGGATTCCTTCAGTGCAGGATACACTATTACTTCTTGTCAGACCAAGGATTCCTTACCGGAAGGATGGGACGATGTGGATGCCTTAAGCCTCGATGGGGTTAAGGGTTACCACATGGATACGCCTTTTGACCAGTTCTATGAAGTTCGGCAGGAGATTGTGGATTTGATAGAAGATCAGGATATTAAAGTGCGTTACCATCATCATGAGGTGGGGTTATCCGCGCAGCAGGAAATTGAGACTGAGCTGCTGGCATTCCCGCGAATCTGTGATGATGTGATGATCATGAAGGATATCATCCGCCGGGCTGCTTTGGGGCATGGCTTAACCGCCACTTTTATGCCCAAGCCGATATATAACCATGCCGGTAATGGCATGCACTTCCACATCATGCTGCATAAGAAGGGCAAGAATGTGTTTTACAAGAAGGGTGGGTATGCTGATCTATCCAAAGAAGCCATCTGGTTTATTGGGGGCATCCTGAAGCACGGACGTGCTTTGGTAGCCTTTACCAACCCTTCCACTAATAGTTTTAAAAGGCTGCTTCCGGGCTTTGAAGCACCGGTTAAGCTGTTCTACGGGCTGGCTAACCGCAGTGCTGCCATACGTATTCCCCGCTATGCC
>CAYSGM010000114.1:5644-7207 GCA_964430595.1 uncultured Candidatus Cloacimonas sp.
ACACCGGAAAGTAAACGTTTTGAATTCCGCACCGGTGATGGCACCTGTAACCCCTATTTTGCCATGAGTGCAATCCTGATGGCGGGCTTGGACGGCATCAAGAATAAAATTGATCCGGGTAAGTATAACCTGGGACCCTTTGATGATAACGTGTTTAGCTGGAGCGAGGAAAAGAAGGCTACACTGCTTTCCATACCCGCCGATCTGGCAGAGGCAATGCAGGCATTAAGGGAAGATCACGAATTCCTGTTGCAAGGCGATGTATTTAACAGGGAACTGATTGAAAGCCATATTGCTATGAAGATGAAGGAGCATGAAGCGGTTAATAGCCGACCTCATCCCCACGAAATGATGCTATATTACAATCTTTGATAGACTTGGAATGAGTCTTGCTACATTATACTGCTAGAAGCATATTAACTTGAGGAAGTATCCATGAAAACTATCACGCTTGTATTGCTCGCATGCTTGGCAGCGGGGCTTGTGTTCGGTTTAAACACCGAGCAAGCAATGAAATCTTATAACTCGGCATTTAGTGTTGGAGCGAAAAGCTCTTCCTGGATGCAGCTGAGTTTTACATTACCGGATTATAACGTAACAGATGAGACGGCAGGAAGCACAAACTATAAAAAGATTGTGATTCAAGATGCAGGAACTTTGCTTGAAAGCGGGATGCCGGAGTTTCCTACCATCTCCACTTCCATTGCAGTCCCCGCACACGGGAATGTAAGCATTGAGGTGATATCTTCAGAGCAGCATACTATCCCTGGTTTCTTACCTTATCCGGTTCAGCAGGGAGCAGCTCTGGACAGCCCCAAGAGTTTCCTTCTAAACAGTGATTACTACAATAATGGCGGGAACTATCCGGAAGCAGCGATTCAATACAGCGATCCGATGATATTAAGGGATTTCCGAATTGTTACCGTTCAGGTGAATCCGTTCTCCTATAATGCTCAGACTGGGGAACTGACGGTTCATGAGAATATCCAGTTCAGGCTTAATTTCGGGAATGGTATTGGCATGAATGAGTTGCAGGCAGAACCGGAAAGCATTTCGAACAGCTTCGCCAATATGTATGAATCGATAATCCTGAATTTCAATGATTACCGTAATCGTTTGGTGCCTAACTCCCCTCCCAGAATCCTGATGATCTATGGCAACAACACCAATGCGGACTACTTGAATGCTATTAATAACTTTGCTCATTGGAAAAGACAAAAGGGTGCGGATGTAATGCTGGCAAGCACAGCTGCAGCGGAAGCAGGCAGCTCCACAACTTCCATCAGAAACTACATTCTTGCCAAGTACAATGACCTGGCCACCCGTCCAGATTTCGTAATCCTGATTGGAGACGTATCTGGAACATACACGATCCCAGCCTATACTGTTGGCGGGGGTGGGGGAGATTATCCCTATACGCATCTGGCGGGGACAGACCTTCTGGGAGATTGCTTTATTGGGCGCATTTCGGCAGAAAACTTGTCTGAACTAACCACAATTCTTACTAAAGTTTACCTCTATGAAAGAGATATAAACCTTGCTAATGCCGCTTGGCTTAACAGG
>CAYSGM010000114.1:7217-9445 GCA_964430595.1 uncultured Candidatus Cloacimonas sp.
GATTGGGATCCCTCTGGAATCTCCACGGTTTACATTAGCAAGTATATCAAAGAGCTGAGCTTGCTTACGAACCCGAATTATACCTTTACCGAATTGTATAGTGCGGCACCCGCACCCGCGAATATGAATACCGCTTTATCACAGGGAGTGGGCTTGTTTAGCTTCCGCGGGTATTTAAACATGAGCGGTTGGTCTCCATCTTCTTCCTTGAACAATAGTTACCGCCTTCCTCATGCGATTATTATTACCTGCGGAACCGGTAATTATGCCACAGGAACAGGCACAACTGAAGCTTTCATCAGGCTTGGCACAAGCGGAGACCCCAAAGGTGCAGTTACCGCAATTGGAATGAGCACTTCCAGCACTCACACAACCTTCAACAATGTGCTGCATGGAGGCATATTTGATGGTTTGTTTGTCCACAATATGCGCACGATGGGAGAAGCTAACCTGCATGGCAGGCTGTATATGCACCAGATTTTTGGAGTGTCTTCCCCTAGCAATGTACAGAATTTTACCCATTGGTGTAACCTGATGGGTGATCCCACCATGGAAGTTTTTACCGGGATACCAAACTTCTTTAATGTAGCTTCAGAAGCCTCAATATCATTGGGCTTAAGTCTTTACGACGTAAGTGTTCGTGATAGTGCCAATATTCCTGTAAATGGTGCTGCAGTTACACTTAGCTTTGGAACCACCATTCTTTCCCGTGGTTTTACCGGTGCAGATGGGAATGTAATTCTAATTCTACCAGGTAATATGGCTGTCGGTGATGCTGTGTTAACTATCAGCAATCACAACTTCAAACCCAAGCAGATTACCATTCCCATCGTTGATGTCCCCACTCTTGTCCCTGCCTCCATAGTTATTGATGATGACAATGAAGGAGCATCTGTTGGTAATGGCAATGGACTCGCCACAAACGGCGAAACTATCGAGATATTGTTTGGGTTAAGAAATACCGGAACCACTGGGCTTAGCGGAATAACCGGAACCATCAGTTCTGAAAGTCCATACATCACGATCGTTAATCCTGCTATCAGCTATCCAGCGATTGCAGGCGGTGATTTTGCTTTTAACACGAATCCCACAGTTATTCAGATTGCTCCCAACACCCCGCATGAAACCATGCTCCGCATCCACCTCCTTCTTACGGATGATGATTCTAACGCTTATGATGTATCAGAATTTATACCCGTTGAAGCACCCAAAATGAAATACATCTCGAGCATTGTGATAGACGATAACAATCAGGTTCTTGATCCCGGAGAGGCAGCTGAATTCAGTGTCACAGTTCTGAACAACGGAACAGGATCAATAACGGATGTAAGTGCAACCCTCTACACCTTAAACGATATGATCTCCATAAGCGATAATGAGGCTTTCTTTGGGGAGGTTCCAGCTGGTCTTCAAGTAACCAGTGGAACAGACAGGTTCATGCTGAGTGCACGCTCGGAGGCATTACCGGGAATGGTTATGCCTTTGCGGATGAAGCTGTATAATGCCTCGGGTTTCGAGCAATATATTGATTTCTCACTTACTCTGGGGCAGGTATCCATCCACGATCCTTTGGGTCCTGATTCCTATGGCTATGTAATCTACGATTGGCTTGATATCGGCTATGCTGAAGCCCCTGTTTACGATTGGCACGAGATCGCTCCTGCCTTGGGAGGTTTGGGAACCCCGCTAACCATTAATGATGGATATGCCAGTGGTGATGAAGGTGACCAGGTTGGGGCAGTATCTCTTGCTGTAGTTAACTTGCCTTTCCCCTTCCAATTCTATGGCAGACTTTACGAACAAATCACCGTTTGCTCCAATGGCTTCATTGCTATGGGTGTAACTGCAAATGCTGAATTCCGTAATTTCCGGCTTCCGGGAGCAATGGGACCCAGCCCTATGATTGCAGCATTTTGGGATGATCTTGCTACCGTAAGTGGCAGTGGTATCTATACGTATTACAATATAAACAACCAAACATTCACTATAGAGTGGTACAACTTGCGTAACGGTGGCGGAACCGGTACTTCACCGGAAACATTCCAGATTATTCTACATAACCAAACATCCTATCCCACCAGTTTTGGTGATGGTCCTATAAAAATCCAATACTACACATTCAATAATATCGATCAGCAGACGGGTAATGAGCATGGGAACTATTGTACCATAGGGATTGAAGATCACACCGGCAGAAGAGGTTTGGAATACTCATTCAATAATCAATA
>CAYSGM010000115.1:0-9426 GCA_964430595.1 uncultured Candidatus Cloacimonas sp.
AAATGGTCAGAGATTCACACTCGTGATTTCCACAGATGGAATGTTCAACAGTCTTCAGAGGTTTTCGGCTAAAGCGCGCACGATGAAGTCCGAACGGCTAGTGTAATTAGTTGATATATGTAAAGTTGGATTCAGCCGTTTGAACTCCATCTGCTTTGTTAGAGTTAGACAGAGGTTTTTCGGCTCTCGTCCGGAAACTTATTTTAACTCATAACTGAAGCCGTTTGAATTATCGGAAAAGGCTAAAAATATTTGAGGGCTTCAGTTGTAAGTCAAAACAGAATGGGGGTGTTTATATCTCTTCTGCGTCCTGACCGTAGATTTGTTTGAACCTTTGGTTGTCGATCTCCGAGGGTAAGCCCTCGAACACCTTCTGTCCGTCCTTTAGGGCAAGGACACGGTTGCCGTAGCGGCGCGCCAGAGAAAGAAAGTGCAGCGAGCAGATTATACTTATCCCTTCGCGATTGATCTCGCCTAAGTATTGCATGATGGAATCTGCGGTGGCGGGATCTAGGCTGGCAACGGGTTCATCTGCCAGAATCAGGGCGGGATCCTGCATCAGGGCACGAGCGATGGCAACGCGCTGTTGTTGTCCGCCGGATAGGTGCTTAACCTGTTTGCCGGCAAAATCCTGCAAGCCCACACGTTTCAGGTTATGATAGGCAAACTCATGATCTTCCTTGGTGAAGGTAGATACGAAGGAATGATAACCCAGCCTGCCGGTGAGCACATTGGTAAGCACGGTAAGGTTTTTCACGAGATTGAACTGCTGGAACACCATAGCGATATGCCGGCGGTATTGGCGCAGCTTTAGCCCTTTAAACGTAAGGATATCCTCGCCACGAAAGCTGATTTCACCCGCACTTGGCTCTATCAGGCGGTTTATGCAGCGCAGCAGGGTGGATTTACCGCTACCGGACAGCCCAAGCAGAATCACGAAATCGCCGGTGTTAACATGCATGGAAAGCTGATTTACAGCAAGGATTTTACCATCGTAGCTTTTGTTCAGCTTACTGATCTGCAGCAGTTGATTATCTGTGGGTGTAGTCATTTTAATAAAGAGGCAGGATCCATATTCATGGCTTTCAGGGTGGTGCGCACAACCTCGTAATCTGCATCGGTGGCGCGTTCCAAGCCGTCTATATCATACAAAGCCTTCAAGGTAGCCTTACCGCTGGGGGTATTGGCGAAGCGGAATAATGCTTCCTCCACCTTACTGTCCAATTCTGCGGGGAGGCTGTTACGGAAGGTAACGGTGTCGTTTGGGATCCAATCTGTATAGTCCACAATGCGGATTTTGTCAAACACGTCCGGATGGGTATCGGCAAGCTTCTCACGTGCATCCATAGGCTTTCCTTTGGCATCCGGGGGAGACCAATATGTGCATGCGACATCAGCTCTGCCGCTGTAAACTGCCAGAATTGCCTGGGGATGCCCACCCGCGAATATGTGGTCTTTGGGATTAACGTTTTTCTGCTTTAGCACTGCGGAGGGGTATATGTAGCCGGAAGTAGAGGCTGCATCGGTATAAGCCACGATCTTGCCCTCAATATCCTGAAGCGTGGTGATCTTGGAATCTGCCCGCACCACAAATTGCCCACGGTACTTGTTCAAGCCGTTACGCACGGTCATAAGTTTCACTTGGGCGTCATACTTCTGTTTGGCAAGCACATAGGCATAAGTAGGCAGCCAGGCAATATCAGCCTGATAGGTGCCCAAAGCTTCGATAACCGCCGCATAACTGGTGGGAACCGCCACCTTAAAGTAGTAACCGGTTTCTTTTTGTAAAAAGCTGGCGATTGCCTCACCGCTTTGCACCACTTTACCTGCTTCCATAGAAGGAACAAAGAACATCTTGATGGGGTTTTGCTTGGAACCAAGTTTGCGGTTGGCTTTTGCCAGGCGGGCATCTTCGTTAGCGCAGGCACTGATGAACATAAGGGCTGCAATAGCAAGGGTTAATATTCTTCTCATCCGGGTTTGTCTCCTATTATAAGCATAAAACGCACTTTATTTGTGTGCGTATCCCAAGGTCAAGTAAAAAAAGATTAACATATCCACGAACTCTATAGATAATCCCAATCCTCAAAGAATTGGTCGATCAGCAGAATGGGGTTGTTCCAGGCACTTTTTACGGTTAGTCTATCGGCACCATCCAAGGTGTCTCCATTGTGATTAAAGATCACGGACGGCATGATAATAATCTCATCCGCTTGGGGCTTTACCTGGCTGATAAGGTCGCTGTAGGTAATCAATCCGCTAACACTTATCTGGCTGCCAAAGAAGTCGTTACGGATGGGTTGCACACGGACACTTTGGTTCTCTAAACGGGAGTTCAGCTCGTCGGCGATTTGGCGGATCAGGGACACAGCACTAAGCGAGCTGAGCATCAGGTAATTGGCATCCTTTTTTCGCAGTTCCTTTAACAGACTCCGCTTTTTCTGGCGAAAGTTCTGCAAGCTTAGGCGCAGCATCCCAATACCGTTCTCAAGCTGGGGATACTCGCCATAATAATCCTCATCCGGGATATCCTGTCCTGCCAACACGAAAAACTCATCCGCAGGATAGATAATCTGGCAGGAATGAGCTTGCCGGACTTCCTCGATAAGTGCCAGGGTTTGCGTCGCCTCTGCCGGAGTGAAGGTTCTTAAGGGGCTAAGCCCTTCCCGAAAGCGGGTTAAACCTACCGGCACAATGCCGATGGAGAGGATGTTAAGCTTCGATAGCACAAGTTCAATTAGGCTTTTCCGCAGTTCATCACCGTCATTGTAACCGGGAACACACACAATCTGCAGATGGAAGCTGATCTTTTTAGCATTCAGCCGTTTAAGAATTGCCATGGCGTCCACAGGATGAGCAGAGCGCATCATTTTCTGGCGCAAGCGGCTATCTGTGGTGTGCAGTGAGATATACAGAGGGGAAATCCGTTGGGATATAATGCGTTTATAATCTGTCTCGGTGAGATTGGTGAGGGTGATGTAGTTGCCAAAAACAAAGGAAAAGAGGTAGTCATCATCTTTTCTGTAAAGACTATCGCGCTGACTCTCCGGCATTTGATCAATAAAGCAGAAGATGCAGGAGTTCTGGCAGTTGCGATGCTTGTATGGCTCTGGTTCGATGCCAAGGGGTCGGGCATTCTCGCGATAGATAAGGACTTCCCTTTTCTTGCCTTCGCTGCTCTGGATCTCCAGTAAAAGCTGGTAATCCGAAGCTAAAAACTCCATATCCAGAAAATCCCTAACCGGATGCCCATTAATGGATAACAGCTTCTCACCCGCGCTGATGCCATTAGATGCAGCCAGGCTTTTGGGCAAAACGCTCTGAACGGTGATTGCCATTTATTGCCGCTGCTTTGGGGCTATATCTGCCGGGATATCAATGAAGAAACGTGAGCCTTTACCAGGAGTGCTTTGCACCCGGATGCTCCCCCCTAAAAGGAGAATAATCTGTTGTGAAAGCCCCAGCCCGATTCCCAAGCCACCATAGTTACGAGTGATGCTATTATCTGCTTGCTCAAATACATCGAAGATGTGTTCTATTTTATCGGCTGCGATGCCGATACCACTATCCGCTACTTCCATACATAGCATCATAGCGGTTGGGTCTTGAGGCTTAGCGTATATCCTTAAGGCAACATAGCCCGTGCTGGTGTATTTGATGGCATTGGAAATAATAAAACTTAGCACCCGCTCCACCTTCTCGCAATCCAGCTTAAGCTTTGGTATATCGGGGGCGCACTCCAGGATCGCATCCAGATTCTTGGCACGGATGAGGGGGTGGAAGTGTTGCCAAAGCTTGTCTGCTAGTTCCTGCACCACGCAGGTTGCGGGGTTCAGAGAGGTCTTGCCAAGCTGAAGGTTGCTCAAATCCAGCAGGTTACCGATGATCAGCAATAGCTTTTTACCGCTATCCAGAATCACGTTCACATAATCTGCCTGTTTCTCATTAAGCCCGGTGTTCTGCAGCATTTGGGCGAAACCCATAATGGCATTCATGGGGGTGCGGATTTCGTGGCTGATATTGGCAATAAAGGCACTTTTGGCAAGCGTAATATCTTCTTGTGGCGATTGCTTTGGCGTTGCTGTTGCTTGGGGGGATTTTTTGCCGTTATTTTGCTTGCGCCTGGAAGTGGTCTTTCTCACGTGTTGCGTATCCTGTCATAGCGGAATTTAAAACGTTTTATGCCTTCAAAGATAGTGCGGGCAAGGCGTTCTTGATACTCTTGGTTCACCAGCAGTTGTTCCTCTTCAGGATTGGAGATAAAGCCCATCTCGATAAGGATGGAGGGCATAAAAGCCCCGCGCAGCACATAGAAATTAGCTTGTTTCACGCCTCTGTCATAAGCTCTTGTCCCTGCCACGAGGTTCTGTTGCACGTTGCCTGCCATCATATTGCTGCTTTCCAGATGTTCGGTTTGGCTTAGATCACTAAGGATGAAATCCAGATCATCATACTTATTTTTAGCGGCTGTGCCACCCTCGAAGCGTTCTACTACTTCGTTTTCAAGGGCTTCCACAGCACGTGCTTCAGAGCTTTGTGCTGTGGAGAGGTAATATGTCTCCAAGCCTTTGGATTGAGAAGCTTTAGAGGCATTAGTATGCAGGCTAACGAATAGATCTGCCTTTTTCTCGTTGGCGTAACGGGTTCTATCCTGCAAGGAAACGAAACGGTCGTCACTGCGGGTTAGCAGCACTTTAAGCCCAAGCTCCTTTTCCAGTAGCTGCTTCAGCTTCAGGCAGACACCGAGGTTTATATCCTTTTCCTTAGATTTCAGTTTGCGCCCCACCGCGCCGGGATCTTTACCGCCGTGCCCGGGATCAAGGACAATGGTTAGCACACTGTTATCCCTTGGTTTATCTATGGTTAAGGTCTTACCTTTCTGCTCCACCATCCTGCCGAAATGCACCTTAATATGCTCCGATACAAATACAGAGGGCAGATACAGCTTGGCACCTTTGCGCAAAAGGGTGTAGTGCATGTTGAATGATTCGTTTTTGAAGGTGTAATAAGGGGAAGCTTCCAGAAAGATGAACTGTTCATCATACAGGTGCAGATAAATCCTGCCATCCGTGCGGTCGTGCCTGTTAATTGCCTTAAATACGCTGCTGAAATCATCCAAATCCACGTAGCGGACGGAGTTCAGAGTGGTCTCAGGCAGGTTGTTTGCCTTGCTTGCGCCCCGGATTACAATGCTGAAATCAGCATGCAGCATTCCGATAAGCAGGGCAAACAGCAGGATGATCATATAGTTCTTTTTCATAAGCGATTCTCCATAACAGGATTAACTGAGGCAATCGGGGTATCGCAAGGTGCCTCGTTGTTATCCCTAAAATCCGGTGTCCATGCATCAGAGCAGGAAAGCTCCTGCACATATACGCTCTTGTAGCCAAGCTCAATGGCTGTATCCACCACGGCTTGGTACTCTTCTTCCGTAATCCCGCGCTGTAGCTCCCGGTATTTATCTGCCTTGCCTGCGGGATAGAATTGCCCCATCAGGCTGATCGAGATATCTGTGCCAAGCTCATCTGCCAGGCGGATCAGGCTGGATTGTGCCCCGCTAAGCCCGTAGGGAAGCACCAGAAGCCGGACGATAGTGCCGCGGGTGGCGATGCCCTGTGAATCTATTTGCAGCGCTCCGCTTTGCTTAAACATCGCCTTTATTGCTTCAAAGGCGATCTGGGGGTAATCCGGTGCAGAGGAGTATTTTCCCGCATAAATCCCATGTGCATACTTGAGATCGGGAAGGTAGATATCCACCAAGCCTTCCAGGCTGCTCAGCGTGTCTAAACTCTCATAGCCGGAGCTGTTCCACACGATCGGCAAGGTCAAGCCCGCGGCTTTTGCTATGCGGAGGGATTCTGCAATCTGAGGACTGTAATGCGTGGGAGTAACTAAATTAATGTTATGTGCCTGTTGCTCTTGCAGCTTTAGCATCAGCTTTGCCAAGTCCTCACAGCTAAGCTCATAGCCCTTGCCTTCAGTGCTGATGGTGTAATTCTGGCAGTAAACACAGAGCAGGTTACAGTGGGAGAAAAAGATTGTCCCGCTGCCCTTAGTCCCGCTGATGGGTGGTTCTTCCCCGTGGTGCAGCGCTGCCATGTTTATCTTTATATTGCCGGTTGCACCGCAGTAGCCTGTTTCCGCATAGCGGTTCACCCCGCAATCACGCGGGCAGATACGGCAGGATTGTAGCTGCGGGAAATCCATATTATCCTTTTGGTAAGCTGAAGGCACCGGGTAGCAGTTCCCTGATTGTGGTTTTTACATAGCCCTTGCGGTTGCCATAGATTACTGGGATGTTCGGGCTGAATTCATATATCACCTGACGGCAGGCTCCGCAGGGCGGGAAAGCCTCATCCGCATCCACATAAACAGCTATGCTTAGGTACTCTCTTTTGCCATCGCTAACGGCTTTGAATATCGCTGTGCGTTCCGCGCACAAAGTTAAGGAATAGGAAGCGTTTTCCACGTTGCAACCGGTAACAATGCTGCCGTCATCACAGCGTAGCGCAGCCCCGACCCGAAAGCCGGAATAGGGCGCATAGGCATTCTTTGTGGCTGCTTTGGCAACTTCCAGCAGTTCTTGTTCTTTGCTATCAAGTTCTTGCATCTTATGCTCCTAATGGTTTAGGCTAGTAACGCCAGAATCAAGCCGCCGGCAATCACAGAGCCTATTTGTCCGCCCACATTAACGCTAACGGCGGGCATCAACAGGAAATTAAAGGGATCTTCTTTCTGCCCCATCTGATGGATCACGCGCGCGCTCATAGGGAAGGCGGATATGCCGCAGGCACCAATCATGGGGTTTATCTTTTGCTTGCGGAATACGTTCAGCAGCTTCGCAAACAGCACTCCACCCGCGGTATCAAACACAAAGGCAACCAAGCCCAAAGCCAGGATCATCAGGGTTTGAGGAACAAGGAACAGCTCTCCCTGCATCTTGGAGGCAATGGTGATACCAAGCAGGATAGTAACCAAATTTCCCAGTTCATTCTGCGCGGATTTGCTAAGGCTATCCAGCACTCCGGATTCGCGAATCAGATTTCCAAACATCAGGAAGCCGATTAGTGCCAAAGAGGCAGGTACAAAGATGCCGGAGATTATCGTTATGGCAATGGGGAAGATGATTTTAACTATCTGGGGGACATCACCGGAGTGGTAATCCATGCGGATTTGACGTTCTTTCTTGGATGTTAAAAGGCGGATCACGGGTGGCTGAATAATCGGCACCAAAGCCATATAGGAATACGCTGCCACGGATATGGGACCCAGCAGGTTTGGCGCAAAGCGGTTGGCTACATATATAGAGGTAGGCCCATCCGCTGCACCTATGACGCCGATACTGGCGGCTTCCTTGATGGGAAAGCCCATCATGGCAGCAAGCACGATGGTTACAAAGATGCCAAATTGCGCTGCTGCACCGAATAACAGCATAAAAGGATTCTTCAGCAAGGGTGTGAAATCTATCATTGCACCGATGGCGATAAAGATTAACAGCGGAAACAGCTCCGTATCAATACCGGCTTTGAACAATATGCTTAAAGGACCGTGATCACCTATGGCTGCGGAAAAGGGGATGTTCGCCAAGATGGTGCCGAACCCGATCGGCAACAGCAAGGTAGGCTCGTATTTGTGGCGGATTGCCAGCCAAATCAGCACCAAGCCGATAACGATCATAATCACCTGTTGAAACTGAAAGCCCAACAAGCCGGAAAATAGTGTTTCCATGCGGTTCTCTCCCGAATCTTCTCTGATTTGCCATTATATTTAGAGAGCTTAGCTTGTCAAGGTTTCTGTGCTAACCCGGAATTGCATGCGTCCCGCATGCACTGGGGTGGTAGGCGTCCCGCCTTCCGACACCATCCCATCGCAGGCAAGATGCCTGCTCACCCAGTGCAGGCGGGACGCCTGCAATTCCGGTGGGGAAGATGCCGTGCAACGGTCAGCTTCCTCACCCCTCGCAAAAATATCCCTTTACAACAATCCACCATCTCCAATATCATGCTACCATGCATCATAACAAAGCACACCAAAGGAGAAACTATTATGCCCATCCTTGTGGAACAGCATCGCCGATACCTGCCTCACTTTCAAAAAGCAGAGCAGATCATCGCCCTCACCTGGCGCATTGCCTTCACCCTCCCCGCCCACCTTATCGCCCTAAATAGGGAATTGGAAGAGCTGCTCCGCGATATTCACCGCCAAACCGACAGCATCCAAAAGCACCTGCAACTTCTGGCATACGCCCGGAAGCATGAGGATTACGATCACTTCCTGGGTAAGTGCGAACTAACCGATCTGTCCCTCTGCGAACCGGGCATTGCCGACATGCTCTGCACTGCATTCAAATTCTATGATGCCAAGCTATACGATCTTCATGCCTACTGTGTGATGCCAAACCATATTCATCTGCTGGTGAAACCGCTCCCCGAAGCAGATGGCGAGTATTGTAAGCTAAGCACCATTGTGCAAAGGCTAAAGAGCTACACCTCCAAAGAAATAAACCGCGTGCTAAACCGCCAGGGCAGAGTGTGGAACGAGGACTACTTCGATCGCTATATCCGTGATGAGGATGATTATTACCACGCGGTGAACTATATTTTGCATAACCCCGTGAAAGCAGGACTAGCTACGCAGCCAGAGGATTGGAAGTATTGCTATTACTATAGGGACGATAAATTCCTCTAGCCCTGCACGAGAAGTAAGTGCTGCTCCGGGATTGCATACACGGAATTACATGCGTCTCGCATGTACTGGATAGGGAGGCGTCCCGCCTTCCGACACCATCCCATCGCTGGCAAGATGCCTGCTCACCAGTGCAGGCGAGACACCTGCAATTCCGCCCCTCTCTCCACCTTCTTCCTTGCTTGCACACCCCTATCATTCCCCACTCATTCCCCACAAAGAGGGGAATGAGTGGGGAATGATAGGCATAAAGCTAAAGGTACCCTGCCATTACCACGCTTTTCTCCAAAAACTATCCTTGCTTTATCTCTCACAAGCACTATCATTATGTGTAGGGACTTTATCCTGCTTCCCCTAAAGATTGTGGATTATTGGTTACACGAAATTCGAAAATAAGCGGATTTATTTCTTGACAGGATTTACAATGTTAGCAGAGTGGGAATTGTTATTAAAGTAACTAATCTATAAAGAGTGTAATGTGCGATGAAACAGTTTCTTAACCTTTCGAAACCATGCCCCGGCATTAGCCCAATTGGCTGCCGGACGATTACTAAAAACGTCGTTCTCCGTCCCCGGCACGACGCCAGCGGTCGGAATTTATCGAAGAACACATAATTAGTATCTTAAAGAATTATATCATTTCCTTTAGGAGGAATGTTATGAAGAAATTTATATTACCGCTCCTGCTACTTCTTGCCATTGGCATGCTCGCAGCGGTCCAATCAGACCCATCCGACGTGG
>CAYSGM010000116.1:0-4083 GCA_964430595.1 uncultured Candidatus Cloacimonas sp.
TACAGGTTACAGGTTACAGGTTACAGGTTACAGGTTACAGGTTACAGGTTACAGGAGTTAGGTGAGACAGTGAAACATTTTTGTGCTATTGGTGATCTTTCACTTTAGTCCATTTGTGGGTGCGAGTCTCTTTCCTCTTTAACTCTTTGTTAAATCCTTTTTTAGTTCCTGTTGGCTGCATCTCGCTAAATTTCAAATGGAACTCTGATAACATGATAACCTGATGGGCCTGATCTTAAGCTGAGACCTCACTGCCACCTGTAACCTGACACCTACCACCTCTTTTTTACCCCCCCCCTCTGCTTTTCTCTGTGTTAAAAGGAAATCTTCACTTTTCTCTCCAATTTAGAAGAAAAACCGCAAATCTGTCCCAAAAATCCAATTCTGTCCCCCACACTACTATGAAGGCAGAAATTTGAAGAAGCCTTTTTTATTGACATAAACTCCCCCTTTGTTGGGATGGACTAAACTGATGGCAAGCAATAAACATCGAGGTGTTATGCGCAAGAAATGGAAAATAATCATAGGGATTGTAGTACTGCTCGTGGTGATAAGCGTAGTGGTGAAAAGCTGCGGTAAGAAGAAAGCGGCAGTTCCGGCATCTGATTTATCTTCCGAGACGGTAACCGTTACCCGGGGGGAGATACTCTCCCGCACAGAGATCACCGGCGAGGTTCAGCCGCAGACCGTGGTGTCCTTAAAATCCAAGGTTAGCGGCAAGATCGTGAAGTTTTACGCCGGAGAGAACGACTATGTGAAATCCGGGCAGATTATCGCCGATATCGAGCCGGATTATAATCAGGCGAATACCCTGTTTAACACCAAAGCGCAGTTGCAGCGCGCCGAAATGCAGCTTGCCAACGCCAGAAAGGATTTAGCCGATAGCGATGTGCTGCTGGCAGGAAAATACATCTCTACCGAAGAGCACAAAAAAGCCTCTGATGCCCTGCAAACCGCACAGATAGAGTATGCGCAGGCAAGCAGTCAGTACGAAATGATCCGCGATCTGGACGTCCCCGGCAAGGTTACGCATGTGTATGCCACCTCCAGCGGAGTGGTGATAGAGCGCAACATAAACGAGGGCGAAATGGTGCAATCCAGCATCAGCAGCTACGGCGAAGGCACAGTTGTGATGAAGATCGCCAACTTAAGCGATATGATCGTGAAAAGCAATATAAACGAGGTGGATATCGCCAAATTCAAGACCGGACAGGTGGCTGAGATAAGCCTGGATGCGCTTCCCTACCAGCAGTTTGAAGGCAAGATAATCAAGATAGCACCCCAGGCGATAACGGTGAACAACGCCAAGGTGTTCCCCGTGCAGATTAGCATCAATGCCGTGGGTCAGACCGCCAAACCGGGTATGACCGCCAACGTTACCATTATTGGCGAATCACGCAAGAACGTGCTGGTGATCCCCATCCGGGCGGTGTTCAGCAACGATAAGAATCAGGATATAGTGTATTTAGTTACAGAAACCAAGGCGGATTCCACCAAGGCTAAGCCCAAGGGCAAAACTGCCATTAAAGCTGCTCCCGCAGGGGTTGCCACGCCTGTGAAGCTGGGGGCGAACGACCTCCAGACGGTGGAAGTGATTGAAGGACTTAAAGAAAACGACAAGATATTACTGAACGAACCGGGAACCAAGCCGAATAACTTCGGCATGATGATGTAAGTAGAGGATTATGATAAGTATTAAGAATCTTAGCCGCAGCTTCGGAACACTGAAGGCGGTGGATAACGTAAGCTTCAGCATTAACGACAGGGAGATACTGGGCTTTTTGGGACCGAACGGTGCCGGAAAGACCACTACCCTGCGGATGCTGGTGGGCTATTTACAGCCCAGTTCCGGAAGCATAGAGCTGGATGGCAAAAGCATCTTTGCCGATCCCATTGCCACCAGCAGTCAGATAGGCTATCTACCGGAGCAGAACCCTCTGTATGACGATATGACCGTTACTGAAGCACTGGCATATCTGGCGAGCCTCAGGGGGATGAAGGAAGCTTTGTTCCGGGAAAGGCGTGAGTTCGTGGTGCAGAATTGCGGGCTTGGGGAAGTGCTGCATCAGCGCATCGGGACGCTATCCAAAGGCTACCGGCAGCGTACCGGATTTGCGCAGGCGATATTGCACGATCCACGCATATTGATATTGGACGAACCGACCTCCGGGCTTGACCCCAACCAGATTATAGAGATACGCGACCTGATCCGCAACCTAGGCAAAGAGAAGATGGTTATCCTCTCCAGCCATATCATGCAGGAAGTGCAGGCTTTGTGCGACCGCGTGGTGATAATCAACAAGGGCAGGATAATCGTGGACGACCTTAAGGAAAACATTGGCAACTCTTTGGATAAGAGCGCGATGCTGTATCTGGAAGTGGAAGGTGCGGGAATAGACTTTAGCGAATTCATTTCGCTGCATCCCCTGCATGAGATTGCCGTTCAGGTGATTGATGCTACCCACTGCAAGCTAAGCCTGAATATGCCTGCCGATAGCGATATCAGGCAGGAACTGGCACGCTTTGTGAACGAAAAAGGCTGGCTGATATTGGAAATGCGCACCGAAAAACAAAGCCTGGAACAGATATTCCACGAACTTACCGGGGATAACGCAGTTTCCTTGGATGAGGAAGATATAGCGCAAGAGACCGAGATAGAGGAGCAACCATGAAAGCCATCTGGATAATAGCCAAAAAGGAATACCAGCTTGCCATGCGCTCCGTTGCCACTTACATAGTGCTTACTTTGTTTCTGGTGATAACGGGTCTATTCTTCTCCAGCGTGGTGTTTAAGATTGGCTTGGCGGAGTTGAGAACCCTGTTCGGAATTATGCATGCGATTTTCTTGTTCTACATACCGGCAATCACTATGGGAAGCATTGCCAGAGAACGGCAAAGCGGGACGCTGGAACTGCTTTCTACTTTGCCGATAAGGCTGTCGTCCATTATCTGGGGAAAGATACTGGCTTGCCTGATGCAGCTGAAGACCCTTGTCTTCTTTACGCTGGTGTTTCTGGCGATAATAGCCATCTTTGGCGAAGGGATAGATTACGGGGCGGTGATCTGCGGTTATCTGGGGCTAATCCTTGCCGGAACTGCTTATATTTCCATTGGCGTGTTTGCCAGCAGTGTTCCCAGTAACCAGATCCTGGCTTTTGTACTGGCATTGGTAATCTCTGCGTTCTTTTATGTGCTGAAGTATGTCATTACTTTAATGCCCATTGGAGTGATGCGCCCGATTCAGTACTTAAGCTTCGATGCGCATTTGTCTGGCTTCCTGAAGGGAGTGGTGGACACGCGGGATATACTCTTCTTCCTGGCAGTAACGGTGGTGTTTGCCCTGCTGGCGGAGTTTAACCTCCAATCCCGTAACATGATGCAGGAGCGCTAGAAGATGAGTAAGAACGGAAAGCAAACCAATTCCATCCTCAGCGCATTGCTGATCAAGCTGGCGATTATCGCCATGATCCTGATGGTGTCTTCCTATGCTAAGCTGCGCTTGGACTTTTCCAGTAACAAGGCATACTCGCTTAGTAACGTTAGCAAGCAAGCCGTGCGCAGCCTGAAAGACAATATGGTGGTTAAAGTATTCGCCAGCGAAGAGCTGCCCCCCGAGATGAGCAATTTAGACCGTTATTTGAAGGATATTCTATCGGAATACCAGATGGCTAGTAAGGGTAAGTTTCATTATGAGTATATCCGCGGGAAAAGCCTGGAAGAACTGCGTGCCCAAGCCCAGGAAAACGGCTTGAACAGCATGTATTTCCGCATCTATGAGAACGATAAAACCACCAGCAAAGAAGTTATCTTCGGGGTTGTGTTCGAATACCAAGGCAAGTTTGATTCCATGAACCTATTACCTCAGATGGAACCTAAGCTGGAGTATGAGCTAACCCTTAAGGTACAGAAGCTATCTAAAACTACTCTGCCTGAAATATGCGTGTTTCGGGATTCCCTTTTTACCTTTATGCCCTCAAAGGTCTTTGATGAAGCTCTGACAGCTAATTTCCGGGTGGTGGATACGGATTTGCTTACTGCCCCCAAGCAAACTAAAGCAATGATATTTGCCGGCACCTCGGACAG
>CAYSGM010000116.1:4093-9397 GCA_964430595.1 uncultured Candidatus Cloacimonas sp.
ATACATTATGAAGGGCGGAGACCTGGTGGTGCTGCAAGATAAGGTTGCCACGGACGGAAGCAGCATCTTTGCGATTAAATCCAATATCTTCCCTTTCTTGGTAAATTACGGTGCTAAGCTGGATCCAAACATAGCCATGGACGTATTCTGTGATGTCCGCGGGGTGGGCGTGGGAACAACGATGCCCTTCCCGATTTACCCGGTATTGCGCGGTTCACAGCACCCCATCACCCGCAATATCTCGGATATTGTTATGTATCTGGCGAACGGGATTGACTTCACCAATACTCTTGGGATGAAGTTCACCCCTATCCTGCAAAGCTCTTCCAGCAGCGGTTATCTGGCAGCTCCCGACTACCGGCTTGATCCGGCAGTGTTTCAGAATCCGGATGAAAGGCTATTCAGCCTCCCGCCTATTACCTTGGGAGCAATTGTGGAAGGGAAAGCCGAGAGCTATTTTAAAGGCAACCAAGCGGTTCAAAGTGCGGGGTTTGTTGCCCGGAACGATGATTTCCGCATGGTGCTCTTTAGTGATAGAGAGCTTACCATAGATTCCGATAAGGACATTTACGCAGATCGGAATTACATCGTTATGAATGCCGTGGATTGGCTTTTGAAGCGCGATTCCATGATCTCCATCCGTTCCCGCCACATGCAACGCAGTATCCTGGATATTCCCTATTACATGCACAAGAAAGACATGGTTTGGGGGGATCAAATCAAGCAAGAAAAGCGCATTAAAACAGGAATAAAGCTGGTTAGTACCGTGCTACCATCCTTGCTGCTGATTGGAATTGGAGCTTTCTTTGCGTTACGGCGCAAACAACTGCAAGGAGTGGGC
Source organism: uncultured Candidatus Cloacimonas sp. (assembly GCA_964430595.1). Taxonomy (GTDB): domain Bacteria; phylum Cloacimonadota; class Cloacimonadia; order Cloacimonadales; family Cloacimonadaceae; genus Cloacimonas. The sequence goes on from CAYSGM010000116.1 coordinate 4,935, forward strand.
TATGAAAAAGAATAGGAAGCTACTTATAATAATCCTGCTACTGCTTGTGGCAGCATACTTCCTGCTTCGCTTACGTCAACCCCAGGAAAGGCAAAGCCGTATCTATGATCTGGATTCGCTTTCTATCGGCACTATAGAAGGATTCGATCAGGCTGATACCCTGAAGTTCAAGAAGCTGAACGGGGTATGGAATCTTACCTCTCCCGTGGCTTGGGCTGCCGATACTTTGCGCATTCAGGCTCTCTTTACGCGCGTGCTTACCGCCAAGTTCCCAAAGACCACCATGGGTGAAGGCAAGGACGCCATAAAGAACTACCTGCTGGAAGATGACAAAGCTCTGCACATCGTGGTTGGCGATGTAAACGGCAGGAACAGCATCCACACCATGTTTAGTAACGTAGGCAATCCTTACGACTATTTCCGCTATGCCGGGAGTGATAAAGTATATCAGATTAAGAGCAAGGTGTTCAATACCTTCACTACCGAACTATCCACTTGGCGGTCTCCGCATGTGGTTTACCACGAGGAGGGTGATCTTGACAGTATTGATGTAGTTTACACCAAGAATAGCTTCACCCTCACCCGCAAGAAATACGATTGGTTTTACAAGGATGCAAGAGAGGAATTCCCTATCCCCACCACCAATCTTGGAATCATGAAAGTAGTGAGTATCCTGGCAAATCTGGATACCTACGTGTTTGTGGATGGAGGAGCTAATGAATATCTGCCCAAGTTTGCCAAGCCGGAATGTGAGGTTACGCTGCACCTAACGGACAAGACAACTCAGATGCTGAGCTTTGTGCGGTTAGAGGATGACCGCTATCTGCTGATGGTGGACAAAGACCCCTCGGTCCTGTTCATGGTTCCCTTCGATACGGTTTTCCGCTTCATGCGGCATGCTGATGTCTTCCGTAGCAGGGCATATTAGGCTGCGATGATCAGCATCCAACAAGTCACCACGCTTAGCCCCACCATGTACGATGAGTTACTGAAGCTATGGGACGAAGCAGGGATCAGTAATCCTGCCCGGAGCGATAGCTTTGAGGCGATTAGCAACAGCCTGAAGCATGGTGGGCTTATCCTTGCCGCGCGCCGGGATGAAAGCTTGCTGGGCAGTGCCTGGCTAACCCACGACTTCCGCAGACTGTATATCCACCACATGGCAGTTACCCCCGCTGTGCAGAACACCGGGATCGGTGCTCAGTTGCTGGAAGAAGCCATATCCATTGCTCGCACCCTGGGTTATCAGGCAAAGCTGGAAGTGCACACAGATAACCCATCAGCCCGTCATCTTTATGCCAAGTATGGCTTTACCGAGTTAAACGGTTATCTTACTATGATCAAGAGAGACATTTAGCCACATTCATCCTTCAACCGGGAGGTTTTATGAAGAAACGAGTACTGGTCGCCACCGGAGGCGGAGATTGCCCCGGTCTGAACGCTGTTATCAGAGCAATCGTAAAACGTGCTTCTCAAGAGCATAACTGGGAAATCATCGGCAGTATCGATGCCTTCGATGGCTTACTGCGCGATCCCATGCATCTGGTGGAGCTTACTCCCGAAAAGGTAGCCGGCATCCACGTGCAAGGCGGAACAATTATCGGCACCACTAACAAGGGTGGTCCCTTCGAATGGCCGGTTAAGAACGCAGACGGAACCTGGGGTACGGTGGATAGAAGCAAAGACTTCATGGATCGCCTGCGCTATCAGAACATCGATGCCGTAATCAATATCGGCGGGGACGGCTCCCAACGTATCTCCCAACGCCTGTTTGAAATGGGCTGCCCCATCATCGGCGTGCCCAAGACCATTGATAACGACCTCTCCCACACCGATTTCACCTTCGGATTCCAAACCGCCGTGGATATCGCCACAGATGCTGTGGATAAACTGGTTACCACCGCCGCCAGCCATCACCGTGTCCTGATTTTGGAAGTGATGGGTCGCTATGCTGGATGGATCGCCCTGCATGCTTCCATCGCCGGAGGGGCGGAAGTGTGCCTTATCCCCGAAATACCTTATGACATCAACAAAGTTATGCAAGCCCTGGACAGGCGCATCGACAGCGGCAAGGGCTTTGCCAATATCGTGATTGCCGAGGGTGCCATCCCCATCGCCGGAAGCATGTGCTACAGCGAGAACGACACTCCAGGAGCCATGAAGGTTCGCCTGGGCGGTGCCGGACTCCGCCTCTCGCAAGAGCTTAAGGACGCAGGCTGCACCATAGAGATAAGAGAGACCATCCTGGGGCATTTGCAGCGCGGTGGCTCACCCAATGCCTTCGACCGTATCCTGGCTTCCCAATTCGGCGTTAGTGCCTTCGAGATGGTGCTGGAGCAGAAGTGGGGACACATGGTTGCCTATAATCACCCCAATATCGTTGCTGTGCCTATAATTGACGCCATTCAGGAGTATAATCTGGTAGATACCCATTCCGATCTGATGAACACTGCCCGCGGACTGGGAATATCCTTCGGGGATTAAACCCCATATTTTAAAAGCGTTTACATACAATAAGTAGTAAAATAGTCCTTCGTGTTGAAGGGCTTTTTTTTTACATTGAGGAAAGATATCAACAGTTTTTCCATAATCCAGACTTTCTGAACATGATTTCTATCGTCAGCGTATATTGCTATTCAACCAAGACATACCGCTTTCTAATGTGATTCTTAGCATAAACCCTATCAGTTGTAGCTATATTCATATATTTCTAATTGTTATGCGTGCGGAAGGACTTGTTGTTCAATTTATTGCAATTATGCAATCTACTTTATGCATCAAATATTTAAGTTGACATATACAATGTGTTCGTCCATAAAGTTCATATACAGGCAATGAATTATAAAAACACATGTAGATCTAGGTCATATGAGGATAAGACCTGCTTCATTGGGATAACAAGGTCTTCAGTTGTGGAATAACCAGATTCGTGCATCTGATGTTACACAAGATGCAGCGATTACCATCTTATAGGAGAAATACTCATGAGAAAGTGGATTTTAATCGCAATGTTATTCACGGCGTTAAGCATGTCGCTGATGGGAGTCACATACAAAGTCAACGTAATTGGTGGCGGTCCATCCACAAATGTCAAACTGCACATGGTATATACACTTCCAAGTTGGACTGGTGGTTTTGATGGTGATATGGAGTATGTCGGTCCAAACTCCACAAACAATGGAAGCATTTTCAGCTACAACGATCCTGGAGCAAATTACTGGTATGCTTTCTATGCAACCGTAACTGCAAAACGTGATTGGGGTGGCGAGATGCTTACTGGAACAAGTTACACTACCGGGCATGTTGCAGGTAACACAGAAATCTGGTTGAACACTGTTACCATTCCAATTCCTGTTAAGCCCATCCCGATAGTGCCCAACCCTAAATAATTCTGATCATCCCGTCTAATCAAACGGAGCCGTGTTTGTTATGCAAGCACGGCTTTCATATATTGATATCAATTCTAGTGTGCAATAAAGACAATAAGCTTCTTCTCAAGCACATAGCATGATTAAAACCTACACGGTTGGGTAATCATGGGGATCTGCTCCCTTGCTGCTATCGTCCTAACATTGCCCACCCATTGCCCACAAAGAGGGCAATGGGTGGGCAATGCTACCGCTATTGATGCAAGTATCCAGTTAGTTATCAAACCTCACTCAAACCTCTCTTTGTGAGGTTAGGGTGAGGTTTGATAGCGATTAAGAAGCAAGGAAGAAGCTAGAAGTATGGGAGTGAGAAGAATGTCATGGGAGAAACATGCTTAAGCCACTTGAACTGCGGCTACTCTTGAATACATAAGGTATCATTCAGTTTGGGGTTATTATCTCCCAGGTCTTCCCAAAATTTGCAGAATAGAGGATTCTGCAAGGGGCTGTTGTAATGTGACCTTTTTCCGTAATATCCTCTTCTTCGGGAAGAATGCTTTTATTTACTGTAACGTAACAAACCCCTGTGGGGAAGATAGATACATCCACTATCTTTACCATTCTTATTGTGTCAAATATCGAGGTGGTCTGTTTCCAGTGCTTTCCCCAATCTTGAGAAGATAAAACCGTAAGATTGCCAGATTCGTTAGTCGCCAGACAAACCCCAAATCCTGTATTGGCAAACCTTATTGACAGTGATGTAAAACTACTGTTATCGTATTGCAATGTCCATGTTTTGGTTCCATCACTACTATGATATATCTGCATTCCCTCGCGTTCATCCTCCCACACTGACCCACTAATGCCCCAGACATGGGTTGAATCTGTATAACACATATCAATCAGGGGGATTCGTTGATCGGCAAGATCCTTGGTGCCAGGCACACTTATTTCCCAATCCTCTTTAACCCACTTTCTATCCTTTAGTGGGATAAGTTCAATACCAAATTGATACCCGCGTTTTGTACGATTTAACCAGGTTTTCCCCCCATCGGTAGTGTCCTGGACGTATCTGTAGCCTTTTGATAAAACTAT
>CAYSGM010000117.1:0-9391 GCA_964430595.1 uncultured Candidatus Cloacimonas sp.
CGCGGGATCAATCCATGAAGATGATCAGCATCCTTACCAATCCCATAAAGTATAGCCCCCAAACCTATTCACGCTCGGCTTCTGCAAGGCAGCGGTATAACCTGATGCAGAGATACTTTTAGTGGAAGAAAAGTTCCTATACCATATCTGGGATGCAGGGCATTTAAGCACTAACCTGCGCACTGTAAGCGGGAAAGCCCTGCAGATAAAGTATCAGGGGCAATTCAATACATTTAGAGGACCGGATTTCGTAAATACAATCATTGAACTGGATGGTGAAGATCTGCGCGGAGCAGTGGAAATCCATCTGGAGACACAGGATTGGCTTAGGCACTCACACCAGGAAGATCAATACTACAACGCGGTAGTGTTGCATGTGGTATTGAATCATAATGGCAAGAGCTTGCATACTGTGAAGGAAAACGGTGAACTGGCAGAGATTCTGGAACTGAAAGATCAGCTTTCCGATGATATCCGCAAGTTGATCGTAAATATAGGGCAAAACCAGCTTAGAAGCGGTGATGCATACTGTGATTTGCTGTCTGCTATAGATAATGACCGGCTGGTTGCAATCCTGTCTCTGCACGGGAGGCAACGGTTCATGGGCAAGGTGCGCAGATTTAACGCTGCGCTCAGCTTTAGCAATTTTGATCAGATCCTATATGAAGGGATGATGGAAGCTGCCGGTTATGATAAAAACAAGCTTAACTTGCTTCAGCTTGCGCAAAGCATCACGTTTGCTGATTTGAAAGAATGGGACGCAGGTAACCTGGATTGTTTAGCCATGATCAGCATACTAAGCGGCTCAAGCGGATTGCTTGCCAAAAGCAAGAACAGAATAGCAGAAGAACAATATAACGCATTAATGAAAGCCTATGAAGCGCAAGCATATCATGCCCGTAAAGTGGATATAGATTGGCAGCTTTTCCGCATCCGTCCGGGCAACCATCCTATGCTAAGGCTTATACTGCTTTCAGAATTCATCCACACCTGCCTGAAAGATGGCTTGCTTAGCAGTTTCCTAACTGAAGTGGAAAGCGGTAACCCTAAGCCAACTGATAGATACAAGCGTTTTACCAAGCTCCTATCCTCCCCATCCGAGCAGGATATGTTAAAAGCCAAGAGCTTGGGTAAAACGGTAATTAACAACATCTTTCTCAATATTTACCTGCCGATTATGTTTCTGTATGCGCAGAAACTGAATGATGCAGAAATGGCAAAATCATTAATGGAATCGTGGGAATGTTTCGGGGCTTTGGAAGAGAACTATATAACTCGGTTCATGTGCCGGCACATCAACCCCAGCCAGGTAAGCAATGTAAACAAACGTTCTCTGTATCAGCAGGGATTGATGGATATCTTCTACCGCACTTGCCGTTACCATCTGTGCGACCAATGTAAGGAACAAAGCTTGAACAATGCATAAGGTAAGTGTAAAAGACACCCGGGAAAAACAGAAACAAACCATAGACATGGTTACCAAACTCTATGTTTACACTCTAAACACGGACATGGAGATTAGCTCAGCAGAGATCAGTATTCTGTATTCACTGTTAACAAATCTGTTTGCGTTAGTGGATGTTTCCTGGGAAGCTTACGTGCGGGATGTGATAGATAGCGAATACCAGATTGACGATGTGCTGGATTACCTGAACCGCAATTTGTCTCAGTTGGATAAAGTCCGCCTGCTTCAGAGCCTTGTGATCCTGGCTAAAACAGAGGGAGAGATACGCATCTCCGAGATTACAGAATTGCTTGATTTTTGCAAGAAGCTGGATCTGAACCCGGAAGGATTCATAACCTTAATAGACTACTTTGAAGCCGGCAGCAGCGGTAATATCTCCATGGCTTGCGAACACTCCGTAACCCATGTGAAGCATTCCCTGTTTTCGGATTACGTGGTGTTCGGATCATCTGTAAGTGCCGATATCAGATATCGCAATACTAACCTTGCTTCCTACGAAATGTCCCTGTTTGCCATTGATAAGCATCTCTTTCTGGGGGTTGGAGCAAATACATCTCTGCTGCTAAACGAGAAACCAGTTAATCCCCACAGCATTATTCTACTCCATCCTGAGAGTAGTGTGAGCATTGGAGGGATTCAATACTGCCATAGCTGCCTGAGAAAGATTTATGATCACCGCGATGCTAATGATGAGATTGTGTTTCATAAAAGCAGTTATGATTTTATTGTTAGTAAGCGGGGGTTGTGGTATTCCATCGTTATCCGGGGTGGCAACATCACTTTGAATGGCAAGGTGATGATGCACAACAAACGGCATGAGATATTCTACGATGACACCATCCAGATACGTAATTATGCCCCGTGGAATTTGACCGTATTGATTGAAAACCGTAGCAGTATCGGACTGGACGATTTGGTTCCTAAGGCACTATATATAGATCGTGTTAGGGATTACTATAATCTATCCAGAATCGAAACAGAGATAAGCATCGCAAAGATAGAATCTATAGAGGGCGTGTTTAATATTCACCCACCTAAAAGCGGGTGGACGATTTACATAAACCAGCAGAAACTGGAAGTAGTTTCACCGATTACCTTGAACTCCGATATCATAACGATAGAAAAGCGAAACTTCAGGATTAACAGCTTTTATGATCTGATAGAAACACCCTTCGAATTGCAATCGCTTAGCCTCGTGGATGTAAAACACTATTTTTCAGATGGTCAGCTTGCCTTGGATAGTTTGTCCTGTAACGCACAGAAGGGTAATCTGATAGGTATATTGGGACAGAGTGGCTGTGGCAAATCCACATTGGTGAAAGTCCTTTCGGGAGAGATAGCTCCCACCTATGGGCAACTACTAGTGGATGGTAAGGACTTCTTTTTGAACGTATCCTATTATCTGGAGTTCTTCGGTTATGTCCCCCAGGATGACCTACTTTACCCATATCTAACAGTTTACGAAAACCTTTGGTACAGGCTACGTTTACGAATGCCAAACATCTCCATCGCCAGCCTGGACCAGAAGATAAACAACATTCTGCATCAGGTTAACCTCACTCATCAACGCGATACAAAAGTGGGTGATCATAAGAAAAAGAACCTTAGCGGTGGAGAAAGAAAGCGCTTAAATATTGCATTGGAGCTTCTTTTCGAGCCAACCGTAATCATCTGCGATGAACCCACCAGTGGCTTGTCTTTTACTGATGCAGAGCAGATTGTGGATATCCTTAGCTCCCTTACTCAACAAGGCAAGATTGTGATTGTCACAATTCACCAGCCGAACAGCAGCATATTCCGTAAATTTGATCAAGTGATGCTGATCGATATGGGAGGCAGAATGGCTTATTTTGGCTCTCCCGCGGATTGTTTTGCATATTTTGATGAGGAACTGGCATCCATCACAGTGCGGGCTAACGAAATTGATCGTAAGAAGCAACTGATGACATCAGATTTTATGTATGATATCATCACTTATCCGGAATACAATGAGTTCAATGAACCGGTTTATGAACAGATAAACAAGTACATACAGCCAAAGCGGAAGTTTTCACCGGAGTATTGGAGAGATAAGTATAAGCGTAAGATGCTTTATGAAATGATTCACCACGATGTGATCAGATCGGATAACTCCGCATCCACCTTGAAACGAAAAAGAAGCAAACTAAGCCTGAAAGCTATGATGATTCAAATGACCGGATATATTGGACGAAGCTTCAAAATGAAGCTGCGTAACAGAACGAATAATTACATCACTTTCGTGCAAGCACCACTACTAGGGCTTATAATCTCCTTTATTCTCAGATACACGCCTCAAAGCCCACCTTATCATTATTCTGCCAATAATAACATCGGAATCTTTGTGTTTGTTAGTGTTATCGCCTTCATCTTCTTGGGGATATCCAATAGCATCGAGGAAATCTTGGATGAAAGGAAGATAATCCTTAGGGAAAGCCAGATGAATCTGAAGATCAGCTTCTACCAGATTTCAAAGCTTCTCACCTTAAGTCTGTTTGTAATAATCCAAGCTGTTTTGTATCAGAGCATCGCCTCTATAGTATTAGGGATCAACGGCTTGTTTGGTATTAGTGTGGGATATCTGTTTTTATCCGGCTTAACCGGGATATCCTTGGGGCTGATGTGTTCTTCGTTCATAAAAGAAAAGAAAGCTATCATAAACCTGTTACCACTTATTCTGATACCCCAGATTATCTTCGGGGGAGCGGTGATAGAATTCGAGCGGATGAACCGAAGCTTAACCATCTATCGTCAACATCCCATACCGGAAATTGTGCAAGCCATACCATCCCGTTGGTTGTTTGAAGGAATGGCTACTGCATATGCTAAAAACACTGCTTTTCACCGAAGCATGAATAGGCATGAAAAAAAGAAATTGACACAAATGCATAGATACAAAGAAGCTGAAATTCTTGCTTCTGACTATGCGAAAATGAAAACTGAACTATACTATGAAAAGGTTCGCATCACCGAAAGGTGGAATCCCGATGAAGTAATGAACAACCATCTGAATGCTGCGGTAAGCCTGATGGATGGTGAAGTAATGTCAATGCACAGAAACATGTTTCTATCCAGCTACAAGACCTTTGGGAACATGCTGGCAAGAACGTGGAACTTTAACTTAGGGGTTTTATTATTGTATTTTTTGGTGTTCAACAGCATAACGGCTGTGAAGCTGAAATACTATTTCAAAGAATAAGGAGATAACGATGAAAACACGGATTATTATCGTTTTAGCAATGTTAGTTATGGTTGCTATCGTTGGTTGCAAGAAGAAAGCAGATACTTTACCTAGTGAAGAAGTAACGGCTGCAATAACAACTTATGCACCGCTTCCTACGTTTAAGGAAGTGTTTAGGGTTCTAGATCAGTTGCAGGTAAAAGACATCTCGGCTGCTATCCCCACCTCGCTATACAAAACAAAGCAGGAAGAAGTGCGAAATGCCTTCTCTCTTGGATTGTTAACAGCCGATGCCACCTTGGCTGCAAAAGGCAGAAATAAAGCCCGTTTGGGAGACATCTCTGCGCAAATGATGAACCTCACCACCTTGATAGGTTTAGAGAGTGAAGTAAATCAGATGGGTGCTGATTTGAAAACCCTTATTGAAAAAGAGAAATGGGATGAATTGGAGCAAGCACTGGATGTGCACAAGAAAAGAGTAGAAGACAAGCTTTGGGACAGCGAAAGTTATGACAACTACACCCTGATGTTAATGGGTGGTTGGGTGGAAGCTGCCAACCGGGTTGCTTGGCTTTTGAAGCAGAACTACTCTGCGGAAAAGACAAAGGTTTTAGATCAGAAAGGCACGTTTAATAGTTTGGTGGGCAATTTGAAACAGATTAAAGCTGAACATATTGTGAACCAACCTGAGTTCAAAGAAGCTCTGGCTCTTGTAGAACAGATTAAAACTGTTATCGATACTGATACCAATAATACCTATACTCAAGCTCAGCTTGATGAACTTATTAAACTCACAGAGCAGGTAAAATCCTCTTTCCAGAAATAATAACATCATTAAGGGGCGTTGCAAAACGCCCCTTAGCATAAGGAAGTTATGAAAGCATTGCTCCTGATCTTGGGGCTTGTGTTTATCTCACTTAGCATCTATGCAGCCCAACCTACCTTTTGGGTGCAGGATGTCCCTTGGGATGAAGGCAAAGCTCTAACCCTTAACTGGCAAACAGCAGCCGATACCATCATTATCCAGAAGGCTGATTCGCTTGGTGCTTGGCAACCTTTCTATCTTGGCAGTAGCAAACCAGCTAAACTAACCGACACTGACCTCAAACCCGGGCACAACTATTCCTACCGCTTGATTATCCCTCAAATAGCAACCCAGGACAGCCTGTTCTTCACCGCAACGGCTATGACTATAGAGCAGTGGTTTTATTTGCACAAGCTATCGTATTTGCTTATCCTGCTGGTTATAAGTGGGGCAATTGTCTTTTATATCCAAAGTGCCAGAATGGGTAAGGACTATTTTATTAGACGAATAAGCGGTTTGGACTCCATGGAAGAGGCGGTTGGACGTGCAACGGAAAAGGGTAAGCCCATCCTCTTTGTTCCCGGTATTGGTGATCTGGATGATATCCAAACTATAGCTAGTTTAACCATCCTTAGCCATCTGGCGCAACGTTCTGCCGAATATAATACCGATCTGATTGTTCCCTGCCGTTTTTCGATGGTGCTTTCCGCAGCCCGTGAAGTGGTGAAAGAGGCTTATCTTAGGGTAGGCAAGCCGGATGCATACAGGGAAGATCACATATTTTACCTTACTGATGACCAGTTTGGATATGTTGCCGGTATTGACGGCATCATGGTGCGTGAGCAACCTGCAGCCAATTTCTTCCTGGGTAGTTTCTATGCTGAATCCCTGATACTTGCAGAAACTGGCTATAGCACCGGGGCAATCCAGACTTCCGGCACAGCCCAAGCCAGCCAACTGCCCTTCTTCGTAGTCTCATGTGACTATACTTTGATAGGCGAAGAGCTGTTTGCAGCCTCAGCCTATCTCTCCCGCGATCCACAGCAATTGGGCAGCCTTAAAGGGCATGATTTTGGTAAGCTTTTAGTGATCTTTCTTATTTTGGTAGGCGTTGTTACTGAGATAGCAGGCTGGCATTGGTTTAAAGCATTCTTCGAAGGGGTTCAATAATGAGACGTAATCTACCTCTCTTTTTCGCCTTTTTTTGCGGTGTATTGGTAATCATCTCGGAATTCATTCCCCATCGTCCTTTCAGTATGATGATAGATACCTTGCAAAACTGGTTCATGATTATCTCCGGATTTGCTATTCTACTCGGGCAAATCAGTCTGTTTCAATCCAATTTAAGCAGAATAAAAGGCAGGGAAAGCGGCTGGGTTTTCTACCTGGCAGGGCTTATCAGCTTTTGTCTGATGTTTCTGGTTGGTATCCTGTGGGGAACCCAGGAATACAGCGGTCTTTTAGGACATGGCGTCGGTATGCAAGCTCTATTTGGCGAAAAGCCTTTTGACTATTTGTTTAACTATGCCTTCCAGCCCTTATCAGCAACCATGTTTTCGTTGCTGGCTTTCTTTATCGCCTCGGCAGCCTACCGCGCATTTATCATTCGCAGCTTCGAATCTAACCTGCTAATGATTACCGCTGTAATCGTTATCCTGGGTAGAACCAGCTTTGGCAGTATGTTAACCGCCTGGATACCCGAAAGTTATAAGTTCTGGCACCTGCCAAATCTTAGCGATTTCATTATGGAATTCCCCAATTCCGCAGCCCAGAGAGCCATTATGATAAGTGCGGCTCTGGGGATTATTGGCAGCAGCTTAAGAATTATCCTGGGGATAGAAAGATCTTACTTAGGGAGTGATAAATGAGCGCGGTAAACAACTCTCAAACTGAGCGCCGGATCGTATTCCTGCTCCTTCTTGTCGCCGTAGCATTACCGCTTATCTTCCCCATTGGCTGGAAAACTGAAGTATCAAACTACTCCAAAATGGCATGGGAACTGATAGAATCCACCCCGGATTCTTCGGTAGTGATCTTCTCTTTTGATTACGACCCTTCGTCCATGACAGAGTTGCAGCCTATGGCAGAGGCAATGCTGGAGCATGCTTTCTCCCGAAATCATAAGGTAATAGCCATGGCACTGTGGCCTCAAGGTATGCAAATGGCACAACAAGCATTTGATGCAGTTAAAGTAAACTATCCCAACAAAACCTACGGTTCAGATTATGCCTTTATGGGCTATAAAGTAGCAGGTATCGTTGCTATTCAGTCTATGGGTAAGAACATGGCGGAGGTCTTTCCTGCCGATCAATCCGGCACAAAGTATCAGGATATCCCCATGTTACTGGGCATCAAGACCTTAAAAGACGTTGCCTACATCAATTCCCTATCCACCGGAGTTCCCGGGATCAAAGAATGGGTTATGGCAGCCCGCGATGTATATCAAACTCCCGTTACCGGCGGAACAACCGCGGTTAGTGCGCCAGGCTTGATTCCTTATGTGAACAGCCAAAAGCAATTACACGGCTTACTTGGAGGCTTGAAAGCCGCCTCCGAATATGAGACACTCATAAACCGGGTTGGTTCTGCCACAGTGAAAATGGATGCGCAATCCGTTGCCCATTTACTGATCCTGGTTTTCATCGCAGTAGGCAATATCAAAGCCTTCCGGGCAAGGAAAAGGAGTAAAGCATGAGCAACTTCATGAGCGTTTTCGGTCTCTGGATGGCAGTGTTCTTCACCTTCAGCATCTTTAGTTTTCTATACAAGGATAATCCATTCTACAAGCTTGCGGAACAGATCTTTGTAGGTATCTCAGCTGCCTATTGGCTGGTTTACCTGTTTTACAGCATTATGCTCCCCAACTTGTTCACCAAGCTAATAACCGATTTCAAAGGCAATATAATCCTGCTGATCCCTGCTGCATTGAGCTTAATGATGCTGATGCGTATCTTCCCCAAAACCCAGTGGATGAGCCGTTTCCCCATCGCAATCATGATCGGCACCTCCGCCGGGATAAACATGGTGCGTTACACCAAAAGTGACCTCCTAAGCCAGATCTCCGCCACTATGATCAATCCTTTTGCCGGAGCAACTACCTCCATAGTTATTGGTAACTTCCTGCTGATCTTAGGCACTATCTGCGGAGTTTACTACTTCTATTTCAGCAAAAAGCAGGAAGGCATCACAGCAATCCCTTCCAAGCTTGGCATCTGGTTTTTAATGATCAGTTTCGGTGCTTCTTTTGGCTACACTGTGATGGCACGTATCTCTTTGCTAATCGGCAGACTGGAGTTCTTGCTTAAAGATTGGCTCCATATAGTAAACTAATGAAGTTAAGCGTTAGACGTTAAGCATTAAGCACTAGACGGCTGGCACCTAGCAGCTAATACATAAAACCTAGTATAAAGGAATAAATATGTTACAGTTACACCAGCGCTTCATACAGGTAGCAAAAAAATACGGTTCTAAAATTGCCGTGTATGATAAAGCAACTAATGTAGATTACACCTATTCGCGTATGTTGATTGCGTCCCTAATTCTTAAAGTGCATATAGGCAAGATTAAGGGCAAATATGTGGGAATCCTGCTCCCCACTTCAATGGGTTGCATGTTGGCAGTACTGGGAACTCTGATGAATGGCAAAATCCCGGTTATGATCAACTATGCCACCGGTGCGCTGGATAACTCCCGTTATGCCAGAGAAAAGTGCAAGTTCAAAACTATCCTCACCAGTAGGAAGTTACTGGATAAGCTGGGTTTGGAACCCATCGACCACATGCTGTTTGTAGAAGACATCCTTGCGAAAGTAACAATTGTAGCAAAGCTTAAAGCAGCACTGCTCTCCAAGCTGTCTACCCCTGCCCTTATGAAGATGGTGCATGGCGGTGATATCAGCGAAGTATCCGTTATCCTGTTCACC
>CAYSGM010000118.1:0-9381 GCA_964430595.1 uncultured Candidatus Cloacimonas sp.
GCCAACGGCAATAACCTTGATGATAGTGGATACTTAAAAGGGTTTCATTCCATGCGATTTATGCGATTTATGCAGTTACACTGTTTGTGGCACCCGTGGAACCCTCGCTTCATCCAGTAGAACTTTGCTATGCAGTCATTACTGGCAATAGTATAAACTATAATTAACATAACACAAAGTCCTTGACTTTTCTGCCCTCGCAGAATCCTAGTCCAAAACCACTTGTTGAGGAAGACGCCAATGCACGAAGAACACCGTGACAGATTCGATAGTAACATCCTGATGCAGTTTCGCAAGGCGGCTCAGATCGCTATAAAAACCCCGGCGCAGTTGCCGTTTTTCACCAAGGCATTGCTGAATCAGAGCCGTGCCGTCAGTTTGCGCAAAAAGCTCTCCAAGCAAGGCGTGCAGGTACCGCCCTTAATGATTATCAGCATCACCAACCGCTGTAACCTGAACTGTCGCGGTTGCTATTCCAAGGTGTTGCATCAGGATACGGCGGAAGAGTTTAGCGCGGAACGCTTCCGCGAAATCCTTGCCGAAGCGGTGGAACTGGGTATCTCTACTATCCTGCTGGCAGGCGGCGAGCCATTGGTGCGCAGGGATATTCTGGATGTGGCAGCTATGTTTCCGCAGATAATCTTCCCCATTTTCACCAATGCCATGCTGCTGAATGAGGAATACATAAGGTTCTTTAAGCAGCACCCGCACCTGATTCCGGTGGTAAGCCTGGAGGGACGCGAACTGCAAACCGACGCCCGGCGCGGGGACGGCGTATATGCCAATTTCCAAAAGGTATGCGCGGAGCTGAAGGACAACAAGCTATTCTGGGGGATTTCCCTTACCTTAACCTCCGAAAGCAATAACATGCTGCTGTCGCAGGATTACCTAAAGGAATATCTGGGCTTGGGATGCAGGCTGTTCTTCTTTGTGGAATATGTGCCGATAGACCCCAATAGCCGGCATTTGGTGCTTACCCCCCTGCAAAAAGCCAGAGTTCAGCCCACCGTGGATATGCTGATGGAAAAGCTGCCCGGCTTGTTCATCGCCTTCCCCGGGGATGAAGAGCAATACGGCGGATGCCTTGCCGCAGGACGCGGATTTATGCACATCAACCCCTCCGGCATGGTGGAGCCCTGCCCCTTTGCCCCCTTCTCGGATGTGGATATCCGCTTCAGCAGCCTGCGCGAAGCCCTGGATTCCAAGCTGATGGCAAGGATCCGCGCCAAACACCACCTCCTGAAAGAAACCGAGGGCGGTTGTGCGCTGTGGGCGAACCGGGAAGAGGTTTTCGGGGTTGTAGAAGACAAATAGAGGGCAAGTTGTTTGACTTTAAATATGTCGCATAAACAACTACGCTTGTTCCTCAATTTAACCGCGACATATTTAGAGTTAAACAACGTTGTGCACCCTGGGCTTACACACCCTTCCGTGTTGATCTGCTTAGTTTAACTCTCACCTGAAGCCGTGATAGATATAGGACACTGCATAGATTACAAACGGCTTCAGCTGAAAGTCAAACCAGCAATTTGCGAAATGCGCAGGTTTATCTTGACAGAATAAAAGTAATAATTACACATGAAACAAAGGGTGTAAAGGTTGGATGCAATGGATATGCAATCCGTGGAAACGTTTGGATAAACCGCCCAAGAGCTAAAGATAGGCAAGATTGGCAAGGCTTATCCCCTGCGAGGATTAGCGGCAAATCCAAGAGGTGCAATCTTTATCGCCAAAATCAATGCCATCGGCAACATCCTATGGGCAAAGCAAGCTGGAGGTATAGAAAACGTCCAAAGCAATGGCATTATAACAGATAACAATGGTAACAGTTTTGTTGTTGGAAGTATTTGGGAAATTAATAATTGTTTCTAGTTGAACTAACGGGTAATTTGTACATTGCAGACATGGTTGTTTTGGCAGAGTCAAATCAGCCACTAGTCAACATCCTATCATAAAAAACATGTAAACAAAAAGGAGAACACAATGGATAATAATGAAAGAACACTTTATGATTTTATGGCTTTACCTCCCGAAAGGCAGGGATCTGAAGAGATTCTAAGTAGAATAGATTCTACAGATTTAATATCCCTGCTAGTTGAATCGAGGGTATTGCACTCTGTAAAAAAAAGCATTGCTTCTCACTTATTAACAACGCGCATCGACGATAATGAGAACGAAAGTGATCAATCAAATGCAAAGTACACTCCTGTTAAAGATTTCAAAGCAATGCAGATTAGAGATCAAACATCAGAAGAAGTTCTATCAACAATAAGGACACGAGATTTGATCTCGATGTTAGTTGACGTGACACTCCAAACGGAAATAACTGATGCTATTTACGAGAATTTAATGGCTCGCATCTATTCAGCTGAGGATGAGCATCTTCCAGAAAGGTTCATAGATGAGTCGCCCTTGATAGGGGAGAGGGAATATCCAGCATTGAAATTTATCGCTTCGATGTTAAAACTCTTTGGGTGGGTGCTAATAATCGTAGGTATCATTGCTGTTGGTATATTCATCTCCAAGGATATAGCTTTTATGGGTATTTTAATCTTAGCAGTATCAATACTGTTCGCTCTACTGTCGTTTGCATCTGCAGAGTTAATTTTAGTGATTACTGACATCTCTTCGTCTGCATTTAAAATACTCATGCACTTAAAGGGTGACAAATAGACTCATGAATGCTGATCAACTACTCACTAAGGTTAATGGGACTTCCATGATGAAAAAGTAAATCTGAAATGGTGGTTTAGTAAGTTATTTCCTTTATATGGGTTAATGCTTTCAGTTGTAATTCTTCTGGCAGCAGTTATTAAGGGTCTAGATTCCCGATCGGGTCGGGAATGACATGGTTATTTTCTGGTTTCCAAAAATAATCCCGAAATCTGTCCCAAAAACTCAGATCTGTCCCCCTATACATTATGAGGGGAAGTAAAACACGCAGACAAAAGTTCACTTTCTCATTGACAAATATCTGCGTCTCGCTTTTCCTTGAAACCCCTATGGGTAAAATAAGGAGAAAACATGAACCGATATATACTTTTTGGCGGAACCATCATCAGCTTCAGTCCCAAGCACCCTGTTATGAAGGACATGGCAATCCTGGTGGAAGATGGACTGGTAAAGAAAATCGCCCCCCTTGCAGAATTTGCGGCAGAGGAATGCGAACGCATCGACGTGCTGGGCAAGATCATCATGCCAGGCTTGATAAACGCACATCACCACTTCTATTCCACGCTTGTGACCGGGCTTGGCAAAGCTGCCCCCTCCAAGGACTTTAATGAAGTGCTTACCAACCTCTGGTGGCGGCTGGATAAAAAGCTGCTGGACGAAGAGAATTACATGAGTGCGCTGGTGTCCGCGCTTACCGCCATCCGCAAGGGCACTACCACGATAATTGATCACCATGCCTCACCTTTTGCGGTGAAGGGCTCACTTAGCGAGATAGCCAAGGCGGTGAAGCTAAGCGGTATCAGGGCTAACCTGTGCTATGAAGTTTCAGACCGGGATGGGGAAGCCATTTGTCAGGAAGGCATTGCAGAGAATGCTGCCTGGGTGAAAGACTGTCAGGATAAGCCGGATGAGCATTTGAAAGCCCTGTTTGGCATGCATGCCGCCTTCACCTTAAGCGACAAAAGCCTGGAGCAGATTGCCGCGCAGGTGAAAAGCCTGAACTGCGGAGTGCACATTCACGTTGCCGAAGCGGAATCAGACCAGCGCTTTAACATCGATCACTTTGGTAAACGCGTGGTGGAAAGGCTGAATGACTTCGGCCTGATAAATGCCAATAGCATTCTGGCGCACGGGGTGCATCTGAACCCCAAGGAAATGATGCTGGTGGCTGATAAGGGCGCGGCGATTGTTACCAACCCCCAAAGCAACCTGAATAACGCCGTGGGTATCGCCGACGTGTGCAAGATGACGGAGCTTGGCATCACGGTGGGCTTGGGGACGGACGCCATGACCGTGAATATGCTGGAAGAGCTGCGGGTAGGCATCTGGGCGCAGCACTGGAAGCAGAACGACCCCAGTAAAGGCTTTATGGAGCTTGCCAATGCGCTGGTGCAGAATAACCCGATTATTGCTCAAAAATACTGGGGTGCGAAGCATGGAACCATTGCGGAAGGAAGTCCTGCGGATATTATCGTGGTGGATTACGATCCGCACACTCCGCTGGATGAGACTACCTGGATTGGGCACCTGGTTTATGGGCTTTCGCAAGCCAAAGTGGACGCCACCATTTGTGCCGGAAAGGTGCTGATGTGGGATGGCGAACTGCTGCTGGATATTGATGAAGAAGCCATCAAAGCCCGTTCCCGCGAGCTTGCCGATGCGCTGTGGAAAAGGTTTTAATAGGTGATGAAGTAACGAGGTGATGAGGTGACGATGTGGAAAAGAGATAAGGTGGAGAAGAAAGTGGTGCAATGTAATTGCTTCCAGTCTCTTACCTCAATACTACATCACATCATTACTTCATCACTTCGTTACTTCATCACCCGCAAATATTATACAGGAGACGAACATGTATAAAGAGATTATGGCGAAAGCCAAACATTACGAAGAGACCAGTGCCCGCTTTTTGATGGACATGATCCGCATTCCCGCCTTTTCCACCAAGGAAAAGGAAGTGGTGGAGTGCATCAAGAAGGAAATGGAAGCCATCGGGCTGGATGAAGCCTATATAGACCCCATCGGCAATGTGATCGGCAGAATTGGTCATGGACCGAGAGTGATAGCCTTTGACGCACACATTGATACCGTTTATCCCGGCGACCTCAGCCTGTGGGACTTTGACCCCTTCGATGCCCATATCAAGGATGGCAAGGTTTGGGGCAGGGGCAGCGTGGATCAGGAAGGCGGCATGGCGTCCATGCTTACCGCAGCGCGGATTATAAAAGACTTTAGCTTGGGCGATAAGTTCAGCGTGTATTTCACAGGCACCGTGATGGAAGAAGATTGCGACGGCTTGTGCTGGCAATACATCCTGAACGAGGGTGAGATTAAGCCTGAACTGGTGGTGATTACCGAGCCTACCAACCTGAATATTTATAGAGGCCACCGCGGACGCATGGAAATGCAGGTGCACGTGAAAGGCTTGTCCTGCCATGGTTCAGCGCCGGAGCGAGGTGACAATGCCATTTACAAGATCAGCCGCATTGCGCTGGAAATAGAAAAGCTGCATGAACGGCTGCATACTGACCCCTTCCTTGGCAAGGGCAGCGTGTGCGTAACGGAAGTTTATTTCACCGGACCCAGCCAATGTGCCGTGCCGGACAGCGCCAGAATTCATCTGGATAGACGCCTTACCTGGGGTGAGAATCTGGATTCTGCCGTGGCGGAAGTGAAAGAAGCCTGCCGTTTAGCGGGGCAGCCGGATGCGGAAATAGAGGTGCTTACCTATAACGAAGCAGCTTTCACTGGCTTGGTTTACCCCACGCAGAAGTATTTCCCGACCTGGGTTACACCGTTGGATTCGCCTTATGTGCAGAGCGCGGCAAAAGCCTACGAAGCAACTCTGGGCAACGCGCCCAAGATAGATAAATGGACTTTCTCCACTAACGGAGTGGCGATTGCCGGCATGCACGGCATTCCCTGCATCGGCATGGGGCCTGGCAACGAGATATACGCCCACGCACCCAACGAAGCCTGCCCCGTGGAACACCTCACCTCCGCTGCTGCCTTCTATGCGGCGCTGGTGTATGAACTGGGACTAAATGGATAACTACTTTACTCACTACCGCTGCACACAGTGTGGCAAGGAGTTTGAGCCAAAGGGCTTACACTATCTGTGTGATGTATGCAGCAGGGATTACAAGCCCGGTATGCCTCTGTTGGGTGTGCTGGAAGCAATGTTTGATTATGCTGCCATTCACAAAGCCTGGTTGCAAGAGCAGGATGTAAGGCTGTTCAGTGCGGTTAATCCGCAGTTTTACCCACCTATACCTGTTGGAAATACGCCATATTTCAAAGCACCCCGTCTCTGTGAAAGCCTTGGGATAGA
This sequence comes from uncultured Candidatus Cloacimonas sp., assembly GCA_964430595.1. Taxonomy (GTDB): domain Bacteria; phylum Cloacimonadota; class Cloacimonadia; order Cloacimonadales; family Cloacimonadaceae; genus Cloacimonas. Next base: position 6,002 of record CAYSGM010000118.1, read on the forward strand.
GCAGCTTTGGATAAAGAACGATGCCCTTAACCCCAGCGGTAGCTACAAAGACCGTGCTTCCCAGATCGTGGTAGCCGATGCGGTACAGAAAGGCGTGGAGGAGATTGTTGCTGCCAGTACTGGTAATGCCGCCTCGTCTTTGGCTTGTATTGCCGCTTCTGTAGGGAAGAAAGCGGTGATCTTCGCACCCGAAAGCGCACCTCCTGCCAAGCTGATCCAGATACAAGTACACGGAGCAAAGCTGAACAAGGTGAAAGGCACGTATGACGATGCCTTCAAGGCTGCACTGGAATACTCCGCCACCCATGCATGCATCTGCCGCAATACGGGCTATCACCCCTTGACCGTAGATGGTAAAAAGAGCGCAGGACTGGAAATCTACCTGCAAAATGGTTATGTACCAGATTGGATCGTTATCCCTGTGGGTGATGGCGTTATCTTAACAGGTATTCATAAAGCATTTGTTGATCTGATGCGTGCCGGGATAACCGACAGACTGCCTCGTCTCTTGGCAGTGCAGGCGGAAAGCAGCGATGCCATTACCCGTTATTGGGAAACAGGCAGCTATCAGGATGCAGCTAAACCGGCTACCATTGCGGATTCCATCAGCGTGAAGACCCCAGCTCTGGCACATTGGGCAGTGCAGGCAATCAAGGAAAGTAACGGCAAAGCCATCCGGGTAAGCGATGCCGAGATACAACAGGCACAGCTTGAACTGGCACAGCTGGCGGGAGTATTTGCGGAGCCTTCTTCATCAGCCACACTGGCAGGTTTGAAGCAGGCGATTAAGATGGGCTGGATTCCTGCCTCCGCAGGAACGACAGGCAGTAAATCGGTTGTGTTGTTAATAACCGGCCACGGCTTGAAAGACACCGCCTCGGTGAAGAGTTTTAACTAATGGATACCGGCACCCCAACACGCCAACACACCAGCACCCCCGCACCTTCGTACGCCAGTATGCCCACACCCCATAACCAAGAGTTATATCTTCCCGGTATCTATGACTTTCACGTACACATCGGCGAAACCATCGGCGGACACGAGCTTGCCGATAGCTGGCAGAGCTTTGCCCGGCTGGCAGAGCATTGCGGTATGGAAGGCATCGGTGTGTTTGTTACCGAATCCCCGGACTTGGCTCTTGCCGAAAAACTTGCCCATATGCGAGTAGCAGCAGAGGAATTCCCCGGCAAAGTATTCTGGCACTTAACACCTCTGAACCTTGAACCGAAGCCGATAATAGATTTACTGACTGTGGACACAGACCTCAAACTATATACCACCTACCGAAATGCAGGGCTATACCAAAGCTATAAATCCATCGAACGCCTGATGAAAGATTTTGCAGGCCACAAGCCTCTCCTGTTGGTTCACTGCGAAGACGATAAGATAATAACCGAATACAGCGAACGCAACCCCTTCATTCGTCCTTCAGACCACTGTTTGCGCCGTCCAGAAAAAGCCGAGATCACGGCGGTGGAGAAGCTGCTTGACCTTTCCCTTAAGCACCATTACCCCATTCATATTGTGCATGTATCCTGCCCCAAGGCAGCACTAATGATCCAGGAAGCCAAGAAGGAAGCGAACTTCATCACCTGCGAAACCGCTCCCCACTACTTATTGCTAAACGAAGAGAGCCTTGACGACCCACAGGGACACCGCTGGCTTTGCTCCCCTCCGCTGCGTAGCGAAAGCAGCCGGGGGACAATGGTGGAACTACTGCAGGATGGCATCTTTGATATCATCGCCAGTGACCACTGCGCTTTCCCGACAGATATTAAAGACCACGGCATTCTGCACCCGCATCAAACCCCGATGGGTATTGCCGGTAGCGGTGCTTTGTTCACGCTTTTGGCCGAGCATCTGGTAGCTAAAGGCAAGATCAGCATGGCACAGCTGTTTCAGCTAATCAGCCACAATCCCGCCAGGCTGATGGGTATGCCGGTGATAGCGGACAAGTACCATTGGGAACGCCTCGGTGCGCCCATTCCGGTGCTTCCGAGTCTGGCAGATACCCCCAACCCCTGGGTGGATTTCTGGTCGCATTATGAATTACGGAGAACTCCATGAAATATAAAACCGGAGGCACCCCTGCCTTCCGCAACGATGCTTATGCCAAGGTAACAGGTATTGCCAAATACACCGATGACTACTCAATGCCCCAAATGCTGCATGCAGCACCAGTCTATGCCCTCGTGGCTTCTGCGAACATAATAAGTATAGATACAGAGCAAGCGCTCCTGCAACCAGGCGTGGTGGCTGTATTTACCGCCAAAGACATCCCCGGCAACATCAAGTTCGGGCAGATAATAAAAGACTATCCCACACTGGTTCTGGACAGGATAAAATCCACCGGCGACGTGCTGGCATTAGTAGTAGCCGAACGCCGGGAGCAAGCCATTGCAGCCATACCTTTTGTGTATATTAAGCTGGAAGAACTGCCTGCCATCTTCGATCCCGAAGTAGCCATGCTGCCCGAAACCCCGCTGCTACATCCAGAGCACGGCAGCAATGTGTGCAACTACCACTGCGTCCGCACCGGAGATATAGAAGCAGGCGAAAGAGATTCCGACCTAATCTTAGAGCAAACATTTACCACCTCCAGAGCGGAACATGCCTACCTTGAACCCGAATCCGCCCTCTGCCACCTGCGTCCCGACGGGGTAATGGAAGTGCTTGGCAGTATGCAGCATCCCTTCAGCACGCGTCGTTTTGTCGCCTCCACGCTTGGCTTGCAGCTGAAAGACGTGGAAGTAAAGACCGTGCCCATGGGCGGTGGCTTTGGCGGCAAGGACGACACCGCCGCGCTGGTTTGTGCCAGAGCAGCCTTGTGCGCCTACCTGCTGAAGAAGCCCGTAAAGCTTACCTACACCCGCGAATGGAGCATGCGCGAGAGCTACAAACGCCATCCCTACACGCTCCAATACCGCATGGGGCTGAAGAACAGCGGTAAGATACAGTTTGTAAAGGTGCGCATTGTAGCCGACGGCGGTGCTTATTGCAGTGTAACCCCCTGGGTTACATGGCGTTCCACGGTTCAATGCTGCGGCTGCTACGAAGTCCCCAATGTGCATTGCGACGTGTATGGGGTCTATACCAATAACGTTTTCTCCGGCGCATTCCGCGGTTTCGGCTCGCCCCAAGTGAACTTCAGCATAGAGCAACTGGTGGAGATCGCTGCTGCCAAACTTAGCATCTCCGAAAGCGATTTCCGCCGCATCAACATGGTGCATCAGGATAGCGTTACCTATACCGGACAAAAGCTTAACACCCACACCGTTTCCCTTAAGCAGGCAATGGATACCGTACTGAACGAAGCGGATTACGAGGCCAAACTCCCCAATTGCAGCTATGGCAAGCCAGACAGCGACGAATGGTACGGC
>CAYSGM010000119.1:0-9269 GCA_964430595.1 uncultured Candidatus Cloacimonas sp.
TCAGCAACCTCACGATAAACAACTTTGCCTATGGCATCAAAGCTAACAACACCGGTATCACTCCTGTTAATCTCAACATCAATACCCTGAGGGTCAACAGGGGTACGATAACACCTGCTAGTGGAGACACAGCCTTTGAGATAAATGGCAATTACATCGTGGATATCACCTCCACCGTAATCAGCGAATACCCCTTTGGCATCATAATAGACAGCAGCAACAGGTCTCGTGCCCGCGCAAGATTAGCCAACACCCGCGTGATAAAGACCGAATCCAACAACCGTGACAACAGTGTCGCCTTTAGCCTGGCAAATCTAAGCCAGGTAGAAATAGAAAGGGATTCCCTTAGCGGCTTCAACACCGGCATCTTCATCAGCAATCAAAGCTCCCCCTGCAACATCACAGTGCAAAACACCACCATCCGCAGAACCCTCAACCAAAGCGGTTCCGAAGTGGGGATAAAGCTATTGGGCAGCAGCTCCGGCAGCATAGATAGCACCTATGTGTTCAACTACAACCGCGCGCTGGATTTAAACGGCAACCACGGCCTAGAGATTGGCAACAACAAGTTTGAGGACTGCGCAGTAATCCTTAGTGAAGCCCAAAACCAAGCTCCACACAGCCTTGTGCGAAACCTTGCCTACCGCACCAACCTCTTTAACGGTTTATCCTCACTACCTGCCTTAAGCTTGGATGCCAGCGCGGCATTAGCCGCAACCAACAATACTATCTTTGGATATCCCAGCTATGTTTCTGCAGGCAATGCCTCTGCAATTGATTTCTCTCAAAACATTGCCTGGGATGCCAGTCCCGCTCCAACTCCAATAAACCTTACCGGAGGCTCCACCATCAATGCAAGCTATAGCGATATCGCTATGCCACAGGGAACTTATCCCGGCACGGCTAACCTCAATGCCAACCCGATGTTTTTAAACCCCGCTTTGGGTAATTTTGCCTTGAATGTGTATAGCCCTTGCATCGATGCGGGCAATCCCGCCACTCCGCCCGATCCGGACGGCAGCATAGCGGATATCGGTGCGCTTACCTTCAACTGGGCAACGGCACCTCTTATTGCGGATTTCTATGCGGATATCAGCAGCGGACAGCACCCACTAACTGTGCAATTTACCGATCACTCCACCCGCAATACTATCTCAAGGGAGTGGGATTTCAACGGTGATAATATCACAGATAGCACGGAGCTAAACCCAGTTTGGACATACACCACTAGCGGAAACTACAGCGTTAAGCTGAGCGTGTTTGATGGTCAGCGTTATGACACCAAGCTTGTTCCAGAGCTAATCCAGGTGCTAAACACCCCTCCCCAGATTAGCCAGGTTATTCCCCCGCAAACTGTTCTGGAGGATAGCCCTGCACATACCCTTGAGCTTGGCAATTACTTCAACGATCCTAATGGTGATCCCTTAAGTTACAGCTTCACCCAAAGCACCCCAACCGTAACCGTGAGCTTATATGGTTCTCTGCTGACTATAAACACCATTCCTGATCTCTTTGGTACATGTGATATTACCGTTAATGCTGTGGAGGCTTCTCGAATCCTCAACTCAGCAAGCACCAGACAAGCCAAACTGAATACAGACACTAAGGATGCAATGCGAATCAGCCAAACCTTCCTAGTAACCGTGGCACCTGTGAATGACGCTCCCACTATCATCTTGCTGCCATCATATCAGTTCGCTGAGGACGAAGCCTTGGAACTGGATATAGCGGATTACATCCATGATGTGGATTCCCCAAACCTAAGCCTCTCGGTTAGTGGTAACCAGTTTACCCACTGCACCATACAAGGCACTATCCTCCAGCTATCGGCAGACCCAAACTGGTTTGGTTCAGAGCAGATAACGGTAACAGTGAGCGATAACCGTAGCCGTCTGAGCAGCTCTACTAATACAATGCTGGTGGTTACTCCCGTGAACGACCCTCCCGAAATTATATCTTTCAGCCCCATAGCTAACAGCATAGATACCCCTGCCAACAGCAGCATTAGCTTCGCTGTGGAAGCCATGGACATAGACAGTCAGCTTGGCTACCATTGGTATGTTAACGGCGAGGAACTTGCCGGAAACTCCGCTTCCTGCACCTATCTGTTCTCCCTATCCGGCACCCATTCCATTTCAGTGAAAGTAGCGGATGAAGTAGAAGAGTTGGTTCATACTTGGACTGTATTAGTACCTGTAAGTGCTGATAATCCCGAGCTTGCTCCCCTTAGCACTCAGCTATTTCCCCTCTTCCCCAATCCCTTCAAGGGGCACACCACCATAAGCTATAGTATAAAACAACCGGGGAATACAAGCCTGAAGGTGTATAACACCAAAGGACAACTGATTAAAACTCTGTGCAATTCACAGCATGCCGCCGCAAGATATAAGCTAGGATGGGATGGCACAGACAATATCGGTGTAAGCGTTGCAAGCGGAGTGTATTATATCCGCATGATAAGTTCAGGGGAAGCATACATTACTAAAGCGCTACTGATAAAGTAAGATAGCAACCGTATTGTAACCATGGACGGGACTTTTTCCTGCCCTGTCGCTTATTTACTTCCGGTTGCGATGCCGTTGCGATAGCCAGCGTTTTGCTGGGAGGCACAACCATATCTCAAGCATAGGTAAGAAGGCAAGGGGTAGGTGTCAGGTTACAGGTTTTAGGTTTTAGGGGGCGAAACTACTATGTTATATATAGCGCAGCAGCTCCCGATCTATAACCCCCGCGTAAAGCTCGATGTATGGCTTCACGGGGCTTATGTTTATCTTGGGGAAGAACACTTCCTCTATCTGGAAAAATCCTACCGAGGCGTTCATTTCCACGGTGATGCAGATGGGCTTTTCCAGTCCCTTGGTGATCTTCACTTTCTGGATGGCGGAAGCCGAGGTGCGGTGAATATCGCCGATTCTGGTCTTCATGGACAGCATGCTGGGGATGCGGGCTCTGCCTTTCTCCATGTCGCTGCCGTCGCCGATAAGCACCAGACCTGCTTCCAGAGAGTGTATTTTGCGGGTTGCCATGTGCCCGAAGATGCCTTCGATGGCAATGGAGCGGATGGCGGTTTTTGCCATCAGGTCGCTCTCAGCGTGCAGTTCGTTCAGGATGCGATCTATGTAAGGCATTGCCAGCTGGATGCTTAACAGTTCATGCGTGTCTCTGGCAATGGTCATGCCCACATCATGCAGCAGGGAAGCCATGATCACGGCGGTTAGGGAGTCGTCGGCAGTGCCCACCTCTTCCTTTTCCAGATTCATCTGGATGCCCGCTTCGTGCAGCAATTGAAACATCTTGATGGTGTTCAGGGTGGCAGTGCGCATGTGCACGGGACCATGGTCGTTATAGCCCAGGCGCTTGATGGATACTATGTTGGCGTATTCCTGCACAGCCTGTATCTCAGGATCGGCGAAGATAAGCTCGGCGGTTTTGAGCGCTTTGCCGGATAGAAGCTTCAGGATGCGAACTTCCAGTTGTTGTTGTTTTACTGATTTATACATGTTTTATATTCTCCTAAAATCTATTCAACATCTTGTGCCACAGGTTGGTAACGGAGGACACCACCGCAATGGCGATGGCGATGGTTCCGGCGATCAGCAGGGTCTGCAGGATGCTTTTGGATGCCTGCACGTTATTCCCGGCGATGTAGAACTGCATGGACTCGAATAAGCCCCGCCCCGGCACCAGAGGAATGATGGCGCAGGTAACGAATACCGACACCGGCGTGCGCAGTCTGGGTGCCACAAGTTCCGAATAGATACACACTAAGATAATCGAAATGAACACGGAGAACAACACCGAATTGCTGTAATAAAGCACAATGAGGTAAAAAGCCCAGCACAAGCCACCGCTAAGGGCAGTGTAAACTATCTTTACACCTTTTAGATTAACGCGGATAGAAAAGCCCAGGATCGCCAGAAACGCCCAGCAGAACTGCATCAGGGTGAGGGTGTCGAACGGACGCATCAGTACCCCCACAAAGCCCAGAGCTTAAGCATGGTGCCGCTTCCGGCTACGATGCCTACCGTGATGAACATGGCTTCCACCCCGCGGGCTGTGCCGGATACGAGATCGCCGCTCATGGTATCGCGGATGGCGTTGGTGATGGAAAGCCCCGGCACCAGCAGCATGATGCCGCCGATAATGATGTTGTCCAGACGGATGAAGGGGATGTAGTAATCCATTGATTTGGCGATACAGACGATGAGGGCGGCGGCGATAGCGTTCAGCAGGAAATTATTGAACGAGAGCCTTGTAAGCAGTTTCATGCCGTAACTTACCACTATGCCGATGACTACCGCGATGGCAAATTCCAGCCAGGCACCACCGAACAGCAGGCAAAAAAAGCCGCTGGTGGCACCTCCGCAGAGACTGCGCAGCCATGTAGGCCAGGCTTCCTCGGTATCTATCTTATCGAGTTCGTCTTTGAACCTGCGCAGATCCATGCCGTCTTTGCCTTCGGGGCAGTTTTGACCTTCTTCCAGACAGCTTACCAGGCGGCTGACGCGGGTGATCTTGCCCAGATCGATGCGGCGGTTTTCGATGCGCTTGATGCTGGTGCTGATAGCGCCATCGGCATCGTTGATGCTGATGAAGATGCCGGTGGGGGTAACGAATGATTCTGTGTTGGGGTATCCCATGCCGCTGCATACTTTATGCATCATCTTTTCTACGCGGTTGGTGGTGCCTCCGCTCTGCAGAATGATGCGCCCCACTTCCAGAGCAAGCTCGGTAGCTTGTTTAACATTAAGCTTTTGCATGGTTTATCTGCTCCAGTATCGCTTGGGGCAAGCCCAGGATGGTGGCGATCTTTACGGCACACTGAGGCGGCGGAGTAGCCTCTTGCAGGCGGATCAGGGCATAGTCCATGGCTTCGGAAAGCAGCTTCAAACGGCTCTTCATGTCCCCTTCCGGTAGGCTCTGCAGGCGGGTGAAGTCCCCTTCGGCAATGCCTTTGATGCTGTAGTGGGCAATGCCTTCCAGGGTTGCAGGCGCAGTGAAATGCGTGGCTGCCACCAGAGTATGCTGCGTCGTGTTGAGATAGCGGATCACTGCCATGCAGATAGCTTCACCTTCTGTGGGGTTAGTGCCTTTGGCGAATTCGTCTAGCAGCATCAGGCTGCGTCCCTTCTTTTGCAAGGCGGAGTTGAAGGCAACCACCTCTTTGCCGAAGGAGCTTAAGGTTTCAGCGTTGTCGTTGGTTGAATGGTTGTAGTAAATGTTATCGTAAAGGGGTAGTTCTGCCTGGCTAGCGGGAATGGGGATGCCAAGCGAAGCGAGATAGCAACACTGCCCTAAGGTGATAAGAGCGGTGCTTTTACCACCCATGTTGGGTCCGGTAATCAGGTTCGTAGCTTGGTCAAGGCAGATATCCAGGGCTTGATAGCTGCTGTTGTTGGCTTCCAGATATAGTTTTAAAGGCAAGTTAACCGCTGCTTTCAGGTTTATGCCGGGGAAGCTGTTATCCTGCCATGGCTTTAGTTCTGGAATGCAGCAGTTATAGTGAAGCGCATATTCTGCCAGGCTGTAATCCCAGCTAAGCTCGCCCGTGCTGTGGTAGGCGGTTTCAAGCTCGGCAATTCGTTCCTGAACCTTGCTACTTAGCTCTTGCAGGATTAGTGCTTCTTCCTCTTTTATAGCGGAATGAATGCTGTCCATTTCCTGCTTAATACTTAGCGCAGCAGGGGTATCGGCTAGCTTAAAGCTATAATTGGCAAGATTCTCGTTAGTTACCACATAGTACTTTGTGGCAAGCAAGCGGGAAATAAGCTCCTGCTTGTTACGGGAGAGGACGAATTCATCTTTCAGGCTTGGCATATCCAAGGCACGCTTGGCTTCGTCCAAATCCTGCTGGCGGGTATGTTGTAAGCTTAAACTTAAAGCAAGCTGTTTGTTTAGTAGCATCGCCAATTGCTTAGAATATAGCGGTGATATCCTGAACGTGGGAAGCTTGTTGCCTTCCGGATCAAGCAGCTTAAACAGCTCCTTCATGTCCGGCAGCGGGTGCAGTACAGCCAAGCCTGCTGTGCTTAGTGCTTCGCACAAATGCAGATACAGCCACAGGAAGCTTTTCAGCTCAAAGAGCTCGTGCGGTAACAGGCAGTCCGCTTGCTTTATATGGCTGAGGCTTAGCTCCTGCATATGGCTGAAGATGTCCTCCAGCTTCGCTTTCAGGGCTTTATCGTCCCTAATCTGCTGCAAGAACCGGGCAATATGGCGATACTCCACCTGCAGCTCGGTTAGCCGCACATGCAGCCGTGCCAGCTTATGCCTCTTAACGGAGGAAGCGAGCTCTCCTTTGGCGTCTATCAAGGCAAAGAGTTTATCCAAGCCCAGGCTTTCGCGGGTCTGTTTCATAGCATTTATCCTTTATGAAGCAAAGTCCTTATCACACAGCGGGTTTGTCAATCTTTTTGTATAAGCTGCGTCCTGATGCTGCCTTCCATAGTGCTGCGGATGGTGATTTGCGCTTGCCGATAACGCTGCACTGTCTCAGGATGGGGGAAGCCGAATCGGTTACGGATAGAGGTGCTTAGCCATGCTTCTCTTGGCTGGGCAAGGCGGAGGAATGCCTCCGTGCTGCTACCCCGGCTGCCGTGATGCGGAATCTTCATATAGTTGCAAGCCAGCTCTAAAGGATATTTGCGCACCAGATAATCTTCGCTTGCCTCGCCAATATCGCCGGTAAACAGGAAGCGTTGCCCTTCACTATCCACCCGGCAGACCAATGAGCGTTCATTCTCGTTATTGGTAAAGAAGCCCTTATCCGGGTGTAGTATCTTCAGCCGTGCCTTCCCAACAGCAAAGCCGATGGTATCTGCAATTGTATGCACATAGCGGGGCTGGAAATAGGGGCGTGAGGCAAAGAACTGCCACAATGACTGCTTAGCAGTGTCATCTGAGATGATGATATGCTCCACCTTTACTGCTTGTAGCAGCGAGAGCAAACCACCAAAGTGATCCGCATGCAAGTGAGTAAGCACCAGGTAATCCAGCTTCTTTACACCATTCCTCCCCAGCCAGGGCAGCAGCACTTTCTGCATCCAGCTATCATGTAACAAGGCATCTTCCGCGGGTGCAGCATCGGACAAGGTAAAGCCCCTGCCCCCTCCGGTATCGATCATGATGGTTTCCCCACCGGGTAAGCGCAGCAGACTGCAATCCGCCACGCCACAGGAAAAGATATGCACATCGGCGGTTTTAGCCTTGTTCAGCGGCAGGAAATGCAAGCTACCCGCCAGCAACAAGATTGGCAAAGCCAGATATAGTCCCAGTCTGTATCTCCCCCGGATAAACAGAAATCCCCACAGGATGAGCACCGCCAACGCAGTAGAATTACTGCTGTTAAAGTAGCTTCCATTAAAGCTGAAAGGCAGTTGCGCACCTTCCACAACCAGGATTTGCCAAGCATAGATAAAGGCAATGTAGCAAAGCTGCAGCAGGTGGCTGAGATACAGTCCCTGAGGCAGCAGCAATATCAACGCCGACAGAGGCAGCAGAATGCCAACCAAGGGAATCCCCAGGATATTAGCAAGCACCCCGTTAAAAGAAGCCCTGCCAAAGTAATACAGGGTTAAAGGAATGATCGCCAGGCTTACCAACAGAGATAGCAGAATCCCCTCGAACAGGCTCTGCAAGTAGCGGCGCAGGGGATGCTGCATAAGGGTATCAGGGGCAAACAGGTAGATCCTGGGAACCCCAAAGAGCAGAACCGCCATGCAGACAAAGGATAGCTGTAAGCCCAACCCAAACAACTCTGCCGGATTGATGAGGGTAATAACTAACAAACTGAGAGAGAGGTTCTGCGCTCCGGATAGGGGACGCTGTAGCCAGCGTGAACAGATCCCCATGCTGATCATAATTATTGAACGCGTTATCGGCGGTGCCCAGTTATTCAGCGCAGCAAACAGCAAGATAAGCGGTAGAAAGATCATTTCCGCCACAGACCGCCGGACAAAGATGCGCAGTAAACTCACCAGCACCAGATAGATAAACCACACATGCATACCGCTCACCACAATCAGGTGCATAATGCCGGATTTACTTAACTCATCGGTAAAAGCCTTTTTCGCGGTGGGGTCGCTTAGTAACAATCCTTTTGCCCAGCCTGCGTTATCCCCCAATTTGGTATCCAGATTCAGCAGCATATTCTGCCGTAATCTTGCTACCCAGTATTGCATGCGGCTGGGTTGCAGTCTCTCTATCTTCCCAAGCTGGTAAGCCACGGCGCTGTAACGGCTTGGGTAAATCTGCAGGATGGGATCATGGGTAAGCAGGCTAATCTCTGCCATGCTTTTGTAGCGTTCGCCCGGGATCATGGGTTTAGCGGGGCTGAAGATTAGCACATCCTCAAGCGGTTGTCCGGCAAGGCGTTCCATGCGGATGGCATAGCTGTTATTGCCACTGGAGAGGACTTGCAACACTTTAAAACTTAGTTCCTGCCGGATGCTGGTTTTCCCTTTAAGCAATGCTGCCAAAGGCGTTTCTTGTATATCACTCCCGGCAAAGCGCAGCCCTCCCAACACCAGAAACAGAGCAAGCAGCAGCCATATCCGCGCTTGGGAGAGCAATCCCACGCAAACAAGCAAAACCCCTGCTGCGATCAACAGGGGTAAAAAGGGGATTGCCAGGTGGCGTGCCAAAATCATTCCCGCTGTCCATGCCAAAACGGGTAACAGCAATGGAGCGGGGGCAGCTTTGGAGATCGCCACTTTAGGGGTAACTATTTACGATTAAAGAACCCTAAAATCAGCCCCAATACCAGGCTCCACAAGGCTGCCAGCCCAATGCGGTAGATATCTGGCAACATAAAGGTAACCGTGTGTGCGGGAATCCAGAACCACACCAGCGAGAAGATGCTTTTATGCAGGTTTTTCCAGTTCTTCACCTTCTCCGGGATGTTGTCCATTGCCCGGTGCGCCAACACCAGGGTGATGCCGAATTGCAGGTTCATCAGCGCAGAAATGGCAAAAGCTCTGCCGAATTTGCTTAGCTGAGGCAGCATGCCATGTTCTTCCAAATAACCCACATAGCCAACAAAGCCCTTGAAGGCATACTTTATCCCGATGGCGAGAATCGCCCACACCATCATCTTCCAAATGGTAATGGCAAAGCTGAAGGGATACTTGAAGTTCTTGTTTATCACCCACTTGGAGATAATCTCTCCAAAGGTTCCCAGGATGGCAAACTGCACCATTGCCGAGTAGATCGGCGTGCTGTGCACCCATGAGACATACGCTGTCATTAAAGCATTCATTCTTATACACCTT
>CAYSGM010000120.1:0-9128 GCA_964430595.1 uncultured Candidatus Cloacimonas sp.
AAACGGGCGATTTACACACGCTGTTTTCTGCGTAATACTCTATGCTATTATCCAGCCGGGTAAACAGATAGCTATTATTCGCCATGCCCAGTTCACGCCACTCTTTATCCGTTCGGTAAAACAGCTTATGGCTCAGCCGTGCTTCGGGTTTAACTATCTTTATCTCAACCGCTTGGTTACGCCCAATCTGAATACTGCCCGGGGATAGCTCGATAAACTGCTTATAAACCACTTCCTGCCGTTTATTGGTATAAAACTGCCGTAAAGCAAGCTGAAAATCACCCCAAGAAACTGCCCAGATACTGCCCAAACCCAGGAAGAGAAACACCATACTGAACCCCATCCACTGCGGGTAAAGGGCAGGCACACGGTATTTTGTAGTTCTGATCCTTGCGGAAGCACTTGCTGCCAGAGCATCCACAATTGCTTCGCTATCCGCTTTTTGCCCCAGCTCGTAAGTATTTTGAAACAGATCGTCAAAATGCTCTTCCTGCCTGTCCAAAAACCTTGCTACCAGGCGGTTATCCCAGAAACCACGATAGGTTTGCCACACAAAATAGATGATCACCAAAGCCAGGCTTGCCCTAATCCCGATATTAGCATACAATAATGCCGCGGATTCATGAGGGATGTGCATCCACAACAGATAATAAACATGCACCGCTATGGCAAATCCAAGCACGCAATTAAGCATGGCTTGCAGCGCGAAGCGGGTGTTTATTCTGCTTTTAAACTTCTTTAGAAACGTGGTGAATTCTCTCATGTAAGGGGTATCTCCTAACCTTGAAAAGTTAGGATTCTGAATAGGCTGTTCGTGTCAAGCAGAGATTGCTCTGGCATTGCCACATTTGATTCAGAGTGTGCTTTTAGGTTAGACATTTTGCGTTAGACGTTAGACGTTAAGCGTTAGGCGTAATCTTCCTTGCTCCCCGCACCTGATTCGCACCGGGGTTCATCGGGGGTTGAACGGGCAAAAGCCCGATGAGCTCATGGTCAGATACCCTACGGTTCATGCTTGGCAAGCAAGGGAGGTTATGTGTGCAATCAAGACGTCACCAGTAGAATCTTGCGATCTTAGGGCAGACACGGGGGTCTGCCCCTACAGGGAGAATGCGCAGATACAATAACTCCACGGTGAATCCTTTCACGCATATTAATGGTTCACACAATCAGGAATTTGACGTTAACTGTATTATTTATTTTGCTTCCTCCTCCAGATGAGTTAGTATTATATATATCACATAGCCGGGAGGTTTAATGCGCAGAGTTAAAGCGTTTATAATTAGCTACTTGATCCTGATGGGATTATGGCTGATTTTAACCGGGTTTTATTATGACGAATTGATAGTTGGCTCGGTAACGGCAATTCTGGTAAGCTTGGTTTTCTCTAACAGATTAGTTATGCTGGGGGATTTCAGATTAAGCCCCAAAAGTTTTTACTGTAGTGTGCGCTACCTGTTCGTGTTCCTTATTGAGCTGATTAAGAGCTCTATTGATGTTGCGGGCAGAGTGCTTTCCCCCACCCTGCCAATTAACCCGGGCATCGTGAAGGTTCGTACCAAACTTAAAAGCGGCATTGGCAGAACTATCCTGGCTAATTCCATCACGCTTACCCCCGGCACCATGACCGTGGAGATAAGAGATGAATTCCTTTACATCCACTGGATAGATATTAAAACCGACGACATCGATACCGCCACCGAGGCGATTGTATCTACGTTCGAAAGGCATTTGGAGGTGATTTTTGGATAACCTTAGCCTCATCTTATTTAACGTCTCATTCTACATCACGCTGATCTCAATAATATTAAGCTTCATCCGCTTTGTGATGGGACCCAGCCCGGCTGACAGAGTAGTCGCCTTGGATGCCATGACGATCAGCGGGATTGTGCTAATCATCTTTATCGCCATGAAGATGGACAGGATATTGTATCTGGATGTTGCTATGGTGTATGGCTTGCTGAGTTTTTTGGGGGTGCTTGCCATCGCCAGATATTTGGAGGGGGGATTATGATTATGCTTATTGCCTCGGCTATTGCTTTGCTTGGTTCACTTTTCCTATTCCTTGGTGCGATGGGCGTGCTTAGAATGCCTGATGTGTATAACCGTATGCAAGCAGGCACAAAAGCCACCACTATGGGCTCCATGCTGTCTCTGATCGGCGTGGGGATTGCCATGCCGGAGTGGTTGCCAAAGCTTGCTGTGCTGATACTGTTTATCCTGTTTACCAATCCCATCAGTTCCCATGCCCTTGCCCGTGCGGCGCATTTTGCAGGGATAAAGCTAACGGATATCTCCTTGCGTGACAACCTTAAGGATGATGAGGAGAAGCATGATGCCTAATACACTAGCATTAATACTATTAGCGGTGCTTAGCATACTGGCGGCGATCTATGCGGTGCTAACCAAAAAGACTTTGAACGCCGTTATTGCCTCGGGGATTATCAGCCTGTCTGCCTCGATAATCTATCTAATCCTGGCTGCACCGGATGTGGCAATGACCGAAGCAACCATTGGGGCGGGGCTTACCACCGTGGTATTCCTCTACGCTTTGAAGCATGTGAAGGGAGGCGAGGATGATTAAATATCTGCTTACCTTTTTGGCACTGATAGGGGTTGGCTATATGTTTATGCCTTTGGTGATGGAATTCACTACACCCACCCGGCTGAATCCCCTCGCAGAAGCCTATGTGCATGGCTCTGTGAACGAACTGAATATGCCTAATGTGGTTACGGCAATCGTGGTAACCTATCGTGGGCTGGATACTCTGGGCGATGTTATGGTTCTCTTTTTAGCCACCGCCGGAGTAGGTTTCCTGTTACGTAAGAGAAATCATGAAGCTATCTTCAGGAGACAAGGCTCAGAAATCCTACGGGTTGGTGCTTCGTTTCTTGCCCCCTTGATCATCGTGTTTGGAGTGTATATCTTCACCCACGGTCATCTTAGCCCCGGAGGTGGTTTTCAGGGTGGGGTGGTTATGGCATCCGGTGTGTTATTAATGGTTTTAGCCTGTAAGGAGTTCAATTTCTCTCACAATCTGATTCATTTCGTGGAATCCCTTTCCGGGGTTGGCTATGTGTTGATGGCTTTGACGGGCTTGGTGCTGATCGGCTTCGATTCCTTCTTAGACCCTCGTTTTCTGCCCAAGGGAGAATGGCTTAGGTTGTTTTCCACGGGAGCAGTTCCAATAATCTAC
The DNA here is from genome assembly GCA_964430595.1 of uncultured Candidatus Cloacimonas sp. Taxonomy (GTDB): domain Bacteria; phylum Cloacimonadota; class Cloacimonadia; order Cloacimonadales; family Cloacimonadaceae; genus Cloacimonas. The sequence continues at coordinate 3,198 of CAYSGM010000120.1, forward strand.
AGTCTTATTGGGCTGAAAGTTGGTTCTGAGCTTTCCAGTGTTATAGATTCCATGCAGACAGGAGGAGAGAAATAATGTTGGTGTTAATAAGTGGTGTGCTGCTGATTATTATCGGTATATGGGCAATGCTAACGCGCAAGAACATTATCAGGATTATCATCGGCTTCTCAATCGTGGATACGGGAACCCACATGATTATCGTTGCTATTGGATATATTAATAATGCCACTGCGCCTATAATTGATAGCGCAGTTAATACCGGCTTGGACATTAATGGAACGGTTCAGGTAAAGTCGCTGGTAGTAGATCCGGTTCCTTCTGCTTTGGTGCTTACCGCCATTGTAATCGGACTGGCGGTTACGGCTTTGCTGCTTAGCTTTGCCATCAGGCTTTTCAAGGTAAACGGCAGCCTGAATATTGATGATTATGAGGAGCTGAAATGGTGAACCCCATGATTATTCTGGCTCTGTTCTTGATGGCAGCTTTTGCCACTGCTCTTATCGATAAGCTAAGCCGCGCGCTTGCCATTGGCACCATGTATGTGGTGTTTGCTTTAGCAAGCGGATTGGGGGCTTGGCAGCTATACATCCTGCAAGCTATGCCGGATGCACAAACAATGGTTTACAGCGCGGGCTTTCCTGCCCCGCTGTCCATTGCCTTAAGATTTGGAGTTGTGGAATCCTTCCTGATTGCCCTGATTAATCTGTTTGGGCTGTTAGGGGGGATTTATCTTTATAAACGCTTTAAAGAGCATGGCGCGGGTTCCATTGCGCTATACCTTGCCATGTTGCTGGGTGCGAATGGACTTGTGTTGACAAGGGATATCTTTAATTCCTTTGTGTTTATGGAGATACTATCTATCTCTTCCTATGCGCTGATCGGCTTGAAGCAGAATAAAAACTCCCTTGTTGCAGGGATCAAGTATATGCTCGCAGGCGGAATAGCAAGCTCGCTGTTCTTGATTGGGGTAGTCTTTGCCTACCGCTTCACGGGAACGTTGAATCTGGACACATGGATAGCCATGGGCATTATCCCCTCGGTAGCCTACCAAGTGGCGTTGTTTATGGTTGCCATAGGGGTGTTTTTAGAGCTTAAGCCCTTCCCTGCCAATGGATGGGCGCTTGATCTCTACCAATCGGTGGATAGCGGTTTGGCTGCCATTATAGCCTCTGTGCAGACGGGTGCCATGCTATTCTTGTTCTACAAGCTGTTGCCCCTGTTCAGCCCCGAACTGCTTAACCTCTTTGCCGGAGCGGGCTTGGTAAGCTTCGTGTTTGCCAATCTTATCGCGCTTAGGCAGAAGGATGCCAAACGGCTATTGGGCTATTCCTCCACCGCGCAATCCGGCCTGATCGTATTCGTGATGGCAGTGCTGTCACTTTTGAGTCTGCCTGAACCGATTATTCTTATCATCACGCTGGGCTTGTTCTTCACCAATTTCTTTGCCAAAGCAGGCTTATTCTGGCTGGCAGGCATTGTGAAGCAAGACAGCCTGCGCAATTGGGGCGCACTTAAAAAAGATAGTGGCTTACTAATCGTATTTGGCGTGTTTGTGATTGCCCTGATGGGCTTTCCCCCCTTCCCCGGCTTCTATGCCAAGTGGCAGATTGTGCACCTGTTAGCAGCCACCCAAGCATGGCTGTGGCTGGCGGGCTTACTGATCGGCTCGCTGTTGGAAGTGGGCTATCTGATGCGCTGGCTTGGCTTTGCCGCTAAGCAAGATAACGCAGCAGAACTAAGCAAATCCTTCAGCCGGATGTTTGCTCCCATGGTTTCTGCCGTGGTGTTGACGGCTGTGTCATTCTTCCTAACCAAGCTCTATCCGGGCTTGAGCGCTTTTAACATCTATCCTCTCATGGCGTTGCTATTGTTTGGGCTGGTAGATTATGCACCTGCCAAGCTGAAGGGAGCTATTGCCATAGGAGTATTAAACTATTGGGCATGGTTCATGTTGCTTCCCGGCTTACCGCTGATGGGGCAGATATTCGCCGTTATACTGGTGGGTGGAAGCATTGCCCAGATTTTCGCGTTTATGCGTTACAAAGGTGCTGCGGAAGGCTTTTTCCCCTTCCTAACCATGCTCGTATTCTCCTTTGGCAGCCTGCTGATGGCATCCACCACTCTGGAACTGTTCATTGCCTGGGAACTGATGACCCTTGCCTCATATCTGCTAATCCTTAGGGGTAAGAAGGCGCAAGACGCTGCCCTGTTATACATTATCTTTTCCACCTTCGGAGCTTACCTCTTGCTCTTCGGGCTAAGCCTGATGCCAAGCACCTACCCAGGTTATCCATTAATACTGCAAGCCGGTTTCCTTTCCATCGGCTGGGTGGCTGCGCTGTTTGCCATTGGCGGTTTCCTTATCAAAATGGGTGCTTTGGGCGTGCATTACTGGCTACCCTCTGCCTACGCGGAAGCCGATGATGAAACCAGTAGTATTCTTTCCTCCGTGCTTTCCAAAGCCGGCGTGTTCGGCCTTGTGCTTGTACTGCTCATGGTCTCCCGCTCGGTTAGCCCAAACAGTGTAAGCATGAATACCCTCGGCTGGCTGGGAGTGTTCACCGCCTTCATTGGTGCCCTGATGGCTGCCAAACAGGAAGATGCCAAGCTGCTGCTTGCGTATTCCAGTATGAGCCAGCTTGGTTACATCGTGTTGGGTCTGTCTCTGATGTCGCATCTGGGCTGGGTTTCTGCGCTGTACATGGCGGTTAACCACCTGTTCTTTAAAGCGCTTATCTTCATGGCAATGGCGGGCGTGTTCCTGCGTACCGGAACGCGTAACATGTACGAAATGGGCGGCTTGATAAAGAAAATGCCTATCTCCTATATCAGCGTTCTGATGGGCATCATCGCTGTGTCCGGCGTTCCCCCCTTAAGCGGGTTCGGCTCAAAATGGTTCATTTACACTTCGCTGTTGGAGCAGGGACGCTATCTGCAGGCAGGGTTGGCTTTCTTCTCCAGCGCTATTGCCTTCCTCTATTTATACAAGCTCATCCACACGGTTTTCCTCGGTCAGGCGAAGCCCAACCAGAGCCAAGTAAAGGAAGCGCCCATCTGGCTTATCATTCCTCAGGGCATCTTCATCATGGCGATAATGGCTATCTCCCTGTTCCCCAATCTTATAACCAAACCGCTTTCCATAGCCGTGGGGAACTACATTGACAAGCCGGATTGGCTTAGCTGGAGCGGATATAACATCGTGCTTAATTCGCCTGTTCTGCATGCCAACTGGAATGGCAATCTGGTGATGTATGTAACTATGGGCGTGTTCATTGTGCCTCTGTTATGGTTGCTGCTGGTGAATGCCAAAACCCAAAAGGTTAAGCAGTTCAACATCGTCTTTGCGGCGGAGCGTCCTTACAAGCCATGGACCACCCACTATGCCTACAACATGTTTGCGCCGTACTTCAAAGCCCTCGGATTCTGGGTGGAACCGCGCGCCACAGGCTTTTACAAAGGCGTAGCCGAATGGACGCACTCGCTATCCGCCACCCTTGCCAGGCTCTACACCGGAAACGGGCAAACCTATATGTTGCATATCTTTCTATACATGATAACCCTGTATTTGTTGTTGGGAGTTAGATAATGAGTATTACCTTGAAACTGGTCTGGGCGTTCATCTCTCTTGGCGTGGTAACTGTCTGGGGCTTAACCCTTAACGGTATTGTTCACAAGATCTTTGCCCGCGTTCAGGGACGCTTGGGACCGCCCGTCTGGCAGCCCTTTATAGACATCATCAAAAACAACGCCAAACGCACCGGCATCACGCATGGCATCATGTTCTACCTTGGTCCCGTGTTCCGTATCGCCGGTGGCATAGGCACTTACATGTTCATCCCCGTTATCTACGGCTCCGCCTATTTCTCGAACTTCTCCATGAGCGGGGACGTACTATTGGTGATGTATTTCATCTTCTTCGGTCAGCTTGGTATGGCTCTGGGCGCAGGCGAAGGCGGTCACCCCTATTCTGCCATAGCCGTTAGCAGAGGTCTGGCACAGATGACTGCTTTCGAAGTGCCCTTTGCCCTCTCCGTAATCAGCCTCGTGGCGCAATACGGCACGCTTAACATCACGGAAATAATCGCTGCCCAACAAGGCGGTTTCCTTCACTGGACGCTGTTTACCAATCCATTGGCAGTTATCGCCGCGATGATCTCCATGCTTGGCATGAACATGTATAATCCCTTCTCTGTGGTCATTGCCCCTCAGGAAATCCCCATCGGTCCGCCCACAGAGTATCACAGTTCCTTCTTAGGTATGCTTGCCACCAACCGCGGTATCTTCGCCGGTGCCAAGCTGATACTGTTCATGAACCTCTATTTTGGCGGTGCAACCAACCTGTTCGCCCTGCTTGCTAAAACCTTCTGGATATATATGTTCAGCGTATTCGTGGGGGCAGCCTACCCCAGATTCCGCACTGAGGATTCCATCCGCTTCTTCCTAAAATACCCTACTGCCATTGGCATAATCTCTGTGCTGCTCTTCAGCCTGTGAGGATTATTATGATAGATAACGAAATAAACGACACCACCCCGTCCGAGCCTGTTCCCGAGTACCCAGACTGGCGCAAGGACACCAAAACCTTAACCAACGCCGGTTTATCGGAGGAGGAACAGGATTGGTTCTGCGATGCCCGCCCCCAGCCCGCCAAGAAAAGCTGGCAGGTGATGGAGAACTTCTTCAACTGGGCGCGCTCCAACAGCCTGTGGATTCTTGCCTTTGGCACCGGTTGCGGCGCTATAGAACTGCGTCCTCTGGTAACCGCGCGTTACGACATCAGCCGTCTGGGCATGCAGCCCCGCCCCACACCTCGTCAGGCATCGGTTTTCATGATCGGCGGCTATGTATCCATCAAGACTTTAAAGCGCATCGTGCGCAGTTACGAGCAGATGCAAGGACCGAAGTTCGTGGTGGCGGTATGTTCCTGCGCCATCAACGGCGGTATGTACTGGGATTCTTACAACACCGTTAAACGCATCGACGAATACATCCCCGTGGATGTGTATGTAACCGGGTGCATGCCTCGCCCCGAAGCCGTTTTAGCCGGTTTTACCAAGCTGAAAGAGCTCATCAAGGCAGGCAAAGCCGAAGGTCAGAACCTCTACGCCGAGAAATTCGATTGGTATAAAGAGAACCAAAAACGCGTCATTAAAGACTGGAACATGCCGGATTACAATTGGTAGGAAGTATGAATAAACTATATGACACCTTATCCACTCAGTTCGCCCTCTCAGATTTCAGCCAAAAGCGCTCAAATCTCGCTTTCTGCGCGGTGAAACCTGCCCAGTTGGTAAGTTTGCTTACCCACCTGCGCGACATCCACCAATACACTCATTTGGTGATGGTCACCTGCGTGGATTGGCTGGAGGACGGCAAGTTTCAGCTTACCTATCTGCTTCATAACTACGCCGCCAAAAACGATCTCGGCGTGCTTGTGTATATAGACCGCGACCAGCCGGTTATGGATTCCATCCACCACCTGTGGAAGCAGGGCAGAGTGTACCAGAGGGAGTTGCACGAAATGTTTGGCATCGTGTTCCCGGGCAGCCCCGGTATGGAAGAACCGATGATTCTTGAAGGCTGGCAGGGACCGCCCCCCATGCGCAGGGATTTTGACACCAAGGCATACAGCGAAGCCGCTTACAGCCACCGCGAACGCGTGCAAAACGAGCCTGAACAACACATGAAAGAACAGCTTTACCCCGAGGATTGATATGGAAAGTATGTATCCACCCATTGTGAACGGAAAGTCGGTTTACGACCTCAACAGCCAGAAATACCTGAAGATGTGGCAGGGACCCCAACACCCCGGCGTTACGGGCAACATGAGCCTGGAGCTGGATATTTGCGGTGATCAGGTGATAAAATGCAACACCCACGTAGGTTACCTCCACCGCGGTTTCGAAAAGCTGATGGAGCGCCGCCGTTACA
>CAYSGM010000121.1:0-8361 GCA_964430595.1 uncultured Candidatus Cloacimonas sp.
ATTAAATGACTGAAGTGACAAGAGCTTCATTCTCACATTCACACTCTATAAACTGTCTAAAAGATCATTTTTGCCCTGCCCTCGTCGAGCAGGTTGTGTCATACTCTTTGCGGCGGTTTTTTTGTCAACGGCTTTTTTTTAGAATAATCCGTTTATCTCTTTCACATAAATGCTAAGGTATTGCTGGACATAGTGTAATAAATCCAATATATTTTCTGCAGAGTAGCATACATAGCTTATAATGCCTTAAGCAGAGGGTGTGCAAATAGGCTAAAAACCATTTTGCCGGATTTGAAAAAGGCGGTTTTTGGCTACGAGAAGGGTAGAAATAGTGATGGGAGATATCAGCAGCATGCACCCCGCCCGATAGCATGTTGACTTTCAACTGAAGCCTTCCGCTAGCTTCATCTGTATTACCTGACTTTAAGGCTTCAGTTGTGAGTTAAAATGGTTGGCTTTCCCGATGGCAGCACCTCACCTATCCTACGATTGTTGCATAGACCCCCGTTTAACTCAAAAATAGCCACTGTGGAATAAGGGTTTAAGCATAGTTGGCAGATGTGGCTTTTTTAAGTCAAACGGGGTGCCGAAATCATGATAATCCTTTGCATCCTGTTTATCCCCAGTCTAATCTCTTTTTCTTGCTTGCTTGCCGAAAGTGAATCAATACTGGGTTCACCGGGATCTCACCGGGATAAATCATGGTGATCTCATGGTCAGATCCCGGTCGTTTCTGCTTTGGCAAGCAAGGTGGGAAGAGGTGACGAGGTGACGAGGTGACGAGGTGATGAAGTGCTGACGTGCTGGCGTGCTGGCGTGCTGCTATTTATTTGGCTAAGTTACAGTTGCCCCGGAGGGAAAGCGAATTATATTGACAAAAGCAGTGCATATTACATAAGGAGACAAAATCATTAAACTGGAGACCAAACAATGCTAAGGCAAGTTCTACTATCCAAGTTGCACAGAGCTACGGTTACTGAGTGCGATATAAATTATAACGGCAGCATCAAGATAGATGAAGCCCTGCTGGAAGCTAGCGGGATGCGTGAGTTCGAGAAAGTGGAGATATTCAACATCACCAATGGTAACCGCTTTTCTACCTATATTATCTTGGGGGAAAAAGGCAGCGGGGATATCAGCATCAATGGTGCTGCGGCAAGGCTTGTGCAAGTGGGCGACAAGGTTATCATCATTAACTACGGGATGATGGATGATGCCGAAATGAAGGCTCATAAGCCGTGCATCGTGGTGTTGAACGAGCAAAACAAGGTAGATAAGATACTGTAAATGCAGATTATCCATACTCCGAGCGAGATGCAGGAGCTTTGCCGAAACCGGCAAGATGGCAAGTGCATTGGCTTTGTTCCCACCATGGGCTTTTTGCATGAGGGGCACCTGTCCCTGGTGCAGGAATCCAACCGACAATGCGATGTAACCATTGTATCGATATTTGTAAACCCTTCTCAGTTCGGGGCAAATGAGGACTTGGGCAGTTACCCGCGCAATCTGGAGCGGGATTTGCAGCTTTTATCCAACTATAAGGTAGATTACGTGTTCATCCCTGCTGCCGAGGATATGTATCCCAAGCCATACCGCACCTGGGTGAACGTAAGCGGGATCAGCGAAGTTTTGTGCGGGGCAAGCCGTCCGGGGCATTTTACCGGGGTTGCCACAATAGTGCTGAAGCTGGTAAACCTTGTGCAGCCGGATAAGATGTTCATGGGAGAGAAGGATTTTCAACAAGTGGCAGTGCTGAAAGCCATGCTGAAAGACCTGAATAACGCCACGCAGATAGTAGCCTGCCCCATCATGCGGGAAGCAGATGGATTGGCTATGAGCAGCCGTAATACATACCTGAAGGGCGAATCCAGACAGCAGGCTTTATGCCTGTCCAAAGCTATTCTTATGGCGCAACAGCTCTATAAAGACGGCATCATTGACATCAGCATGCTTAGCGAAGCGGCAAGTGAGATAATTGAAAACAACCACGGCGAGATAGATTATATAGAATTCGTGAATCCGGAGACATTAGCACCAGTCGAGATTGCGGAAGCAGATACCAGAATGATACTGGCAGTAAAAATAGGTGCTACCCGCCTGATTGATAATGCCTCGCTTGGAGCTTGTCAGGTAATACCAATATAATACTCCATCACTACTCAGGCGGTTTTATACCCCAATTTCATGCTTGACAGATGCATAAGGGCAGATTTTGTGGTTCGAACAGCCTTAAAATTCATGCGAAAGTGGCGGAATTGGCAGACGCGCTGGACTTAGGATCCAGTGAGGTTAAACTCGTAGGGGTTCGAGTCCCCTCTTTCGCACCAAACCTATTATTAAACAACAGGAGAATACAGTGCAGGTAGAATTCAATCAAGTTAATGCCGTAACCAAAGAGATCAATATAGTTATTCCCGCTGAAACAGCAGGGAAGGCGTTCGAGAAATATCTCCGCAAAGCCTCAAAAGACATCGCAGTTCCCGGTTTCCGCAAGGGTAAAGCTCCGCTTGCCATGGTGGAACGCATGCATGCCGATACTATAATAGACTATTTTAAGAAAGATTATGTGGATGAAGTGTTCGACCAAGTAGCCCAAGAGCACGATGTCCATTTCCTGCTTTTCCCGGAAGTGAAAGACCTTAGCTGGGAAAAGGGCGGGGATATGACGATCAAGATAGAAGTGGAACACGAACCCACTCTGGAATTCAAGCAACTGGAAGGACTTAGCATCCCTCACAAGCCACAGCTTTTGGACGAAGAAGTGCAGAAATATCTTGAGGGGTTGATTCAGGAGAACGGGCACATAATCGATGTGGAAACTGCCATTGCCGATGATCAGGTACAGGCAGACATTACCTTTAAACATGGCAGCGAAAGCTATACCAAGACCGGTACTCTGTTTGCAGGAACCGGTATGCACAACCGCTCGCTGCAAGAACTAATCGGCTGCAAAACGGGAGACGTGATTGAAGCCAAGCTTCCAGGCAAGACCATCATGCTCGTTACCATGGATGCCAGTTCGCATCTGGAGAAAGAATTCATGTATCCGTGCAGCATTCTGGTGAACAGCGTGGCACGCATGGAGTATCCTGCGCTAGACGATGAATTTGCCAAAGATATGGAATTCGACAGCCTTGACCTTATGAAAGCCAAGATCGCCGAAGATATGAGCCTGAAGAACGAGCATGTAAACATAAACATAGATAACTACAGTGTGATAACCAAGCTATTCGTGGATAATAACTTTGATCTGCCGCACAAGACGATTGAATACCTGGCGGAACAAGAAGCCGAAAAGATAGATAATCCGGATTACAAGAAGTTCTATATATATCAATACCGCATGCAGATAGCTCAGGAAATGGTAAGCATGTATATTATGAATAACCTGCGAAAAGCAATACCCATGGAAGTTACTGACGAAATGGTGGAAGAATATATTATCCATGAAGCCATACTGGAAGATAAGAGCGCAGAAGCTTATAAAGAAGCATATAAAGACGAGGTGGGAACCGAGAACTTCAAATCCGCGGTGCAGAACTACTTCATCCTTAGGCAGATCGCCACTAGCAGCGACTTTGTGATCGCAGAACCGGAGACCGAAGAAGAGATCCCGGAAACTGAAGCCCTGGAAACAACGGAGGAATAATGAATTTCATCCCCATGGTTATCGAACAGGTAGGACGCGGAGAACGCGCTTACGACATCTATTCACGCCTGCTGAAAGACCGCATTGTGTTTCTGGGCGGAATGATAGAGGACAACCTTGCCAATACTGTGGTGGCTCAGCTTTTGCACCTTGAGGGTGAAGATGCGGAGCGCGACATCTATATGTATATAAACAGCCCGGGCGGGATAATCTCCTCCGGCTTGGCGATTTATGACACCATGCAGTATATAAAGCCCAGAGTGAGCACCATCTGCATAGGTCAGGCGGCAAGCATGGCAGCGGTTCTATTGGCTGCCGGAGCTCCCGGAAAGAGAACAGCCCTGCCCAACAGCAGAGTTATGATTCACCAGCCCATGGGTGGAGCGCAAGGTCAGGCTGCGGATATCGAGATACAAGCCAAAGAAATACTGTATTTACGCGAACGTATGAACGAAATCCTGCACCAGCACACAGGGCAGACCATTGAAAAAATACTGGAAGATACCGACCGGAATTACTTCATGAGCGCACAGGAATCCATGGCCTATGGGATTATAGACGAAGTAATAGCCGTTCGAAAATAACTTGACGAAATCCAGCCGGGATATTAGAGAGCTAAGGGTGAAAGCTGTTAATGCTTCTGCCATACAGCAGGTATCCGGGACATAAATAGACAGGAGGATTGCTTGGATAAATATAAGACATTGAGCTGTTCATTTTGCGGAAGAGCCGAGAATGAAGTGAAGAACCTCATCAGGGGCATTGCAGGTAACATTTGTGATGAATGTATCGTGATGTGCCACACTATAATAGATACTAATAAGGAAGAAAGCACAACAGAAGAATTTGATGCGCCGATTCCAAGTAAGATAAAGAGCTTTCTGGATCTATACGTGATAGGTCAGGACAAAGCCAAGGAGATCATCTCCGTGGCGGTTTACAACCATTATAAGCGTATCTTTAAGCAAAGAAAAAGCGATGAGATTGATCTGGAGAAGAGCAATATCATGATGATAGGTCCCACCGGAAGCGGGAAGACACTTATTGCTCAGACCCTTGCCCGGTTCCTGCAAGTCCCCTTTGCTATCTCGGATGCCACTACCCTTACCGAAGCCGGATATGTGGGTGAAGATGTGGAGAACATCCTGGTGCGCTTGCTGCAGAATGCTAATTACGATGTTGCCAAGGCTGAACGAGGAATAGTATATATAGACGAAATCGATAAGATATCTCGCAAGTCCGAAACTCCTTCCATAACCCGCGATGTTAGCGGAGAAGGGGTTCAACAGGCATTGCTGAAGATACTGGAAGGCACCAAGGTAAACGTTCCACCCAAAGGCGGACGTAAGCACCCGCAGCAGGAATTCATTGAGATAGATACCAAGAACATCCTGTTTATCGCCGGTGGAGCATTCTTTGGGCTGGAAAAGATCATCAAAGAACGCATGGATAAGAAAGCCATTGGCTTCGATGTGGAGCTTGGGAAGAAGCAGGAAGATGCTAAGATATTCGACCAGACCACTCCGCACGACCTGCTGAAGTATGGCTTGATCCCGGAGCTTATCGGTAGAATGCCAGTAATCTGCACCCTGCACGAGCTAACCGAAGAAGCACTTATAGACATCCTGGTAAAGCCCAAGAATGCCATCTGCAAGCAATACCAGAAGTTCTTTGAGATGGACGGCGTGGAACTAAGTTTCGAGGAAGCTGCCTTGAAAGAGATAGCCCGGATTGCCATCCAACAGAAAACAGGTGCCAGGGGCTTGCGCTCGATCATGGAGAAGTTCATGCTGAAGATTATGTTCGACATCCCGGATAGAAAGGATATTGAAGCCTGTACCATCACGCCAAAGGTAGTAAACCAGAGCGAAGAGCCGGAATTCAGCTTAATAAAGCCAATTACTCAGAATAAAGCCGCAAACCAGCAGTAATAAGGAGATATCATGACCGCAGAGATCACCACCCCTCGCCGGGAAAATCTTACCGCAAGATTGGCGGAGAAAGAAGCCATTATCCTCTTTGCTGCGGGCGAAGCCAATCTGGAGAAGTTCAAGCAGGATAATAACTTTCTTTACACAACCGGTTTACAGATACCGGAAGCGATATACTTTGTTTACAATGGCAGCCCGGTTCCTACAGAATACCTGTTTATCCAGCGCAACGATCCTGAAAAGGAAGTGTGGGACGGACGCAAGATGAGTGCTGCCGAAGCGAAAGAGCTTAGCGGGATTGAACATGTTGCCTATCTGGATGAATTCACTTCTGTGCTGTCCATGTACTGCCCCGTGATAAGCAAGATTTGGGCAAACATCGGAAGCCAAAGCATGGACAGACCCTTAACCATGCAGCTATACAGGCTTTCACCCATTCGGGAACGCTTCCCCAATATCGTGATAGAATCCGTCACCAGCCTCATTACTCCCCTTCGTAAGATTAAAAGCGAGTGGGAACTGATGCAGCTTCAGCGTGCCATAGATATAACCGGCAAGGCCATTATTGATGTGCTGGAAGGAGCGACAAGCTCCATGATGGAATACGAACTGGAAGCCATGATGTTCTACCGCATGCAACGCATGGGCGTTAAACAGTGGGGCTTCTCCCCCATCGTAGGTAGCGGGTTAAACGCAGCTACGCTCCATTACAAAACCAACGAGTGCCGGATCGAGAGCGGTGAGGTGGTTCTGATGGATGTAGGTGCTTCTTACATGAACTATAGTGCCGATATCACTCGTTGCTTCCCGATTAGCGGAAGCTTCTCCGATAGGCAGAAACAGATTTATGGCATCGTGCTGGATGTTCAGAAGCAGGTTATCGAGATGATAAAACCCGGTGTGGAGCTTGGAGATTTGAACCGCAGTGCGCGTGACCTGCTTGCTAAAGGCATGCTTGAGATTGGTTTGATAGACGATGTGGAAGATGTAACCAAGTATTACATGCACAGCGTTAGCCACTTCCTGGGCATGGATACTCACGATGTAGGCGGGCGCAGTGCAATCCTGGAAGCCGGCAATGTTATTACCGTGGAACCAGGCATCTATATTCCCGAAGAGAAGCTTGGCATCCGTATCGAGGATGATGTGCTGGTTACACCTACCGGCTACTGCGTGCTTTCACAAAACATCCCCAAAGAGATCGAAGAACTGGAAGAAATCCGCAAAGCAGCTTTGAGTAAGTAATGACACGCGTTATCTATCCAGGTACATTCGATCCCATTACTTACGGACACATAAACATCCTGGAAAAAGCCAGCAGTATATTCGACGAAGTTATCCTTGCCGTAGCACATGAAACAGGCAAGCAGACCGGGTTTAGCCTGGAAGAGCGCTTCTCCCTTTGCAAGCAAGCTACAGCACACCTGCCAAATGTAAAGGTATCCACCTTCGAAGGTCTGTTTGTGGATTATGCCAAAGCTATGGACTGCCAGATTATGATCCGCGGGATGCGCGCTGTTTCGGATTTCGAATACGAGCTCTCGCTTGCACTTACCAACAAGAAGCTTAGCCCCGAGATTGAGACTATATTCCTTGTCCCCAGCTTGAAGTATATGTATCTATCCTCTTCCATGATTCGCCAGCTTGCCACTCTTGGCGGGCCTTTAGGCGATTTTGTGCCCCCTGTGGTAGCAGAAGCAATGAAGCTTAAGTATGGCAAAACAAAGTAACTCAGATAGTCCTGAGAGACCCAAAATATCCGAGCGCAGCCTTCCTGCCGATATCAATGCAGAAGCAGCCATTCTTTCCGCCATGCTTATCGATAGCAACGTGGTTAGCAAGGGTATAGAGAAGATAAAAGAGGAATACTTCTACCGTAGTGCGCACAAGATTATCTACCGCACCATGGAAGACCTTTTCAACGAAAGCATCGAGATTGATTCCCTCACTCTTATCAACCGCCTGGAACGTAACAACCAACTGGAAAAGATCGGTGGTATCCCATACATAAACGACCTTGCCGATTTTGTGGTTTCCAGCGCTAACTTTGATTATCACCTTACCATTGTTACCGAGCAAGCCCTGCTGAGGCACCTTATCCTGGCTGCCAACGGGATCATTGAATCCTGCTACACTTCTGCCAAGCCGGTAAAATCCATCGTAGATGAAGCCGAGCAAGCCATCTTTGCCATAGCTGAGCTACCAAGCCACCAGGGCTTCCAACGCATAGACCAGATTAGTGCGGAAGTTCTGGATACTATAGATAAAATAGCCTCCACCAAGCTTCCCGTTGTGGGGGTGAGCACCGGCTTCAGCGATCTGGACAGGCTTACCGGCGGTTTCCGTCCCGGCCAGTTCATCATCATAGCTGCCCGCCCTGCCATGGGTAAAACCTCTCTTGCGCTAAATATAGCTTCCCACGCTGCGGTAAATCTTAACAAGAAGGTAGCAGTCTTCACCATGGAAATGGCAGCCGATGAAGTGATTATGCGGATGTTCAGTTCCGCTTCAGAAGTAAATATGGACAGCATGCTAAAGGGCTACGGCATGAACGAGGAAAAGCTTATCCGCATTATGCAGGCTTCGGAAGTGTTATCAACCAAACAGATATTTATCGACGAATCCGGCACCAACACCCCGCTGGATATCCGCGCTAAAACCCGCAGGCTGGCAGCAGAGATAGGCGGAATTGATCTGATTATGATAGACTATTTACAGCTTATGACCCTTCCCAGAGACAAGGATAACCGGCAACAGGAGATCTCGGAGATTTCCCGTGCC
>CAYSGM010000121.1:8371-9116 GCA_964430595.1 uncultured Candidatus Cloacimonas sp.
CCCTCAAGATACTTGCCAAGGACATGAAGGTTCCTGTCGTGGCACTATCTCAGCTTAACCGCGCAGCAGAAACTCGCGAAGATAAGAGACCCAAACTTGCGGACTTGCGTGAGTCCGGTGCCATAGAACAGGATGCTGATCTGGTGATGTTCATCTATCGCGATGAATACTATTACCCGGATAAAACTGAGAAACCCGGCATCGCCGAGATCATCGTTAGTAAAAACAGGCACGGCTCTACCGGCAATATAGACCTCGGTTTTGAAAAGGAATTCACCCTCTTCAGACCTCTTGATAACGTGCATGATAAGTAGCGTCTTTGCCGGTATTGGCGAATACAGCATCTTCATCGGCAAATCCTTAGCCCGTGTCCCTGCATTAAATAAGCGTTACCCGGAATTCCTGATCCAGTTTAAGCGTATCGGTTTCGATTCGCTTTTTTTAATTGCCCTCACTGCTGCCTTCACCGGCTTGGTAACCGCCTTGCAGGCAGTTTACCAATCCAAAGGCTACATTCCCATCAATCTGCTAAGCGTGCTGATCGGCAAATCCACCATGATAGAGCTGGCACCAGTATTAACCGCACTGGTCTTAACCGGTAAAGTGGGTGCTTCCATAGCCGCGGAGATCGGCACCATGCGGGTAAGCGAGCAGATAGATGCCCTAAAAAGCATGAACATAAACCCTTACGAGTTCCTCTACATGCCCCGCATCGTGGCAGGCATGATCGCCTTCCCCCTTATCA
>CAYSGM010000122.1:0-9044 GCA_964430595.1 uncultured Candidatus Cloacimonas sp.
GCTAATATGATGCTGTTTCGGTTTTCCGGGTATTTCGGTGTGGGAAGTTTAAGTTAGTAATTTATGACACCGCACTAAACCTTTAACAATTTCCCCATTGCACGATCCTGATCTAAGCTCTTAAAGGGAATAAACCCCCCACATGGAGTTAACGTAAGTTCAGAGAAATACACTTTACCATTGATCTCATAGAGATCTACTCGAAGAAAACGATTTCCTGCGGATAGTATTCTACTGATATTAATCATTTCTTCAAGCTTATCAGGCTTTGGAGGTAAAACGTCAAATGGTGTGTAATCCTTTCGCTCATAGGGAGCAAGCTCCCAATCAAAAGTAACAAAGCTCATTCTCGCTGTGATATGATTACTCATTCCTTGTGAGACGTACAAAAACAATGGTTCACCATCGAAACAGAAAAACTTATAGTCAATTAATTCGGGAGAATTTGTATCCTCCATGTATTCTTCAGCTATTACTCTCGGTGGAACATTTTTATACGGCCATTCCCTACCGATTTTGTAATAGTTAAAACTCAAGTTTTTATCGATTCTCTTCTTAGCCGCACTGATATTAAATACTTTTTTGTCTCTGCAAACAATAACCCCACCACTGTTATGTGTGGTCTTTAGCACGAAGCGTTGTGGTAACATAGTAAAATCGATTTCATTAAAGTGATTCCATACTCCGATGGTAGGTATGATATGCTCCCTGCCTATCATCCCTGCAACATAATCTTTCGCAGCGTATTTATCTACCATAGTTGTATATACGGGCTTGCGATCATTTAGTTTAATCCACTGCATTTTTTCGGTAAACGTTTCAACATGATCCAAGTCCAGGTCATACCCAACAATTGTTTTAAACGTCATCTTCAGATATTGCTCATCGCTCATTCTGTCATACAGACCTGCCCTGGCATTTATCGAGAAACGATATCCAGGTTCCTTAATATACTTTTTTATCTTCTTATAATAATCACCCATTTTACAATTCCTCAACTACTTTCTATGTATTAGAAACTATAAATTGATATACTTCTTCTGCGTGAGTTTCAATAGTGTTTGCTTCTGCAAATTTGAATCCATTCTGAACAATTCTGTTCCGTAAGTCATCATCAGTAATCAAAGTTTCAATGGCTTCCGCTAATGCCAAACTGTCTTTCATCGGGATTAACAGACCATTCTGTTTATCTGTAATCGTGAACGGAATCCCACCTGCATTTGTTCCTATAACTGGCACGCCATTGCACATAGCTTCAATCAATGCCCTCGGGGTTCCCTCTGATAAAGAAGGTAACACAAAAATGTCAGCTGCTTTGTACTGAGCCATAATTTGATCACCAAGAGCAAGGCGGCCAGTAAAAGCAAGCTTATCAGCTAATCCATAATTCTTAGCCGTCTCTTTCAGTTGCTCTGTATAATCTCCCTCGCCTACAAGAGTTAAGCTAAGATTATATCCCTTATCGGTCAACATCCTCATTGCTTCAATAAGGTAGTCAAGTCCTTTTAAAAGTTTAATTCTCCCAACAAACAACAGTTTGATATTGTTCTTATCCATGTCCTTATGAGAATATGTAATCTCTTCTTTTAAGATAGTACTTGTTCTGATTTCCTTTACAAACTTATTATCTAGTGAATATAGACGTCTCATGTCACTTCCATTTACAAGCGTTGGACATGTTTTCATGAGCTTCTTCATTTTTAAAGAATTAATGCGTGCTTCAGTCAATGCGATAACTCGCTTAATTCCCGTGTACTTTCGACCGTTCTTAATGACCAGCTCACCGTCTTCAACAATATGAAATACAACAGGTAAACCTCTATCTCTAGCACATTCATACATGTAGTCAAAGAAAACTGTCATCCAACGGATATATAAAAGTCCATTCCAAGTTTTAGAATACTCCTTGATCTTAGCTTTTATTTCTTTGCTACGTTTGATAGCGTCAATATAGCTTCTATAGGAAGGAAGCTCTTGGACTATAACATTGGGTGATTGCAAACAGTACTCAGAAAAATCCTCGTCTGGCTTTACATGTGTTACAGGAAT
Source organism: uncultured Candidatus Cloacimonas sp. (assembly GCA_964430595.1). Lineage (GTDB taxonomy): Bacteria > Cloacimonadota > Cloacimonadia > Cloacimonadales > Cloacimonadaceae > Cloacimonas. Next base: position 2,050 of record CAYSGM010000122.1, read on the forward strand.
CATTAGATATACTTTTTCATACCTCTTCGCCATTTGGTCTACCAGGCGCCCAAAACCACCTGTAAAATAGTACTTTCCTGCACGGCATCTGCAAAATGTACCATATGTCATCGTTATTTCATTTGTTTTCATTCTTTTTATCTCCTACTTAACCTATTCTTGCCAGAAGAACATATACGGATATGTTGAACCCCACTCTGGGCGAAAGACCAAAATGACAACCACATAGAGTATAAAGACTGTTGCAAATATTATCGAAATGATTAGTCGATTTGATTTGTTTGATATCTTTGCAATCGAATTTGGAAAGAACAGTAATATTGATGCCGAGAAAATGTACTTGAATCTTGCGAGCATTGTACCATTCAAAGCTAGAAATAATGTAAGAACTCCTAGCCATACAGCCATTTGACTTACACTTTCAAGTTGGTCAGAGAATATTTTACATGGTCTTAAATCATCTGGATTTGAATTAATTTCTTTATTGCCCAAGTAGTTAATCCATTTAGTTGAAAACACGTACATTAGTAACCATAACGCAATCATCAAGGCAATCGCTAGAGTTGTTCCCACAGTGTAACCAGCTGTTGAACTCGTAAAATAATGCATATACTGTGGCAAAAAGCGACTAATTAGCGAGATAATCTGATCAAACAATACAAACATGACTATACCAGCAATGATACTAATTGAATAGAACCTTCTGCTCCTTCCTTTCGCAGTGATCGGATATAAAATCAAGAATACTATTGAAGTATAATGCATAGATGCTGCAATCAATGTGAAAATAAGAGTTTTAATAAATCTCCGTTCTATCAATCCATCATAAGCAAATAATAAAAACGCAATTGCCAAGCTCAATCTAACACTCGACATGCAAGTATCAAAGAAATCAAGCGTTAGAAACATCAACACACTAAGCCAAGGATTGTTTGAATAGCGATATATAAATCTTCCAAATGAAAATGAGACTATTATGGCTGTCACTATTAGCAAAATTTGTGCGTTATCAGATATCATCGTAAGTAATCTGACGTATACTAAATAACCCACTTCAAACCTTGAACTATTTATAACTGCACTTAGCGATCCATACTGTCTTACCAGATTGAAATTATTTATATAGCCTATAGTATCGTCACCTACTGATGAGCTTCTTAATCCAATTAGTATTGCAAATACAAAGAAAATGATAGAAAGATATTTCTTTATATTCTTTGATGAATTCGCCGGATAGACTCCTGCCATGAATATTGTTAAGAAGCATAGCAGAAAAAATAACCACATAACCCGTCTCCTCTATTTATGAAAAAGTCCTACCACATATGAATAGTTTAAGATCAGAAAATAGTAGCCTATATCCAACATCTTTCCGAATGTGCCTCTGATACTAGTTTTTCGGAGAAAAACAATCATTACGTAGCATGCAATCTGAAGGCAGAATAATACTGCCATAGACAATGAACCTTTTAGCGATAATAGACCGCTCGTCACCAGCATCATAGTCATATTCAACCAAACAAACCATTTCATGGCTCTGTGGCTCACATAGACGAAACTGCCATGCCTACCTATCAGCATCTTCGGAAATAGGCTCAATGCCTGCCAGTATCCCGAAGCATCATCCACGTGCTTTTTGAAGTTTGTTCCTTCCGTCTTTCCTTCATAAGCTTGTGCTGATTCCTGGAAGATTATATCTTTCCCATTCTCTGTAATCTTTGTGGCGATATAGAAAGGCTTGTTCAGTACATGATCCGGCACTTCCGGCATGTCACTCTTCCTAACGGCAAACAAACTCTCATTCGCCCCTGATACACACCCAATCCTTGACTCCAGCCTCTTCACGAGATTTTCGTACTTCCAAACTGAGCTGTTGCCCTCTGGATTTGTCTGCTCCCCAACGACGACACCTACCCTTTCATCTGCGAAAGGTTTTACGATCTCCCTTAGTGCAGCGAGATCCATCTCTGTCTTTGTATCTGTGAAAACTATTATTTCCCCTTTAACCTTTTTTACGTATCCGTATCCACCTTCTATTATCTCGACATTCGGATACCTACACATCTGGATGTTTCTGATTTTTCCCTTTGCATCTTCACCAACAATCACAATCGAAACAGCAGGTTCTATATCATCGTTCTTATACTGTTTCCCCTTCATCATACGAAGGACTAATGGATAGAGTGCGTAAGTATAGACTGGACAGAATACGGACAACGCAAATAAGACATAAAGGACGATCATTTAATTTTCCCTCTCCACGGGGAAGTCATTATCCCCTCTTAAACAAATACTTAGCAAATGTCTTAAACGACTTAGCAGTTCTCACAAAGTCATCCTTGTTCGTCAGGCACTCTCCAGCTTTCATGAACATATATTTGGGTCTTAAATAGAACTTCTTTCTTGCGTAGTTACAGAAATCAACGAGCTCCTGACTGGTCACTTCCGGCGTAGAAAGCACACAGTTGTGCATACCGTCGGGCGTTACCCACTCATCGTAGCTCTTCGCAGTGATATAATCATTGCTCTTCGCCCAAGTCCAAGCCTCAGTACCGGGATAAACAATCAGCGGGAAGAACTGAGCTGTATCCATACGCAGGCTCTTTGCAAAGTTCAGGGTCTCCATCATGGTTTCCTTAGTCTCTCCAGGATTGCCAACCATGAAGCAGCCATGCACACGCATACCTGCCTTTTTAGCTGCTGCATTAAACTTTCTGCTCTGTTCAAGTGTGATTCCCTTGTGCATGCCATCAAGAACCTTCTGGCTTCCACTCTCATATCCAACCACAACGAGACGGCATCCCGCCTTCTTCATGAGAACCATGGTCTCATATTTGAGGTTTACACGGCACTGAACAACCCACTTCAGCGGGAGCTTATGGTCGATCATAAGCTGGCAGAATTCCTGAACATTTTTCTGATCGACAGAGAAGTTATCATCATCAATAAGAATCTCTTTAACATTCGGGAAGTTCTTGACGATATACTGACACTCTTCAAAGAGATTCTTGGCGCTGCGCTTCCGATATGTCTTACCAAACATAACTTGAGAATACATGCAATAGAAACACTTCGATGGGCAACCGCGGCTGGAAAAGATGCTCACAGTCGGGAAACTGACATGGGCATAAAAGTAGTCTTCGATATCAAGATACTTCTTATAAACTTCGGATACGAAAGGCAGCTCATCAAGATTCTGGATATACGGTCTGTCCGGGTTCTCCTTCAGTTCACCATTCTCAACATAGCTGATGCCGAGAACATCGGAGAGAGCTCTCTTGCCTTCAATAGCCTCAGCAACTTCTGGCAGGGTATAGTCATACTCATGACGAGCGATGAAATCTACGAAAGCAGCATCCTTGGGCAGGATTTCTGATACGGTCGCAGAAACATGAGTGCCAACCAGACAAGTCTTCACATTCGGAAGAGCAGCTTTGATGCGTTTGGTGAAATCCAGATCGTTGTTGATAGACGGCGTAGATGTGTCGATAACCACAAGCTGAGGATTGAATTCCTTTATTTGCTTCAAGCACTCGTCCTTTGTCAAGCACTTTGCAGGGGCATCGATGATCTTTATCTCATGCCCCTTCTTATCCAAAACGCCAGTTGCATAAGAAAGCCACAGCGGGAAATAAATCGTGCCGCTCTTCGTAACAGCAGGGCTACGAGAGCTCTTGGAGTATTTATCCATAAACGGAGGATTGAGCATCAAAATTTTCATTGTATATTCTCCTTTATTATTTGTAATCGTCTTCTCCTACTTTATCAACTATATCATCAAATCATAGTTGACTACTAAAAGAAATGTTTCTTTACTGCATGAAATGCATATTGCAAAAAATAAAAAGCGCTCTTAGCAACTGAGAATTTATAATAATCTCGATATGTGCTCCATTGTTGTTTGGCTGCTTTTTGCTTTCCACTGGTCAAAGAGGAATTGCCCTCCCTATAAAGCGAAAGAACCATGTTTAGTCTATATCCAACAAACCCTTTTGCAAGGATCTCTTGCCATGTTATATTGTCTTCAGTATGTCCTAGAAGGGGCATATGAAATGGCCCAGACTTATTTCGGTTAACCATCACAGTCAGACAGCCGATTGATGTATCCCCATAAATCCGTTTTGCGGTCATTTTATCTGGGGCACGAATAATCTTTTTTTGTCGCTCTCCCGTTTCGCTATCGAATTTCTGATAATCCGTATATGTTAGACAATACTGTCCAGTATCCATAAACTCGACTTGTTTTTCAAGTTTCATTGGAAGCCAAAGGTCATCGGAATCAAGAAATGCTATGTACTCTCCTGTAGCTGCATCAAGTGCCTTATTTCTTGTAGCTGCTACACCTGAGTTTATTTTGTTTTGGAGTACCTTTATCCTTGGGTCTTTCTCTGCCAGAGCGATTGCTATCTGGTAGGTTTTATCCTTTGAACAATCATCAACAATTATCATTTCCCATTCGGTGAACGTCTGGGCTTGTACACTCTTAACTGTCTCCTCTAAATAAGGAGCTGCGTTGTACGCAGGGGTTATGACTGATACCTTCGGCATTTAGCTTTTCTCCCTCTTATGCATCTCCCCGGTTCCACCTTCAACCACACTGTCATCTTTCCCAAAAACATGAAGGCTGCCCAGGAAACACTTGATATCCATCTTCAATCCCAGCTTCGCTGTATACTCGCCATCCAACTTAGCCTTCACAGGAATCTCAAGCTCATCTCTACCATTAATTTGCGCCCAGCCAGTCAGACCAGGCTTGATATCGTTTGCCTTATACTTATCCCTCTCTGCCGTCAGCAGATCTTGATTCCATAAGCCGGGGCGTGGTCCAATCACACTCATATTTCCAATGAAGATGTCCCATATTTGTGGAAGTTCGTCTAATGAATGTGCACGGATAAATTTTCCACTCTTTGTTATGTACTGCTCCGGGTTCTCCAGCATGTGTGTCGGTACATTGTGAGGAGTGGAGAGCTTCATGGACCGGAATTTGTGGAGAGCGAAATACTGCTTGTCCTTGCCGATTCTCTTCTGTTTGAACAGGACAGGACGGGGATCATCCACTACTATCCACAAACTTAAAATCAAAAACACAGGAGAAAGGACAACCAGAGCACCGAAACTCAAAACTAAATCCAGTATTCTCTTGACTACCTTCTCATACACACCTGCGTGATGTTCGCTCGGCCCAACCGCTTCAAGATGTCCTCTCACGCCATCGGCGTTCTCCGGCTCTGTTTCGTTCTCCACGAATCTGACCATCTTTCCCTGCATCGGGTTCTGCTCTTCCGGCTTGTCCTTGTACCTACTCCCTGGCCTCTTTATGACCGCCACTCCATATAAAATCAAAAACAAAGAAACTATCGCCAATAAAACCCATAAAAGTGGATTCATCCTTTTTCCATCCTCATCATAGAAATCAATCTCTGCACTTTTCCAAAGATTTGCATTACTCATGCAGCTCCACAGTATTCCCATCCGGATCAACCACGAAGCAGAACCTCTCACCAACCCAATCATTCATGATTGGTCCAGCCTCCAAGCCCAGTTCACTGACCGTGTCCTCAATCTTATCCACTCGCAGGGCGATATGTCTGAGACCGAGAGGGTCAGGATTTGGTCTGGGTGAATGTGTCGGGTCGATGAAGGCTTCAATCTGCATCCCGTGACCGTATAAAAGCACTACTGTGTCGTACTTCCGATCCCTTCTCAGGAACTCCTCAAAACCCAACCGTCGATAAAAATCTAAAGATTCCAAAGAACTCACAATAACAGCAAAATGATGTATACCTTGGATCATTCTCCCATCACCGCCGAATAGGCAGCCTTAAGAGCCTCCTGTGTGTTCATTTCCTTCTGGCGTTCTATTTTTATCTTCATGTCACCCTCTATGCTTTTCACTTCGTACTTATCTTTCAGGCTCTCCAACGCCGCAGCTCCATCCTCATATCTTGTATCCTTACCATCGATGGAGATGGTGAACGGTCCGTGGATGGTGGAGAGTAACTCTGTGAGGCTCAGCCTCCCACCGAGATTACTGAAGAACCCCGTATAGTCCTGGACATCCGCTCCCGCCGCGTCTGCGGCTTTTCGTATCCTTGCTCTTTCCTCTGTGGTTATTAGAGGATCAGCGATGAAGACCGCTCCAACGTTCTCAAGCTTCAACTCCCCAACAACCGGGATGCCGTCCATGAGCGAGGAGGACGAGGATGAGTGTGTGGACGAGGAATAGATTGCCACAGGCTCAAATGTCCCTTCCTCTTCCAAGTGCTTAACCACGCGCCTGCCATTTTCCCCGGAGCCAACCACCAGGCATCTCACTTTCTGCCCTCTTCTTAACCTCTTCTTCTCAACCAGCAGCACCCGATAGGAGAACCGGATGATGGTAAGGAAGAGGAATTGGAGCAGTGCACCAATCAGGTAATAGGTAACCGGCATTCTCGTGTAAAAAAGCGTGGTGCCGAGGATGTGGAGAAGGGCGGTACAGAAACTGGCGAGGATAATCCGGTTCATGTCGTTAATGCCAGCGTATCTCCACAGGCCGCCGTAAAGCCGGAACCCAGCGAAAATAAGAACGCAGAGGATGGTATACCACGGAGTGAATCCTATCCACGCCGGTAAGTACCTATCCACCGCCACAGGCCGGAGTTGGAAGTTCACATAAAAGCGGATGAGGAGAGCCAGGTAGTAAGAAAGGTTCACAGCTACGATGTCCAGAAGGACTACCCACAGGTCTTTCTTGACCGCCTCCAGTATCTTCTTCAATAAATCACCTTCTCTACTGTTATGAACAGACGGCGTCCATCTGCTCGTACCAATAGGGAATTACTCCTGCCGGAGTTTTGAAGGTAACAACTCCCTCCACGGGAGGTTAAAGGTGATTCGTATGCGCTGGGCGCAGTAGCGGCAGCGTGTGGCTATCGGCCGAAGGCCGCAGAGGTGGATAGCTGATCAATCCTTCTCTCTTTCTACTGGTGGTCTTGAACACACTGTGCCCA
>CAYSGM010000123.1:0-8978 GCA_964430595.1 uncultured Candidatus Cloacimonas sp.
TCAGAACTACTCGACCGTAGGAAAGATATGGGACGTAGCTTCCAAGACACCTATCCTTGGGAATAAGTTTGTGAAGTTCCAGGCAGACCTCCAGAGGATACTCTTAAATGGAGTAACCACATCACCGCTTACAACAGTAGGCACTCTTATGCTTATCAGTGTGGCAGGGAAGATGGTCAGTGCATTATCAGGAGAAACAGAGGAGGAACAGAAACTCAGGGAGAGCCGTAAAGGTGTCGCCAAGATACCGCTTCCATTCGGGATGTCAGTGCCTCTCAGCTTCAAGATAGGCAAATCGGAGTTTAATGTAGCCAGGTATCTCGCACCTCTGTATGTTTATAAGTACGAGGATAGTGATGCCGACCTTGCAGAACTCAGCAAGTTTATGCCATTCCAGTTCCAAAAGATAGACCGTCCGGCACTTAACGAAACTGGATATGTACCCGCATTTTCAGATCCCACATACGGATTCATTGCATCAATCATGGCAGACAGGGATTTTAGAGGAATATCTATTCAGAATCCCAAGGCTTCCAAATACCATAATCCTAACCCAACAACAGAAGAAAGGATAGCCAATGTGATGAACTATGTAGGCAGAACCCAGATACCATTCTATCGTTCGGCACAGGACTTGTATGACGGCATCACGGGCAATCTGGACTACTATGGAAGAAAGAGGGATTGGAAACAGGCTATCTTGAATAATATTATTAAGGTGCAGGAGTTTGATAAGCCGGAGTTGAAATCCTATGTAGAACGCAACATAGACTACCTCACAAACCGTTTCGTGTCCTTGTCTGCCCGAATGGGTGATTCCAACTCAGCGTTCTTTAAGGCAGTTAAAGATGCAGAAGATAAGGGATTGCCACCGGAGATGGTTGCTAAAATATATGAATCCCAAGATAAACTCAGGGGAAAACGACTGCAGAAATCCTTGGATGAACAGGTGACTGTCATGCAGGAATTAGAGAGAATAACCGGTGTATATAAGAAATGGTATCCGGACGATCCATTCATTGAGGAGAACTTTGCGAACATTCAGCAGGGTAAAAATCAACGATTCAACGTCATGGATGACATCGACCTGCAGAAAAAATACAAGGATGAATACAATGTTTTGAAGTCGAATAACATCCTTAAAAGACCGCAGGTGCCTGTATATATGAATGGTAAAGAATTAACCGAGGAACAGAGAAAGCAATATCTGAATACTTATTGGTCAGAATATGTCCGGCATTTGGACATGACGGTAGGATTAACAGAGGAGGAAATGGAGGATGAGAAGAATTTTGTTGTCAGAACAGAGCCTTCCGAAACATCTCCGACACCAAAGAAAAGAACATTGCTTGAGGTTAAGGCTTCTGATGCAGCATCATACGCAAAGAAAATGGCAGACAGTCAGCTAAGAACAACCATAAAATAAATAGTCATGAACGAATTGTTACTGGAAATTTTAAAGCACTACGGGATGCAGGAGGTGTCAGGACCTAACAGCAACCCCCACATCCTTGAATTTTTCAAAGAGATAGGCTACACCGGAGCCACGGATGATTCATCGACCGCATGGTGTTCTGCTATGCTCAATTATTTCTGCAAACGTATGGGATTCCAGAGATCCGGAGAGTTGACGGCACGATCCTGGCTCAAAGTAGGTACTAAAATCGACACCCCTCAGCTTGGAGATGTAGTCGTGTACTGGAGGGACGATCCTAACAGTTGGAAAGGTCATGTCGGCATATACATCAATGAGGAGAACGGATTGATATGGACTCTTGGAGGCAACCAAAATAACGGACTCAACATCTCACTTTATAATAAAAATCGGGTTCTTGGTTATCGCAGGTTATCAAAAATATAAACTAAAAATCATTTACCATGGAAATCATGAAAGGTTACACCTTAAAAGCGGAGAACTATCATAAAAAGACTCCGGTAACTTTGAAGAAAATCGCAGATATTCTTCTGGCTACAATCTTGGTTATTGATCCGGTCATTATTGGGATCCCTGATTTTGAGTACAAAGAATGGTTGATTTGGGGATGGAACGCTTTTGTCGTCATCTTCAAATATGTAACAAAAATGATTGCAGAGGAGGTGTCGGATGGACAAGTTTAAAAACTACCTCATCATTGCCCTGATAGTAATAATAGGGCTATTTGGCTTTTTCGGAGGCCATAAAGTAAAGAAGTTCTCTGAGGAGATAGCTACCCTCAAGTATGAGAAGACAACTCTTGCAGTGCAGAATAAGCTCTTGGATGACAAAAACAAGTTCATCCAGGCAGAGAATAAGAAGCATGAGGCGACAATAGACAGTTGCCGGATAGTCTTTAAGCAAAAGGATAGGATCATTGCAGGGCTCTCCGCAGACCTTGATTCAGCCCTTGCAAAGCTCGATGGTATAACGAGTGATAGTTCGTATCAGTTCTTACAGGAAGTGGCTTACAAGTACCCGGGATTGCTCAAATACCTATTTAACGAGACGCAAATCCGACATATCCACGCAGACTATCTCAAAGCACGTAATTCTGAGCAGATAATTCCGGCATATAAGGAACAATTAAGCAACTGCAAGGTACAACTATCAGAGCAGGATGCAATACAGTCCGGACTTAACAAGATCATTGAAAATAAAGGCTTACAACTGGCAAATTGTGAGAAAATAAATGCTGACAATGAGCAGATCATAAAGGACACGGAGAAACAAAGAGACAAAGAAAGGCACAGAAAAAACTTTTGGCGGATGACGACAGGGATAGCGACAGGAGTGGCAATCGTTATTGGTGCGTTTGGTTTGTAAGTTATTCATAGACGCAAAAATAGAGGCTTTCAGTAATGGGAGCCTCTTTTGTTTGTATGTTGTAAAAAATATTTACCAAAAAATATAAATAAATATATTTGCTTATTTAAAATGGATTATATAGATTTGCAGAAAACAATTCATCCATGGAAGAAAAATTCGGATTAATAACAGGGATTGAGTGCAAGTATGTAAGGACTGATCCCGAAGTCATTGAGGCTATATCGAAGCGAACGGGCATTGATCCGGTGAGGGTCAAGGTTATGATGAGGTACAACATCTTCACCATAGGTCAGTTTGCAGAACTCTCACAGCTTGCAGTATCAAGCATATTGAATAAGACAAGACCATCTATTGTGAACAAGGAGACAGGAGCTCTCGGCACGGAACTCGACTACACCTATCCTTTTCAGTCTGGGAAAACAGAAGGTCCCAAATTCATTCTTCGAAACGAGAAGTCAGAAAAATACTTAAAATAGTATCCTTTGCAATTTTCTGAACTTAATATCAAAGAGGTAGCGGGGAAAGTCCGTTACTCAACTCAGTGTCCTCAGTGTAATGACACTCGGCAGAAACATAAGAATGTTCCATGCTTAACAGTAAACAATGAACCGGGAAATAGATGGTGGCACTGTAACCATTGTGGATGGTCTGGAAATCTCGACATAGCTGACAAGTACAAGAAGGTACAGGAGAACTCCAAGATGCCAAAGCAGATACCGGAGATATATTCCAAGGAGGTTATGGAGTATTGGAAGCGGAGGGGTATTGACTATCGCATCTGCATAAAAGAGAAGATATTTGAATATGCTTTTGGGAGAGAGAAGAAGCCTATTCTTGGCTTTCCTACATACATAAATCTGACTCTTGTTAATGTCAAATATTTAGACATACGATGGAAGCCCGGAGACGAGTTTACAAAGTGGTGGCAGATGAACAAAGATCATGGAACGAACATCTTACCGTGGGGATTACAGTCGTTGCAGTTTGAGCCAGATAAACCGAAGATAGTCACGTGGACGGAAGGAGAAATAGATCGTCTCACGTGGTTATCCGCAGGGTATAAGAACGTATTATCAGAACCACAGGGAGCACCGAATCCGGAGGCAAAAGAGTTTAAAGATAAGTTTGCCTACATGGATGATCCTTATTTCAAAAGTGTCATGGCAGACGTGGACACGATAGTATTCTCCACGGACAATGATGAACCAGGCAGGGTGCTCAGGAATCATCTGGCACTATTATTTGGCAGAGAAAGGTGTAAATACATCAATTATCCGGTAGGCTACAAGGACATCAATGAGGTATGGAAGGGAGAGCCGAAGAAAAATCTCATGGAGTTAGGGCAGTCAGGCGTTGACGACTGTTACAAGAATCTATCATCATTTCCGGTTAAGGGTATTGTCAGACCGCAGGATGTCAGGGAAGAACTGGAACTGATAGCTTCTGATGGCTTTACCAAGGGTTTTGGAATAGGGAAGCCGGAAATAGATACTTTATTTACGCTTAAAAGAAAGCAGTTATCGGTATGGACAGGTTTGCCCAGCAGTGGAAAAAGTGTCGCTGTCCGGTGGTATCTCGCAGAATTTGTTCAACACAATCAGAAAGAGGAATTAAAATGGGCGATGTTCACACCTGAGAACAGACCGGTATCCCGTGAGCAGGCGAAACTTGCAGAGGTATGGTCAGGAAAGACATTCCGCAGAGGGTATAATAATTCTATGTCAGAGGAGGTAAGATCCAGGGTACTCCGACTCATACAGAAATATTTCTTCTTTATTGCGCCAAATAAGCTGAATTTTGAGACGTGGAGTGGCAAGGTGGAGTCGGATAAGGTTAACACAATGGAATCGCTCATGCAGTACCTCATCTACCTTAAAAAGACAGAAAATATCTTTGGATTTGTGATTGATGCGTGGAATAAGATTGAGCATGAACAACCAAAGAATATTACCGAGACAACTTTCATCAGCAAACAGCTTGACCAACTTCTTAATTTCATAGATGTTTATGATCTTCATTGCATACTCATTGCACACCCGACAAAGATTGAGAAAGTGGGTATTAACTATCGGATGCCATGCTTATATGACATAAAGGGGAGCTCCGCTTGGAAGGAGAAGGCTGATCTGGGAATCATTTTGCACCGATACATGTATAAGAAACGTCCACATGCAGAGATTCCGGATGATGCTACCGAGGATGATAAAATAATGATTGACACCGAGGCACCAACAATACTTACCGTTGAGAAGGTCAGATTTGAGGAAACAGGGAGAATGGGTAAGATTCGGATGAAGATGGACTTTTATAATGGAGGACGGTTTACGATTCTTGACGAGAAGAAAGTCGCAATTCCTCCACCAACTGTTGCCGGAAAATTAAATCCTGCATCCAAGAATGAGGAAGAAGAAGTATTTAATGGAATACCAAATGAAAAGGATTTGCCTTTTTAAACTTAATAATTTATAACCATGACAAAAGAAGAATTTTACAGACCAGTGAACATTGAATTTAATGTGGCACATGACGGGAGTCTCATGCCCGAAACCCTTGGTTCTTTTGAAACACCAGAGGAGGTATCAAAGTTTATCGGAGGTAATCTGACAGCCGTGAATCAGGCATTAACAGTAATGCGACACATGGATCTGAAAGAGAAGAAAGAACTTCAGGAAAAGTACTCCGAACTTCTTGAGAATATCGTGCCTATCTACAAATCCAAACTCTATGAGGCAGAGTTAGCCCTGGCAGATGCTAAGAAGGCATTGAAAGAAGCCGAGGAGAGATACAATGCAGAAATGGCAGACGTTCAGGATCTCGCATCAGAGAAGAAAAGAGGACTGCGTGACATGAATCTGGATGAGAAATACACATTTAGAGTGCCGTATCAGGGAAGGTATTATTTCTACACATGGATTGACAAGGTTCTGAAACTTTGCCTCATCCGGAATATCCCTGAAACTGAAAAGCAGGATTTGTTCAACGCCATGGCAAACAACGAACAGTATATTGACGAGACATTCAAAGCAAAACCGGAACCAAAAACAAAGAAATAATGAGACTCAAGAAAGGAAAAACAACTACACTCGCAGAACTACCCAAGGGAAGTTTATTTTTATGCGAGGGGACTGTCTGTTTAAAGTCTGAATATGGAGACAATAACGGACGCATAGATGCCTACATTGTAGGTTCAGGTGAGTTCTTTTGGGGTGGCACTAACACTCCTTCGGAACAAAGGAAAGTGGTTGTGACGGAACTTAAAATTAAGAAGTAATGGTTATCCAAGGAAACGCCATTCTTATTCTGCCAGACCGACTTCCTGAGAGAACACCCAAGGGAATACTGATAATCCCTAAGAACTCGAAAGAGATGCTTCCTGAGTGGGGTATGGTAGTAGATGCCGGACCCGCATGTGAAGAAGTGAAGAAGGGGATGCGGGTTTTGTTCTCCCGGAAGCAGTCGAGTGTCATTGTGATTAATGACGTGGATCATTATTTTACTAACGAACATCATATAAAATACATGGAATGAAAGACCTTCAGAAATTAATGGACGACATACGGGAGTGGAGTGATGCTACTTTCGGAGAGAACAGGGTAATCCCTCAGCTACATCATTTAATCAAAGAGGTGCCAGAAGTTATTAAGGCTATTGAAGAAAATCCAGACACTAAACTTTTCGGAGACTGTGAATTTGCCGATTGTTTTATGCTACTATTGGATGCAGCGAGCCATCATGGAATGAAGGCATCAGATTTAATCTATATCACGGGAAAAAAACTTGAGTTAAATAAGAAACGCAAGTGGAAAGAACCAGACGAAAACGGTGTCGTGGAGCATATTGCAGAGCCAGAGATGAAGGAGTACATCTGTCAGAACTGCGAGAGTACGTTTAAGTCAAACACCCCGATAAGTATTTGCCCTAACTGTTATATCTAAAAGACTATTATATGAGCAACGTTAACGATTACAACTTCGCCAAACACCTTGACCAATTCAAAGCCAAGGTACTCGATCCTCAGATAAAGAGAACTGAGGACGCATCAAAGATTATGAACGATCCGAAATACCCGTGGAAAGACGAGGAGCAAAAAGCCAATGCAGAGAAGCAGTACGCCAACTACAAACAGTGGGTACAGTTTTATCAATCTTTTTATGAGGCTGGCATGGAACTCGTCAAACAGCATGAAACACTCGTTGATAAGACTTGTAAGTGGTATGATCGTTGGTATAAGGACGTGAGTAATGAAGGACGGCAGGAAGTCGAGATGATGTCCGAGCAGTCCGACATTCTCCAGGAAATCTTCTGTGAGATGTTTGCCGAACTCAAACCGCTTAATTTGGAACTACCACACCCAAAAGCATTAAACCTGAAGTAAGATGAGATCAGACTTAATAATAACTAGGATTCCACAACACAGCGAGGAATGGTATTCGTTCAGGAGAAACGGCATAGGAGGCTCAGAGGTTGGAAATATACTCCTTCCGAACCCGGATTATGATTCCTCAATATGGGTGTTCCATGAAAAAATCGGGACTATCCCTCCACGTAAAGATGATAATGAATTTATGTTCTGGGGAAGGACACATGAGGATATTATCGCTAAGATGTGGACTTTCTGGGACGGAAGCACGGATGGCTACATTGAGAACTACAAGAACAATAAAGTGATCCGTGAGTGCCGGAATGTCAACGGCTATGTGGTCAATCCGAAATACCCGTGGTTATTCGCATCCCTTGACCGAGTGATGAACGTGAAAGGAGGCCGTAATCTTATTTCCGGTCAACCGTTAACCACAGAGGGAGTTTTGGAGTGCAAGGCTATGAGCCAGTGGGTAGCTCAAAAATGGGAAGATGGGATGCCCCCGCAGTATCTTTTGCAGATTCATCAGTACATGATAATCATTGAGGCTGATTATGCTGAAATAGCGATCTTGCAGGACGGGAATAAATTCAGAGTGGAGAAGTTGGAGAGGGATGAAGCCCTTTGTGAGAAGATCATTGACATAACAAAAAATTTCTGGTATAATAGGATACTCCCGGCGAAAGAAGCCTTCGAGAAGAAACAGGAAGCCGAGAAGCAGGGGAATCTATCAGAAGCAGAACGGTGGGATGCAGAAATTCAACGTCTTGAGCCTAATCCCGACAAAACAAAATCGTACCAGGAGTTTATGAATAAGAGATACCTTCAGGAGAGGGAAAGCATTGAGGGAACGATGGAATTTTACGATTTATGTAAGAAAGATAAGGTATTGCTTGGTGTAAAAAACCTTATTGATGATGAACGGACAGGCATTGCCAACGAACTCATTAAGGCACTGACTATCTCCGGGGCAGAGGTCATAGACTTTGGTAAGTTAGGAAGTTATTCATGGGGCGAAAGAAAGGGATCAAAGAACAGGGTGCCGTTGAATAAGATAAAAGAGAAGCCAAGCGAGGATGTCTTGCTTGCTGAGTTCAAGAAGATCAACTTAGACTGTTATTGATATGGAAGATTTACAAAAGAAATTCTTAATGAGGACGGATAGGATTTATATTCATCCGCAAACATCTTTTATGATTGAGCCAGTAATAAGCATAGACAGGCAAGAGAAAGAGTCATTAAAGGCAGTTATATGGAAAATTGCAAAGCGTGTACTATTCATTACAGGAGTATTGATAGGGTTCCTTGCGGTTATTATAATCGGGTCTATTCTCATAGGAAAATACTTTCCTGAGATAATGTTTGCATGGTGGCTATTTGTATTCGGGTTGGGGTATGTATGTTCGAGCATTATATTTGATTGACAATGGACAAAGAAACCGTCATAAATAAACTTGAACTGCAGATCAGGGAGTTTGGGATGACTGTTACAGAAGCATTAAACATGGCTTATGGAGCAGGGTATGATGCGAGGGAGAAGGACTACAATCAATCGCAGGAGAAGAAGGTTATCATGGAGAACAGCCAGCACAAGAAGTTAAGGGATTTTGACAGCATGGCAGAGGCGAGACGAGTGGTTGGAATGAGTAAGTCCGGTATGATAGATGCGATTAAGAAAAAACACTTGACACGTAAGGGATATTATTTCAGATACGAAGAAGATGAGGACACTGGTAGAAGTACGTTGGACGAAAGAGGGCACGGAGAATGATGACGAGCCGGTATATGAGACGGGGAAGTATTGGCTCTGGCATT
>CAYSGM010000124.1:0-8736 GCA_964430595.1 uncultured Candidatus Cloacimonas sp.
TCCTTGATTTAAGGGACGGGGGGGGTAAACCCATCACATCCACCCGCATTGCGAATGTAAAACTCGTGTTTCAATCCTTGATTTAAGGGACGGGGGGGGTAAACCCACCCACAAACTTAAGTGCCACACAAGGAATATAGTTAAGCCGAAATGTAAGATGATCAAAATAGCTTACTAATCAGGCATCCAAGCCCAAATTAATGCCTAAATATGGGTCTCGGGAACGGCACAAACACGCTATGGGCTTGTAAAAGAACTATGTCCTTATCAATACAAGCATAAATTCACCTCAGGCAACACAAACATTCCGGTAGGTGCAATCTTCACACTTTCTTTTTGTTGTTGTAGCCTTTGGGTATTGTGCCAGATTGATAATCTTGAATACTTCGTCAAGGATTTGTTTTGCTTGGTCTATCATTTTTTGGTTTATCGGTATCTCCACAAGGTGGTTTTTTGTGCGGGTATATACGATAAATGCTTTATTCACAGGGATATTGAAGTTATCCATAATCAGCATGGCATACAGAACCTGTTGGTATTTCAAGGTTTTATATACCTTGTTATCCCAGAATGCATATTTATAATCCAAGGGTGCTGCGCTGCCATCGTTCAAGAATAGCACTTCATCCATCCGCCCTACAAGTTTATACGTTTCTGAGGACAGGTAAACATCCACAAGTTTATCAATAGCTCCTGCGGATTTGCGCAGGTAATCCTTGTTTTGCACAAGTTTTAGCTGATGGATATCTCTGCCTTTGTTAACCAGATTTCGCCGATGTTCGTGCTGATCTATCTTTAGCACATTCAAATAGTAAACAAAGCGGGGGCAAAAAAGGTATTCCATCACCTCAGAAGGCGTGATAAATTGAAAATCCATCAAATCATCAAAGCCTTTATCTCGTCTGTTATCAGCTCTGGATCGAACGCCTGACCAAGCAACTCACAGCTTCTAAAATCCTCGCTGCACATGGGGAAGATATACACTCTATCCACTTCCGGATTGATCAGCTCTTCTATCTGGCTTCTCAGTTCTTTACGTTTGGTTTTGTTCAAATCGCCCAGAAACACGGAATACTGAACGCGATAGATACCGGCTTTTTCGCAGCATTTGGATACCTTGGTGCGGGCTTTGTCTTTCACGATGTCATACATTACCCAGGTTAGCATCAGTCCTCCCCATCGCCATCTCCGCTGTTGTTCAGGAAGTTTGTTAGTTTCACACTTTGGGAGCTTTCCAGATAAGCCTCGCGCTTGCTGATTAGGTAATTGGCAAAGGCATGTGCATCAGTTTGGATCATGTCTATACGTTTGCGGTTCTTGTTATGATAGCGGATTATGCCCTCGAAGTGCTCCAGTAGGGCGGGGGCAAGAAACTTCTTTCCAGCTGTGGTTAGTAACACACCCTTGTGAACGGGCTGAATGAAATCATCAACAAACTTATGCCGGGAAAAGAGGTAAAACACCGGTTCATCCACCAAAACGCGATACGGCTCGATAAAATCGAAAACAAAGGACTTCTTGTTATAGTTATCGCTGTGCAAAAGCCCCAGGTAAGGATCTAACCCGGCGATAATCAAGGCGCGCTCTACTTTGGAATACAGCATTCCATAGCCATAGTTCAGCATGGCATTAAAGGCATCTTTGGCGGGACGGGAACTTCGCCCTTCAAAAGGATATGCTTCCGGGATAAGCTCAGCAAGGATGCCGAAGTAGTTTTTGGAAGCACCACCTTCCCAACCCATAAAGCTGTTGGCAAGCAGCTCCAGATTTCCTTCTGCTTGCATTATGCAATTGGCAGCCTCCTGCATTCGGGTTAAACGGGTTTGGAATATAGAGGCATCACAATCCCGCTTAGAGATCAAACGTTTAAGAAAGCGGTATTGGTGCATGATCTTGATGGAGATGCGCTCTTTGATGAACTGCAAGCCGGTGGCATCGCTCAGCATTTCCAATTGCCGCCGCCGGATTAGCACTGTACTACCAATTTTGGGATACCAAACCCTGCCATAAGGATCACCGTATTTATCCAGAAACACAATATCAATATTGTAATCCATTGCCAATTGAATTGCATCCGAAGTGATGGATACCGCACTTGAGATTACAATGGAAGATATTTTTTCCGGCGATAGCTTGGTTTTCTTTTCGTCCACGCTGATCTCGAACATATCGTCTTTCTTTTTGATGAAGCTGCCGTAGGTATTGAGGTGTAGTTCCATAACTTATAGTGCCAAGCACCCACCTGCATCATTAGGGTCTAATAGAAACCCGGTATCGCGGCTGTAAGCGCTTTCCCAATATTCATTTTTAATGTAATACACATGATCTGTTAGTTTGTTGAAGTACAGCATTTCTTGGCTGTATTTACTGCAATCCGCCATAGAAAGATTTAACTGGTATGCCGTTAAGACGTGGTATGCCCTAGTCATATTTAGCTGCAACTGCGAAACCTGTTTTGTAGCAAGTGTTGAATCTTTCAATGCTTCACGGCTTCCCAATATCGTCTGCATAGCATCCTCCGCTGTTTGATCCGTTAAAACATAGACTGTCTCTGAAGCATAATCGTTCTCAATTAAGAGAAATTTCTTAATTGGGATTTGATTGTTTATGTCTTGATCATAATTCAAGCAGGAAATAGCCTTCATAACCGCGTAACCTTCTGCCCCAATGTCAATACTCTGGTAATAAGCATTAATCAGATCGGAAAACTGAAGGCTTGTAATGATAGTATAGGTTTTCAAACAGTCGCGGGTTTTCGCCAAGAGGTATTTATCATACACTTTTTGACAGTACTCCCCCCTATCGTCGTGAAGGTTTAACAGAAACATTTCTCCCCCCAAATAGCCCAATTCTCCGTGTCTATTGCACCTACCAGCTACCTGGACGATGCTATCCATGGGTCCCATATCACGATAAACCCTACTAAAACTAAGATCAACACCTGCTTCTACAAGCTGGGTTGAAACCAAGATAACTTTCTTGCCTTTTCTTAAGAGACTGCTGATGTGGTAAATGGTATCTTGCCTGTGAATGGGAGTATGAAGAGTGGTTAGACACAACACCTCATGAGAATCCTGATAGCGATCGCAGATAGTTTTGTAAAGGGCAATAGCAGCCCGCTTAGTATTCATGACAAGCAGAGCGCTTTGTACATCATCCAGATTAAGAACAGAAGCACAAAATGAGTCTATAGTGTGTGATTCTGAGATAATCGAGAGTTTCACTCTGTTGAAAACCGGTTTGTTAAAAAATTCTTGCGCACATAATTCCACGTATGAACCTGGTTTATAGATGTAGGGTTGAGTTGCTGTGCAAGTTAACAGATAGGTATCAAAGCGTTCTGCCAAGACAGCAAATACTGCTCTGATGAGGGGGTAGTATTTGGCAGGTAAGCTTTGCACTTCATCCATCAAGATTATTGAATTGATGATATTGTGTAGCTTTCGTACCATAGAATTTCGGGAACCAATCAGAGAGTGAAACAACTGCACGAAAGTGGAAACTACACAAGCAGCCTCCCATGAATCTGCAATCAGGTTGTCATTTAGGTAGTCATTGTAGTCATACTCAGGATCATCATTCTTAAATTGATAGTAATCCACCAAGTGATGATGCTTCAATAGATATTTATACTCAGATGCGAGAGGGATTTCAGTGTTGAGTTTTAGAACTTTCTCAAATTCCAGAAAGTTCTGATCGATAATAGATGTATATGGAAGGCAGTAAATAACACGCCGTTTTTCATTAAGTGCATTTTGAAGCTTATGTGTAAACTCCATACAAGCAAAGGTTTTCCCGCTGCCAGTAGGTGCTGTCATGGAGTACAATTTATTGGTCTGAGTGATACTGTCGTTCTCTTTTATGCTGCACAGAAATTGAGCGCGGATTATATTGATCTCACTGTGCGCAGACGGCAAACCAGCAACTGCTTTCTGGGTTGAATAATCTAAAGCTTGGATAAAAGTGCTATTATCTTCTGTGGTTATGCATGCAGCATCATGTTTATCTGCGTCAGTAAGAACAGAAAACAGAAGGTTTTGCACCAAGAACAGCTCAATGGCGTCTTCAATCCCATTCTCAGGCTCAAATTGATCGATAACATTGGCAAATTGTTTCATTACTATTGGATTAAGATCAGGTATTGTGATTCCATATAGCTCCATGAATGTTTGGAATGACTGATTAGCTTTAATCTGCTGACTCAGGTTTTGGTATATAGACAGTGTCTCGCCGATAAGGGCATTACTATCCAAATGATTATTAAAGAAAGAGCTTAAGTTGCCATGATGTTTTTGTACTGCTTTAAAGGCGATGGGGGCAAAGCAGCTTAGTTCTTTATCTCCCATGAAATTATAATAGGTGATGACTGATGAGATGTAGCTGTGATGAGTAAGGTTATTACGAGCCCCACCTCTGATGTAGTGCTGGAAATGAGAAGTAGCCTTGCCCAAATCATGCATCAGACCAATTTTATAAGCAAGAGTGGCAAGTTGCTCTTGAGTAAGTAAATGAATGTTAAGAGAAAGCCTCTGGATACTCATACTTGCTGCTTCTGCCACATTAAGCAGATGCGTTTCCAGAGGCTTCTCTTTATTTCCTTTAGATGCAGGATGGGATATAATAATCATAGAAACGAGATTCTGCTCCGCATAGAATTATGTAGCTCAACAGTATTATTGAAATTCCCCTTTAGGCGTTGCCCTGTCATTTCTACTACAACATCACCAAAGCGAACCGACTCTCTATGGGTTTTTGTTTTGATTTTCTCAACCGCTTGCTCCAACGGCATCCGCTCAATGCTGAGGTGATAGTTTTCAGTTTGGATATCTACGATCTGCTCTTTACATATCGCTGAATCAAGATAATCTGACCTTTCGCAATGGCTAATCTCATCCTGTTTGTAGGTTCTAATATGTTCCAGATGCGCTATGAATTGCCTCTGTCCCAAATGTAAACCATAGCCAAAATCCTGTGCTATAATCTTTTTCTCCAGAATTGAAAAAGCAGGATCACTTTCAGAGCTATATCCTAAATATACATACCACACCATCTCCTTATTCCCTGCTGACTTTAGGAGTTCCAGACGGCATTGTTTGTGAGCGGATAAATCGTTGATAGGCGTAGTAGAGCTTTTATCCTGTGCATAATTCAAGGTCTGCATAATCTTAACAAAGCTGCTTTCTATTGGGATTGCAATAGCTATTGCAAGGTTCTGCGAACTAAACAAATCATAATAGCCGTCTCTGGGGATTTTCATAATCGATGCCAAAAGCCCACAAATAGACGTACGAGGTGGGATTAAATAGGTAAGAGAAGATGCATTTGTATAGAATTTTCGGAAATGTGCAAACTTGCCGGAAAGCTTCAGTTCCACTATTCTATCCAAGTTGTTCATGCTAATCATGCTCCCCCCAAATATCTATAGGGTAAGGTTATGTTTCCAGCTAACTTCACTGAATAATCTATCGATTTCCGGAATTGACAATTGATCATCTTTCCAATAATGAATTTTGGCTATCTTGTTTTTGTTTTTCTCCAGGTAGTCAATCAAAGCAGCGATGTTTAGATAATAGTCTTCTGGTTTACGAATAAGGCGCAGGTTAGCATTGATATTGGGTTTGAGGGATTCTATTTGCACCATGCTTCGCATATCCTTTAGGAAATCCTCTTTACTTTTCAGTTCAATTCTAAGGTATAGCCGGGGATATTGCCCAATCTTGGTTCTTGTGCGTGCCAAAGGAATGGATTTAATTATCGCTTCATCCAGAAGCAGCAGATCATCCTCTGTAAGCTCTGTCCCCTCTGCTGCATTGGCATTTATACTACCGGAAAAAGCGACTAAAGAATAGTGCAAACGATAGTCTTTACCGATTCCCTGTCCGCTGGAAAAACTGGAAGTGATTGTTGAACTATCAACGAGTTCCACTGGATGCAGCGAATAGCCCCAGTTAAACTGAACAGGACCGGTAAAATGGCTGCCAATTGTATCTTCTGCGGTTACTGCACCAAACAGTCTGACGTCGATTAAGCTTTTGTGGTCTTTCCCAATTTTCTTTATTTGGGCATTGCGCTCTTTGGCATCCTTAGCCTTATTGGAGATAAATATCTCCAGACCCTTGATGTCTTCAAAGTAATCTCTCAGATAACGCTTTAAGCGAACGTCAGATACTAAACTTGTGGATGTGTCATAATCCATGCGGGGTTTGTTCTCATTGTCCATATCCCCGTTGGGATTGCACATTTGAGCATCGTAGAGAAATAGGATTTCTGAGTTTCTGTTAATCATTTTGTTCCTCCTTATTGTCTTGTTTTTTATCATTTTCAGTGTTAAAATAAAGCTTTGTTTGATATGACGAATATGCTCTTCCACTTATCACGTGGAACACAACATCCTCCGGCATCATTGTAGAAAACTCGATATCTGCTAAACACTCTCGAAAATATGAATCAGTAACGGGGTCATTATAGGTCTGCCAGATACTCCGCATATCTTCTACCAGTGCAATAACCGACTTAACTTTTTGAATTGGAATTCCTCTTAAGTTAAGACGATTAATTAATGTAGCAGAAATCCCTTTTTTCCGCTGCTTCCTTTCTACTTCTGCTATGTAGTATCCCAGAATAAACAAGCCCTGGGCATGATAATTACCCTCGTACACTTTGGCATTATTAGCAAAGTATTGAAGGATGTTTTCATCATTAAGCTTGGTAGTCATTTGTCTAACTTCCATTATTGGCACTCCTTCTAATTGGTTGAATTTTACTAAATGATTGATATATAAGCTCATCATATATGGGGATAAATCCAGAACAAGGCTATAATCTTTTGATTTGAGGTGATTATACTTGCGGTTGAAGGTATCTACAAACTGGCTTATGAGCTGGTTGTAATGGAACTTTTGATCGTACAAATATGTGTTGAGCATTTGGACTATAGTCTTATTAATCCTGAAATACTCTGATGCTTTTAACTGGGGGTGAGATTCTTTCGAGGGGAGTGTCAGATATCGCAATCCTTCAAAGGATAGCTCTCCTCCATAGTTTAACATAGTGCCTAACTGATTTGTGAAAGCAAGCTCATCAAGATGCTCCGTTTTAATTAGTAAACTACTTAGTTTGATGCTGCGCAGCAGTCCATGTACAATGAATTCCTGTGAAGTTGCACTTGGTTTATGATAAAACAGAATTGAAAATTCCTGTAATCTAGTTTGCAGTTTTTCTAAAAGGATAATGCAGTCTTTCCTCTCTTGTTGGGAGGCATTACGCAATAGCTTGACGGCAGCATTCATGCTTTGGGGATCGATTAAATCTCCCGGATTATTAGGAACAAACTTAATTTCTGGAAGCACAATAGCCTTCATCCCTAAAATGCGAGTATTAAGCGTCTTTGCTGCATACTGTGTTCCCACAATTACCTCTTCATAGCATTCTTTGCACATGGAAAAAGAAAACTTGGATAACCCGGCATTCACCGAGTCAAAGTACAGAGGGTTTGTTGTTCCATAGAACTTCTGCTTGAGGGAGATGTCTTCAGCTAAGGTGGCTTGTTTTGAACAAATGTGGCAGGTACCCTTGTATTTAGAGCTGTAGAATTGTTTCCCAAATATGTAGTAATATAGAACATCTGTGTAGCATTCTGCAAACTCGCTTTCGTGCAAGAGTTTTCCATCCACTCTTAAAGCATAAGCTTGCCTATCAGTTACCAAGTCCTTAAGAGTGCTTACGAGGTAAGCATCAAGCTTCTTTTTGTAAGCTTTTTTGTATTCCTTTGCCATGGTTCTTAAAACACCAAGTGTATCTTCTACGTCTGGATCAGGGAACACTGCTTGTTGATCTTGTTCCAACAAGTTGTATTTAAGTCTTGTTCCTGGTTCATCACCCAAATAGAAAGTATCTTGGATGTCTTTCAAAAAGAGAAGAAAATCATCTACCTGTTCTTGCTGAGTCCATATGATGTCTTTCCTGCTTTTCTCTATGAACTGAAGCAATTCAAAACCAAGGATAGTTTTCACTGATGTGTGTGTCCCATAAATGTTGGGGTCATTAGGGGCATAATTTGTAAAGATCATCAAGTCTTTGCTCTTATCCTCAAACAATTGGGTTCCCTGTGTGAACCTGCACGTTTTGTTCTTAGTATCAAGCTGAAGTTCCAGAAGTCTGCCATAATGCTCTAGGTCTTTATTCTTTTTATCCTTCCAGTGATAATCAACCATATCGCAACAAAACTGGGATAGTATAAATAGCTTCTGTTCCTTGGGCGGTAAATCCTTAAAACCCTCTTTTTGCATTACAATCTTGCCGATAGTTCCATAGGTTGGTATCATAGAATCTCCTTTGTTTTTTGCACCACTCCAAACCCCCGTGCACATTGTTTCCCCAGTCCCAGGTATTCTGGAATGATAAAATTAGTAGTGAATTCCCCGGTGAAGCATTGCATCACTTGGTTATGAAAGTTCACTTCCATGGGTTTGAACCAGCCATCCACCTGAATTTTGTCCGCTTCGGGAATCCAGTATTCAAAACCTTTGGATAAGGTTTTTAGGTTGTTTTTAAGGATCGTGCGCAAGCGTTGGTTTTGTTCCACGGGATTAAGGGTTTTATATTCGCGGAAATTAACCTGATTCAATGCCATCCAGGGGGATTGAAATCTGTATTGGTGAAACTGATCACTTTGCCCGAAGTCGCATTCTTTGATCGCTATTTCCCGTTCATAGGTTTGGATAGTACTGCCTCCTA
>CAYSGM010000125.1:0-8483 GCA_964430595.1 uncultured Candidatus Cloacimonas sp.
TTGTGATCGAGCCATGTGTTACTCCTTTTGAGATTCGTCTTTCACCAGTTGTAACCTTGGCTCGAACTTATTCAAGTCAACCTTTTCTTATACACCACTCTTTAAGACGTTACCCCGAATAGGAGTGGCAAATGGAAAGTTTTAAGCAGTTGAAATATGCACAAATCTCAGTCGTATCATCCCAGACAAAACAGAAGAAAGATATTTCTTGACGGAAAACCGCAGCTTCAAAAGAATAGATTCGATTGTTAGATAGTTCATTCAAGTAAAAACTATTTTCAAAGCGGATACGAGAAGAGGTTGTGATATAATACTTTACTTTTAGGCACTAGTGAGTTACTCACCTATGATGCTTGAGCACTTAATCCTGGCAACATCATCAGCTAAGCTCTCACGCTGTTAAACAATCGTGATGTCAATAAGGGGGAAATAACCTCCTGAGCCAATCTCAATTACAAGCGAGGAGATTCTCATGAAAGAAATCATCAAGATCCTTTCGCAGGTGGATGGCGGAATAGTATTAGATGCTGCCACCGGAAGAGGCGAATTCATCCACACCCTGAAGCAGAGCCTGAAATCCTATACTCAAATAGTCGGTATTGATGCATCCGAACGTAGCGTGGATTATGCAAGCAAAATATTCCCTGAAAACGACGTGGAAATCTTCCGCATGAATCTTGAGAATATCCAGTTTGAAGATCACTATTTTGACATGGTATGCATGTCCAACTCGGTGCACCATTTGGAAAATCCTGATAAAGTGTTCGCGGAACTTCTGCGGGTATTGAAGCCAAAAGGACTTCTGCTGATTACCGAAATGTATAGCGACGGAGATCAAAGTCCTGCGCAGGAAACTCATATCCTGATGCATCATTGGATCGCCGGGGTTGATATGCTCTCCGGGGTGTATCACCGCAACACCTATACCCGTGCTGAACTGCGGGAAATTGCCGATAGATTACCCTTGGATAAACAACAAATCATAGATTTCTACGTGCCAGTAGATAATCCCAGTAAAAACTGTGAAACCCTAATCCGCAACTGTAAGGACACTATCAAACGCCTGGAAGCCATGCCCAATAGTGAAAGCCTGATTGCCGAAGGAAACAGTATGCTGAAACGTATATCAGAAATTGGCTGTGCCAGTGCCAGCCGTATAATTATAACCGGTTATAAACCAAAAGGAGATAAGTAATGTTAATTGAAGACGATCTGTTTAGCTTAAATCAAGTTCAATTAAATCGCATTGCGAAAAAGATAGGTATCCCAGGTTACACTCAGCTTAAAGGTAATGAGCTTATCTTTAAAATGTTGGAGTTTCAGGCAGCACAGGAAGGTTTGGCTTTTGTTACCGGCTGTTTGGAGATTATGGACGATGGCTTTGGGTTCTTGCGCTTTCCCCAGAATAATTACAATCCTGGCAGGGATGATGTGTATGTTTCCCTAACCCAAATCAGGCGTTTTGGACTAAAAACCGGACATATGATCAGTGGTCCGGTACGCTCACCCAAAGAAGGGGAGAAGTATTATGCCCTCTTGAGAGTGGAATCTGTGAACTACCTGGTGCCAACCTGTATGCAGGATTTGCGCTTGTTTGATGAACTGACGCCATACTATCCCACCGAACGCCTGAATCTGGAATTCGATCCCCTAAACTTCAGCACCCGGATCATTAATCTCTTCACTCCTATTGGTAAGGGTCAACGCGGACTGATAGTTGCTGCCCCCCGCACCGGTAAAACAACGCTGTTGCAAGATACTGCCAATGCAGTCCTAAGCAATCACCCGGAAGTATATCTTATCGTACTGCTGGTGGATGAACGCCCGGAAGAAGTAACCGAAATGAAGAAGATACTAAAGCCGGGTAACCGTGAAGTTATCAGCTCTACATTTGATGAATCTCCGAAGAATCACTCCGCAGTAGCCGAGATGGTGTTAGAAAAAGCTAAACGTATGGTAGAATTGGGTCAGGATGTGGTGATCGTGCTTGATAGTATCACCAGGCTTGCACGTGCTTATAATAATGTAACCCCATCCAGCGGTAAAGTATTGAGCGGTGGTATTGATGCGAACGGGTTGATTAGACCCAAGAAGTTCTTTGGCTCTGCCCGTAACACGGAAGAAGCCGGAAGCCTTACCATTATCGCAACAGCTTTGATAGATACAGGAAGCAAGATGGATCAGGTTATCTTTGAGGAATTCAAGGGAACCGGTAACATGGAATTGGTGCTGGATCGCTCCATAAGCGATTCCAGGCTGTATCCTGCCATAGATTTGGTAAAAAGCGGAACCAGACGTGAGGAACTGCTGTTAACCAAGAACGAGCTTAACCGTATGTATGTGCTGCGGAAATATCTAAAAACGATAAGCCCCGTCCAAGGTATCGAGACTCTGCGTAAGAAAATGCAGACTACAGAGACAAATTATGACCTTCTGAACTCCATGAGTAACTAATGGTGTTTACAATCCCGCAAGCTTATCGGAACCTTGTAATTACGCTCCTGTTTGTTATCATGGCAGTGTTCTTAAACGCTGCCGTGCGTAAGGAATTCAACGATCTTGCAGACATGTATAATAAGGGAAAGATTGATGAAGTGCAGGATGCTCTTGGCACCCTGAAGCCAAACAGCGATGAAGAACGCGCTTTTGCAGGCTATTATAACGCTATGCTTAAGATAAAGAAATCCGATGCTTTAAGCGCTCATGAGCAAGTGGTGACAAAATATCCTAAAAGCGAGTATGCTCAGATGAGCTTGCTGGAAATAGGCAAACTCCATATCTTGGAAAGAGATATAGAAGAAGCAAAAACTTCGCTAAAGAAAATATCCTCCACGGGGCTCATGGAGCGGTTCTATTGGCTGGGACTTTGTGCCTGGTGGCAGGATGATTTTAGCGGGGCGATCAGCAATGCGGAAAACTACCTGCGTATGGCTGTAAACGGAGAATATACCGAAGCAGCACACTATCTGATTGCTGAGTGTTATCTCACTCAGAAGAAAGCCTATAGTGCAATTACTACGCTTAACAAGCTGCTGAACGCCAAACTAACTGATGTGGATGAGCAATATCTGCTATATCGCTTGGGATATGCACACGAGCAATCTGATAAGCTGATTGATGCCCTTGGCTTTTATCGTCGGGGATATGAATTGAACAAATACTCGCAGATTGCTTACCTGATCGAAGACCGCCTGTTTGAGCTTCGCAGCCGTAATAAGACGATAGATATCAGCTTCCTGTATCCATACTCCCTGCTCCAGATTCCTACGGAACCTGAAGTCCCACCGGATGTTACAGCCAACACCAGTCCTGCTGTAACGCCAAACGCTACGCCTGTTACACTTACACCACAAACCCCTAATGCACCGGTGAAGCTAAAGGCAAAACCAAGTAGTGGTTATTGGATTCAGGCAGGCAGATTTTCTCTGGAAGCAAATGCAAATAAGCTGGTGATCAACATCAGGCTACTTAACCTTCCCGCTGCGTATTATGAAGATGTATCGGGCGGAAAGAAAACCTGGGTGGTGCTTTCCGGTGCCTATGATGAAAAGACCAAGGCGGAAGCAGCTAAAACTCAGCTCGTAAGCAACGATATCAATTGCTTTGTAACCCAATACTAAAGCCTATGGATAAAGGGAAAGAAGAGACCAAGCTTACCCCCATGCTGCGCCAGTTCTATGATGTGAAACAAAAACATCCTGATAAACTGGTGCTGTTCCGGATGGGCGATTTTTACGAAACCTTCTTTGAGGACGCTCACACAGCCTCGAGAATCTTGAATATTACCCTAACCACCCGCAATAAAAATGATGACAACCCTATTCCTCTTGCCGGTTTTCCTTACCATGCGCTCAGCACTTATCTGGATAAACTGATAAAAGCAGGCTTGAAGGTTGCTATTTGCGAGCAAACAGAAGACCCCAAGAAAGCAATCGGCTTGGTTAAACGCGAAGTAACCGAAATCATTACCCCTGGTGCTGTGCTGGATCATTCCTTGCTGGAAGGCAATGCTAACGTGTTTCTTGCAGCGGTGTATTACCTTGATCCTCTGCGCAAGATAGGCTTGGCGCATCTTGATCTCTCCACGGGGGAATTCATTTTCACCGAACTGAATGCCATGGAGCTTGCCAACGAACTGCAACGGCTGAAGCCTGCTGAGATAGTGGTGGATAGCCCATCTTCCGAAGCATTTATCAAGAACCTAAGGCTGGAATACGAGCCAACCGTAAGCATCTTTGAATCCTGGCAGTTTCAGGTATCCGAAGCTAACCAAACCTTGAAGAAGCACTTTGGAGTAAGCTCTCTGGAAGCCTTTGGTGCGCATAACAAAAGCCTGGGTGCTACTGCGGCAGGAGCAGCAATAGCTTATGTGCAGGGCTTGTATAGTTCCCCGCTGAAGCATATTTCCTCACTTAGATACTACTCACTGTCACAATACATGCAGTTGGATGAAATCAGCCGACGCAATCTGGAGCTAACCCGTTCCATCCGTTACGGAACCAGGCACGGAAGCTTGATCTCTGTGCTGGATCAAAGCATGACCCCTATGGGCTCCCGCTTGTTGCAACAGTGGTTGCTTCACCCCCTCATGGATTTGAGTGATATCCAAAAACGGCAAGGCATCATAGCCTCTTTCCTGCAAAAGAGTGCGTACATGAAAGACCTACGCAGCAACCTGAAGGAAATAGGTGACATTGCACGGATTACTTCCAGGCTTGGTTCTTTGCGGATTAATCCCCGCGAACTGCTTTCCCTGAAATCCTACCTTTATTCTGCCAAGAGCCTTAAATCTAAGCTGGAAAGTTTCAGCAATCCTCTGTTTAACTACTGGACTGCACAGATGGATGCTTACGATGACATCACCGATATGATCGATAAAGCGATCCGGGAAAACCCACCTATCACCATAACCGAAGGCGGTATCTTTGCTGCCGGCTATACCCCTGATCTGGATGAGCTCCTGGAATTGATCCACGATGGTAAAAGTTGGATCGCCCGTTTGGAGGAAGAAGAACGCAGGAAAACCGGCATCCCCAGCCTGAAGGTTGGTTACAACCGCGTATTTGGTTACTACCTGGAAGTTACTACCCAGCACAAGAGTAAAGTGCCGGATTACTACATAGCCAAGCAGACTTTGGCTAATGCAGAACGCTATATCTCTCCCAGGCTTAAAGAATTCGAAGCTAAAGTCCTATCCTCCGAAGAGAAGATAAAGAACCTGGAGTACGAGCTCTACAAGGAGCTAAGAGCTTCTCTGGCAGAATCACTTCCCCGTCTTCAGTTGCTTAGCGAGCTAATTGCTGAGATTGATGTTTTCAGCACGCTTGCCTTCCTTGCCTGGCAAAACCGCTATACCTGCCCCACTTTCACTGAAAGCCGGGAGCTAGAGATAAGCGGAGGACGTCATCCTGTTATAGAGAAACTGGTAGATAACGATGAATTTATCCCCAACGATACCAGCCTGGACTATCCTGATACCTGCATTGCGCTTATCACCGGACCCAATATGGCTGGAAAATCTACTTATCTAAGGCAAGTAGGCTTACTGGTTATCATGGCACAGATGGGAAGCTACGTCCCTGCCACACGTATGAGTTTGCCTTTGTTTAACAGAGTTTTCACACGTGTGGGTGCATCAGACAACCTTGCTCAGGGACAAAGCACTTTCCTGGTTGAGATGATAGAAACAGCCAATATCCTCAATTCTGCCACAGCGAGTTCCCTTATCTTGCTGGATGAAATCGGGCGGGGTACATCTACCTTCGATGGCTTAAGCCTTGCCTGGGCGATTATCGAGCATATCCAAAAGTATAAGCATGCCCTAACCTTGTTTGCCACTCACTATCACGAGCTAACTGAACTGGAAAACATCTACCCCGACATAAAGAACTACAACGTAGCCGTTAAGCTCTGGAATGATGAAATGATCTTCATCCGTAAAATAGAACGTGGTGGAGCTGACCAAAGCTACGGAATTCAGGTTGCCAGGCTTGCGGGTGTGCCGGATAAGGTAATCCGTCGTGCCAAAGAGATACTGAAGAACCTGGAAGAGCATGAGATAAGTCCCCAGGGCTTATCCTCCTCAATCCGTAAGAAGCTGAACCGCGACACCCCTCAGATTGATATTTTTGAAGTACTTGCTGACAAGGCAGGTGAACACGATCCCATTATAAAAGAACTAAAGGAATTGGATTTAAACCAGCTTAGCCCGGTGCAAGCCTGGCAATACTTAATGGAAATCCAAAACCGTTTGATTGGAGAATCATGAACAAGCTCCTTATTCTAACCTTTGCAGCAGCATTATTGCTACTTGCTTCCTGCGCCACTAATCCAGGCAACAGTGCCGGTCGTGTAAACGGTACCAACATTCCTACCGATGAATTTGTTGGTGCATACAGAGGGCATTATGCCAACTTTAGCTTTTCCGCGGGACGCAGTCCTGATCAGGAAGAAAAGATATTACTCTTCAAAGAAACCTGGAAGAACATCACTCGCTACGTAATCCTAAAAGACTATTTCCAGAAATACAAGATCACTGCCAGTCAACGTGAAGTGATAGACACTCTGTCTTCCTCCATCCCGGCACATATCTTGGCATCAAATCTGTTCAAGACCGATGGTAAGTTCGATAAACAGATTTACCTTCAGTCTCTTACCAATGACCGCCCGGAAAACCTTTCACCGCTCCGCAAGCACTACCAGGAAAACTTGATTCCCATCATGAAGCTGCAAGCCAAGCTTATCGAAAACGAGCTTATATCCCCCGCAGAAAGCAAGCAAATAGCCAAGATTTTATCCAGTAACGCGGACATAGAGCTCTTTATCTTCGATCCCAAGGAAGTGGAGGTAAAGATCAGCGAGAGTGAGATAAATTCCTACTATGGCAACAACCTGACTCGCTACAGCCTTAAACCTTACCACCGCATCGCCTACAGTCTTGTCCCTGTTGTGCCGGATAGTGATGACCATATGCTATCCAAAGCCCTGGCAGATTCCGTGTGCCAGGCCATTAACAGCGGTGTTTCCGCAGAAGATATCATCCACAGCACTAACAGCGGTTCCGGTCTGATGACCTTAGTTGATAAAGGCTACGTGAAAACTGCCGAATTACCTGCTGATCTGCAACAAGAGTTCAGCCTGTTACCCGATGGAGCCTGCTCTCCCCCACAACGCAGTGAAACCGGCTGGACAATTCACCAAAAGCTGCAAAGCACCAAATCTTTAACCCAGTATCGCACCATAATCGTGCAGAGTTTAGCAAGAACTGTTACTCTTTCCACCCCTGAACTTAAGGCTAAAAACCTCATGAATCTTGCTTTGAGCATTGGCTTGAGCGAAGCAGCAAACGAATTTGACCTTGCTTACACAGAAAGTGAAGCCATAAAGCCGGATAGCCTAAACTTCAATGCCCCCGAACTGAAAAAACAGCTCCTTAAAAAGCTGCGTTCTGCTCCGGCAGGAACCATTCTAGAGCCACAGTATTCCACCACTCTTTCTGCCTGGATAGTGATCGAAGTTCTGGAAAACCAGACTAAGGAAGTGCAGCCTCTGGACGAAGTGAGAAGCCTTATAACCGCTGAACTTACTGAGATTCGCCGTAAAGAGATAAATCTCCAACGTGCTCAATCCTGGACGGCTGCCCAAAGGCTCATTTCTAGCTATCTTCCACCTTCAGTTCTGTTGACTGGTGCGAACATAGATACCGTTTGGCAGGATAAGCCGCTAGATTCAGTTTACTACCAAGCTGCCAAGGCGTTTATGAATAAACTAGAATTCCCTGCTGTGGAACATAATGGAGTGTTGATTGTTCCTGCGGTAAATACACTTAGATTTACAGACCAAAAGGTTCCCGCAGAACAAATCCGCAGAGCTTATGTGCGAATCCTGCCAAGCGATTGGTTCGATAAGTGGTTGGAAACCAAAGTGAGAGAAGCCAAGGTAAGTATTTACAACGCTCCATGAGTTTGGTAGAGCAATCCCCTCACGCATACTACATGAGCATTGCTCTGGAAGAGGCAAAGCTTGCCGCACAGGAAAACGAGATTCCCGTGGGTGCCGTGCTGGTTAAAGATGGAGAGATTATCCTGCGTGAGCATAACCGCACCAAGCAGTATGCCAATCCCTTAGCCCATGCCGAGAAATTGATTATTGACAAAATCATGGCTTCTGATGCCGTGTTTCTATATGATTACAGTTTGTATGTAACCTTGGAGCCTTGCCTGATGTGTGCCGGAATGCTTGTCTGGAGCAGGCTGGGAACCCTTGTTTATGGGGCAGCCGATCCTAAAGCCGGTGTGGTTGGCTCGGTTTACAATGTGCTGAAGGACAAGAGCTTTAATCATCATCCCATTGTGATTCCTAAGGTTATGGAGCAAGAATGCTCCAGCCTGCTTACCAGTTTTTTTAAAGACAGACGCTGACTAACCAAGGAGAGTTGCCGGAGCGGTTGAACGGGACGGTCTCGAAAACCGTTGTATCCTTAC
>CAYSGM010000126.1:0-7369 GCA_964430595.1 uncultured Candidatus Cloacimonas sp.
CCAGTTTTCCCTTCACCGAAGTTTCAAGAACCAATTGCAGGTCTTTGGCTTTGGCGTAATCGCCCAACAGCTTTATAAACGCAAGGCGGATGGAGGATTCGTTGGGTTTACCGCTACGGTGCTTAAGTTCTGCCAGTTCGCTCAGGAAGCGTTGGATAGCTATATCGCTCATAATCCCTCAGAGTATTTATCTTTGTTTTTTACTATTTTTTGGGCTTGGGTTTTGGTCAAGAATTTTGTTTGGGCTTAAATGGGAGTAAGGGTAGAGATTTGTTTTTTCAACACAGAGAAAAGCAGAGAGAAGCAGAGAAAAGCAGAGGGGGTAGGTGTTAGGTGTTAGGTGTTAGGTGTTAGGTGTTAGGTGTCAGGTTACAGTGAGGTGTAGCATAGTTTTGCAAACTGTTGTAGAAGCAGGTTTGCAACCTGCGTTAACTGGTGATTCCTTGCCACCAATGGGGTTTTGCCTGTTTATGTTTGCTCTCTGTCTTTAACACCTCGTGACGCACTCGTGAACCCGTGGTGATTCCGAGGTGGGACGAGGGATTCATGAGGGAATCGCCTCCGCGTAGCCCGTGTAAGGAGGAAGGGAGGGTGAAGAAGGGAGTCAGGTGACAGAAAGGTGAGGAGGTAACTTTTTTTGGGGGTTTTGAAGATTTATTGGATTTCTGTCCCAAATTTTGGTTTTTGTCCCACATACTACTATAGAGGGTGTGAAATGTTAGACGTTAGAGGTTAGACGTTAGACGTTAGACGTTAGACGTTAGAAGCCCGGAAGGGTAAACACAGGGGTTTACCCCTACAAAGAGAGATAAGGAGAGAACAATGAAAGTTACGTTTCAATATGGATTGGCAGGCTATACCGGTAAGGCGGATGGTCTGGTGTATTGCTTTAGTAAAGAGCTGGGACGGGTGTATGCCCGGCGGAATACCTACCCAAGGCTAACCGCCGAAAATGAGCGGGTGGGGAGCATCACGGCAAATCTTTTTGCGATTAAGCCAAGCAAGGCGTTTATTAATGACCTTTATCCCTACCGGGCTCGTTACAACGCCCTGCGGGAAAACCATCAGCATCCCATGCGAAGCTGGAGTGCGCTTTACCTTAAGATGATGTATAACATGGCGAAGGATGATCCCACTATAAACCTAAGAACGCTTACCCGCGAAGAGATTTACACCCGTGATCTGCCCTGCATCAGCATTAAAAGAGCGGTGGAGGCGGGACTGTTGCCGGAGGTGTACGGGTATGAGGGGTTTAGGGGGGAGCTGTGAGGTTAGGGGTTAGGGGTTAGGGGTGGCTCGGGAAACTTGCGGTGATGCTTGACAGCTTACCCAATCCGGCAGATACGGTTTTTACACTACTGAATTCGCAGGAGGAATGCGCACAATGTATTTATCGACAGAGGAAAAGGATGGAATGGTCTATTTCCGGATAGGCGATTTTGACCCCCGCTATCTCCATGTTTTCAGGATGTGTTACTATCTGGAGTTTGACGAGTGGTTTTTCAAAGCCTATCCCGCGGATTATCCGCATATAGACATCATCCGGCAGAACTTCGTTGAGCACGGAGAAGCCATGTTCAATCAGTTAGGGTATTTTACTAACGTGCCCTGGGAAGAGGGTTTGTTGGCATTTGCCAACCGGGTTGCCGGAAAGGGCATAGATTGGTGGCTAACCGGAAGCTGTGCCGTGTGTTTGCGCGGGATAAAGCTTAATCCCCATGATGTGGATATTATGGTAAACTCCTCTGATATCCCGAAGATAATGGAAATATTCAGGGACGATATATTTGAGCCGATTGCGAATACCCAGGGCTGGGTTACGAAGGATTTTGGGGTGCTGTTCCTGGCTTGCAGAATTGATATCGCATCAGACCCCGCGGACTGTTTGGATGAGCCCGAACCGGTTGATTGCGGACAATACGCCAAAGCGCATTTGGAAACCATCCCCTGGCAGGGGCATAAGATAAAGGTTCCTCCGCTTAGCTTATCCATTGCGGTGAATAAGAAGCGGGAAAGGTGGGACAGAGTGAAGCTGATGGAGGAATACCGGGCTAACAATACCTGAAGCTGTGAACTGAGTATTCTTGCAGAGGAAAACGGCTTGACCGATACTTATGCGCTTGATCTTTGGCAGGTATAGTATCGGCGGATGTTTGGAGGATAATAATAATGGCAGATAAGAATATACCCGAATATGTTTTAACAAGCTTTAGCAAAAGCTGGAATGCTTCATCTCCTGAATACTTTGCAGGAGGATACGAGTGGTCGGATGGCACCTTATTCAAGGTGCAGATTGCCGGGCAAAGCCATGTGCTGAAGATATTACCTGGCGGAAACGAGCATACCTGTGCCACTGTGCACGAAAGGATGGCTTTTGCAGGCTACACCGCAGAGCAGGGAGTTCAGACCACCAAGCCAATATTATCGCGCAATCAACGGATTGTGGAAAAAGTGCTGCATGTGGATAAAGAATACCTTGCAGTGTGTTGGAAGTATATCCCCGGTAAGGCGTTAGGGAATGATCATCCTTCTGATCTGGGAGAGTTCTATGGTGCTTGGGGCAGGCTGTTGGGCAAGCTGCACAGATTGGCGCAAGGCTACCCCACTTGGCAGGAAAGCGAGACGAAGGATACAAGAGGTGCGGCACTTATCTCCCGTAAAGCGGAATGGGATGTGTTTTACAATTGGCTTCAGGATGATGATGTTAAGGATGCTTGGCGTGGCATGGGGCAAAGCCTGGAAAATTACCCCATAAAGCGGGATAACTTCGGTTGGGTGCATAACGATGCGCATCCGGGTAATCTTCTGCAAAACGAAATGGGCTTGGTGCTGTTGGATTTTGATGTGGCAAACTGCCTGTGGTTCGCATTGGACTTGGCTATCTGTATCAATAGTGAGTATGCCCGCATCCTGCACCACTCCACGCACAAAAAGGATGCAGATAAGTTGCAGAGCTTGTTTCTACAACCCTTCATGCAAGGTTATGCAGAGGAAAACACCTTGGATACAGCAGAACTGAGGAATGTGGGACGCTTCATCCACTATCGCCACTTTCTGATGTTTGCCGTGTTCTACAACCAGATAAAAGAAAACGCCCCGCAGTATCTGGAGATAATGAAGAACGAACTTCTAAGCGGTGAAAGCTATATCCGCAGACAAACAGAAGAGTTCTTTGCTTAGGCTCACCACAGATTGAAGCTATGCTACGAGCCAACCTGGAAGTATGCTTCGGTAAAGGTTTTTCACAGCGATATCCTTATTTGCTTATACTTTATAAATTGGTGCCAAACACACTTGCATTGTTTTGCATCAGGTTTTCAAGATGTTTCCGCAAGTCTTTCATCCAGTCTGGTTCATTAGGGTTATACTCGTAAGTTGCTCTGAAACAGCGTGCATATTGGTATAAGCCGGCGTAGCGGGAAAAGATGGGAAAAGCAGATAACATCTCGCGGGGTAAATCCATAACCGAGGTATAGCCTTGCAGAAAGCCTTCTTTAGCTGCTTCTACCCTGTCGTCATCGAGCTCTTCATGCAAGTTATGCAGGCTTCGCTCTACATCCATGGCAAACCAGTGATAGACCGAATCGTCAAAATCTATAGTAGATACAATACCTGTTTCTGCCTCATAGAACACGTTATCCAGCTCGTAATCATAATGGATTAAGCCATAAGTTTTTTTGGTCTGGGGTAAAGCCTTAAGGGCTTCTCGTACTATCTGAAGTTCAATATGCGCTTCCTGCGGGGCTTTGCAATCCAGCAGGCGGGTTTCCGCCCAGGTTAGCTGCTGTTCCCAGTTTTCCCTCTTGTTGCCTGTGGGAGTGTAATCCCTGCTAAGCTGATGTAAATGCCCAAGGGTTTTGCCATATTGCACAAAGAAGCTATCGTCGTGCGCCATTCCTTCTGCTTTTTGCCCCAAGGCGCGGGAGAATGCCACCGCAAGGTATTCTCCCCACAGCGTGTTGACTATTTGCAGTTCCTTTCCGCTGTGGGAAAGAATGGGTTGGGGAACATGGAGCCCGTTTTGGTGCAGGTATGCCATGAAGTCTAGCTCGGCTTGCACTGATTGCGCTGATTTCTCCTCTGTGGGGGCAAAACGCAGGAAACAAACTTTTCCATCCTGATAAAATGGGTATATGGCATTGGAGGATATCCGATATTGTTCCAGCACATCCAAGCGTTCGGGATCATAATCCCAGTTACGCAATAACTCCATTGCTAGATCACGGTTATCAATTAAGCACTTCAGCTTCATCATGGCTTACCTCGGTTTGGGGAAGGAAAGATAATAAAACTCCTCCGCCTAACATTTTCATTTTTGGGGGCAAAATCTAAAACATTGAACGGTAAGTCAAGCTCTTTTTGGAGTGTTGGAGGGAAGCATACACGTCTCGTTTATGCAAGTCCCAGGGTTACACAAAACTCCATAGGCTTTTACAGACGGGACGTTTGCTGTTCAGCAGTTATGCAGCGAAATCAGTGTATCTGTGCTAGTCCGTGATATCCGATAAATCCATGTTGCTATTTGCTTTAGTAACACTCACCTCCCAGCCCAAGCGCTTATTTCTTGACACATTAGCCACATATCCATAATGTGAACATCATTATTTGTATTGGTGCGAAAGAAATATGAAAGAGGTATTCCATGCCGGGAATCAATTTGCTGATTAGTAAATGCGAAACAAGCGGAGCAGCCATTCAGTTGGTACGCAATACCTCATTAAAACTGGATGCTATTCTGATAGCAGTTTTTACCGTAAGGATTCAAACACTATGAATGCAGCAATGCTTGTTTTCTGGGCTTCCTGGCTCATTTTGGCTTATCACTTGATTGGTTATGGGTTGCTCCTGTCTGTATTAAACAGGTTTAAAAAAGCGAAACCTCTAAAACAGGTAACCGGTTCGCCAAGCGTTATCGTTCTCTGTGCAGCCTACAACGAAGAGAAAGTTATAGAGGAAAAGATACTCTCATTTCTGGCATTGGATTACCCCAAAGACAAGATCAGGCTGCTGATTGTGTCCGATGACTCCACCGACTCTACCAACGAAATTGTTAGCAAATACAGAGATCATAATGTGGAACTGATTGTTCAGAAACCACGCCGTGGGAAGCAATCTGCGCATAACCTTGTTTTACCTAAGTTGGATTGCGATTATGTGCTTTCCACCGATGCCAATTCTATCTTTGCTACCGATGCTGTGAGTCTTTTAGTGAAACGTATGCTCTCCGATGATCGCTTAGGCATGGTCTCAGGGGAATTACGGTTGATATGCACAGGCGATAAGCAATCGGGGGAGGGCTTGTACTGGCGGTATGAAACCCTCCTAAAGAAGCTGGACAGCCAGTTCAAATCCATCATCTGCGCAAATGGCTCTCTATTCCTGATCAAGAGAGCTTTGTTTACCGAAATCGATCTGCAATCCGCAGACGACTTTGAGCGCACGCTTATGGTGTTGAAACACGGCTACTATGTCGCCTACGAACCAAGAGCAATCGTTACTGAAGAGGAAACCCAAAAAGCCAGTGATGAAATCTCCCGAAAAATCCGTATTATTACCCAAGAGTGGTTTGCTATGTTCCGCCATGCCGGATTGTTAAACCCTTTCCGCTACCCAGCCATCAGCTTTCTGCTTATCTCTCACAAGCTTATCCGTTGGCTCTTTTTCGTTTTTGTGTTGACAGGATTGCTAAGCTCATTATGTTTGCTGAATGTAACCTTTTACAAGGTTGCATTAGCTGCGCAGATAGTTGTTTACAGCCTGGGGATAATTGGACTTTTACTACAGAAGCACAATGTAAGAGTTCCGCTAACAGGCATTGCTGCTTACATAGTAGCGATGATATACTCATCCTGCGTGGCGTTTATGAATTTTGTATTAAAGAAACGTACTTTCGGCTTATGGAAGCCGATAAGATAATATGAGGAGCCTATCGTTATGAAAAAAGTTCGCCTTGGAATCATCGGCTGCGGTCGGATATCCAAAAACCACCTGGATGCCATCTCCCAGATACCGGAAGCCGATTTTGTGGCTGCTGCAGACATACTACCGGAAAAGCTGCAAGCAGTTTCCGAACAGTATGGCATAAAAAGCCTATATACTGACTATATGGAGATGCTGGAGAAAGAGAATCTGGATGCGGTATGTATCTGCACCCCCAGCGGTATGCACCCACAGATGGGGATTGATGTTGCCAATCACAAGATTAACGTGCTTACCGAGAAGCCAATGGCAATAAACATCGAAGGTGCAGACAAGCTTATCCGTGCTTGCGATGCCAACAAAGTAAAGCTGTTTGTGGTGAAACAAAACCGCCTGAATTCAACCATGCAAATGCTGAAAAGAGCAGTTGACAAAGGACGTTTCGGCAGGATATTTATCGCTCAATCAAATGTTTTCTGGCAACGCCCCCAAGCTTATTACGATGCCGAAAAATGGCGTGGAACCTGGGAATTTGACGGCGGTGCCTTCATGAACCAAGCCAGCCACTATGTAGATGCCATTTACTGGCTTCTGGGCAATGTGGATAGCGTGATGGCATATACTGCCACTCAAGCCCGCCACATTGAAGCAGAGGACACCGGCTGTGCCATTCTGCATTTCCGCAGCGGGATAATCGCCACCTTAAACGTAACCATGCTTACCTACCCCAAGAACTTTGAGGGTTCCATCACTATTATGGGCGAGAAGGGAACCGTAAAGGTCGGCGGAGTAGCAGTTAATAAAATAGAGAAATGGGAATTCGAAGAGTACGATGATGATGATCGTGTTGCCTTAGAAAGCAATTACCAACCACCAAACGTGTATGGTTTTGGGCATAACCCCTACTATCGGAATGTGGTGGATGTGCTGCTTAATAAAGGTGTACCCGCCACTGATGGACGCGACGGACGTAAATCCGTAGAGATAATCCAGGCAATATATCGCTCTGCCAAGACAGGCAAGAGGGTATCCCTACCATTGTAAGCTAGACTGCAATTATCAATCGGATAAACGAAATGGGCGAAGATAAACACTTCGCCCATTATATATATATGCTTAGTTTTTTATCTGATCTGTTTGGCGAGCTGCTCGGTTTGCACAGCGATCTCGGTATCCAAATTGTGCATCATCTGACAGCAGATACCTCCGGGAAGAATCTTAGCTCCAAGTGTTCCGGCAGTGCGGCTCATCCAGGATATGGCAGCCTTACCACCCATACCTTTTAGTGGAAAGCCCATGCAGGCAAACGGGATTACGGTTTTACCCCTTAGGTTTCCCATTTGTTTAATAGCAGCTATGATCACCGGAGAGGGTCCAAAAGCCCACACGGGACCACCGAACAGGATAAGCTCAGCATCCGCCACATTGGGAAGATTTGTAAAGCTTATAT
>CAYSGM010000126.1:7379-8480 GCA_964430595.1 uncultured Candidatus Cloacimonas sp.
TATATCCATCTTCTGCCTTGCAGTTCCACCTTTAATGGGCACAGTAGTTTCCAATTGGGTAAGATTCACGATGTGTCCATCGGTGGTTAAGCGATTGAACAGGCAATCTGCAAACTTGCGGGTGTTACCGCTTAAGGAATGAACTACTATTGCTACTTTCACTGCTTCATCTCCGCTGTGGGTTGGGCGTTATCATCACGTTTCCAGCGATCATCTATTTTGGTTCTAACCGGGCTGTTCTTCTTGAAGTAATTCACGATGGCATCACGCAGGTTTATCTGGTGATAGGTAATATCACTTTCAGGCACCTGAGTAAGCAGCGTTAAGCCCGCATTACCCTGCATCAGGAAGTCTGTGGTGGTAACAGTGTATATCTTCTTAGGATCATATGGCTTTCCGCCAATCTTGAAGCTGGTTACACGTTCAAAGTTCTTCTGCTTCTTGGAGTATATCACGTTTCCACCAGAGACAATCATACCATGTCTCCCCCCCTCAATACGGGTTTCAATAACCTTGCGAAGGAACTCACCGGTACATTTGAAGCTTACCACCATGTTGTCAAAGGGCATCACATCAAACACATTGCGGTATGTAACCGGTCCGCTCTTGATATCGGCACGCACACCACCAAGATTCATGAAAGCAAAATCTGCATTCACTTCATGACGCATAGCATCCACAATGGTATTACCCATCAGAGATTGAGCATCCACATTAGTACGTGAGAGATAGACCCCTGCAGAACCTACGATCTCATCCATACCCTTCTCAGCAATCGCAACTTGGGAAGCAATTGTCCCACCAATTTCCTGATCCGGTATGAACTGATCTTCGAAGAGGGTAATCATGCTGCCTTCGCGTATGGCAGGGCTTTCGTAACCGCTGATAGTCTTGGTTTCTTCATCTATGGTCAAAGTAATCCAGCCCAGGTTTGAGCCATAGGCATAACCTTGAATCACCATAGTTTGCGTAACGGGATCAATCCATGGTTTTGGAACACCGCGATGCATATGTCCGCCGATGAAGAGGTCGATTCCTTCCACTTCTCGAGCTATTTCCTGAGCATCATAGCCCCAGGCAGCATAGCGTTTATCTGAAAGT
>CAYSGM010000127.1:0-3017 GCA_964430595.1 uncultured Candidatus Cloacimonas sp.
ATCACCTGCCCCAGGTACAGCGTCTTCTGGTTGCCCACCAATTGGGGAATCAGGTATGCCCCCAGCGCGGGAATGAAAACCAGCAATGAACCGGCAAAGATGCCTTCCATCGAGAGTGGCAAAGTAATGCGGAAAAAGGCTTTCACCTCGTTCGCTCCCAAATCCATGGCTGCATGCAGCAGGGTGAAATCCAGCTTCTCCAACACACTATACAAGGGAAGAATCATATAAGGCAGGTAAACATACACCATTACAAGGATTACCGCCAGATCGGTGCGCATGATCTCCAGGGGCTGGGAGATAAAGCCCATATTCATCAGCACATCGTTCAAGACGCCATTGTATGCCAGAAAGATGCGCCAGGAGAAGATGCGGATAATGAGATTAGTCCAGAAGGGGATAATGATAAACACCAGCAGAGCATTCTTGGTTTTATCTTTAGCTCTGGCAATGTAATACGCCACCGGAAAACCCAACAGCAAGCATAATAAAGTGGTCAAAATCGCCAGCTTGAAGGATTGGAAGTAGGTTTTTAGGTAGTCCGCATTAAAAGCCTGGCGATAGGCATCTAGGGACAGCTCGAACTTCACATCGTAGATATCGGGGGTAAGGAAACTGTAGATCACTACGATTAGATAGGGCACCAGGAAGAAGACAATCAGCCAGAAGAGCACCGGAGCGGTTAAGGCCCAGGAAACCAGATTGCGCTTACTATCTGCCTTAATGGTAAGCCTGTCCCGCTCGCTGAGATACTTCTTGAATTCTTTATTCATGGTTGAATTATACGCTTTGCAGAGCGTTGGTAGTGGTTGATATTGCTTTCGGGCTGATCTTTTGTGGATAAGGCTTTTTCCTGTGTTTCATCTATCAGCCAGGTATCCGTATCATGCCAGAACAGCCAGACGCTTTCTTCCCAATCCAGTGCTTTCTCATCGAAATATACACGCTTATGCTGGCTGAACACCCGGAACTTTAAAGCACCTACCCGAACTATATATTGTGTGTGCGAACCAAGGTAAAGAATATCCTCGATAACACCGCGCAGCATGTTTATATCGTCCTGATAGCGTGGTTTGCTGCGGGATAACGCAATCTTCTCGGGACGCAGGGAAACGGTAAGTTCCTTGCCGATGACGGGAGGAAAGTGGAAGGTGCTGTCTATCTCGAAAGAACCACCGCTGCCATCCGGACACTTAAGCTGGATGTATTCGTCTTCGATGCCGGTAACCTCGCCGGTGATAAGATTGGTTTCGCCGATAAAGTAGGCGGAGAATATGCTGCTAGGACGTTCATAGATGTCGTCCGGGGGACCTTCCTGCACAATCCTGCCGTAGTTCATCACCGCCACCCTGTCTGAAATACTCATGGCTTCACCTTGGTCGTGAGTAACGTAGATGAAGGTGATACCCACCGCATCGTGAATGTTCATCAGCTCTATCAGCATGTGCTGGCGAAGCTTTAGATCCAGGGCAGCTAAGGGTTCATCCAGCAACAGGACTTTGGGTTTGTTGATCAGGGCACGGGCAATTGCAATGCGCTGTTTCATGCCTCCTGATAGTTGATCCGGGTACTTGGCAGCCTGATCTTCCATCTTCACCAATGCCAGCATCTCCCTCACTCTGTCCCGGATCTCCGGCTTTGGGGTTTTGCGTATGCGCAGCCCGAAAGCTACGTTGTCGAATACTGTCATGTGGGGGAAAAGGGAGTAGTTCTGGAAGATAGTGTTCACCTGTCGCTTGTAGGGCGGGATATCAGTGATGTCGGTGTTGCCAATCACGATTCTTCCGCTGCGGGGAGTTTCAAAACCGGCTATCATACGCAACAGAGTGGTTTTGCCACATCCGCTGGGACCTAAGAAGGAGAATAGCTCACCGCTTTTAATGGTCAGCGATACGTCGTCCACGGCAAAGAAGCCGTCAAAATCTTTACTTAAATGCTCAATACGGATTTCTTCCAATTGGGTTTATGTCTCCTTATTTAAGTAATATAGTTTTTATGCTCTTACCAGGCTGGTTGGCTCTGGATAGCTTAATGAAATATATCCCATTGGAACAGGCTTTTGCAGAGGTATCCCTGCCATCCCATGCTAACTGGTGCCTGCCTTGGGGAAGAGATTCGCTGATTAGCTCTCTTACAAGCTGCCCTTTGAGGTTGTATATGGAAATGCTTATGGGGCTTTTGCTGCTGTCGGGGCAGGTTATTAGCAGGTTAAGCTTGTCTTTAAAGGGGTTGGGATAGCTGCTTATGCTTAACTGGGGGGTAGGGATAAGCTCCTCGCTTACATAAGTGGCATTGGAGCTGATAAACACTTTCACATCATCAATGTAAATGCCGTCCGCAGAGCCATACTCATCGCTGGACATGGTAAATCGCAAGTAAACGTTTCCGCCAATAAGGTGGTTTAGATTGTAGGAATGCAGTTGCCAGTCCGATACTCCGGTGAAATCATCCAGATACTTCCATGATATCCCGTTGGTGGAATACATCAGCATGCAATAATCTCCATCAAGGGCAATGCTGTGCTTAGCATAGAACTGAAGATTGGCGTTCAGCACTCCCTGTAGATTCAGGGGCTGGATTAGTTTGCATGTGCTGGTAAGGTCGTTGGAGTAATTCCCTGTAGGACTGTCAGCCAGGCTGAAGCTGCCACCATAATGCTGGCTTGTGCTAAGCCCCCAGCTACCGGAGGTTTGCCATGCAGTAAGGTCCAGCTCGAAACCATCTAAGAAACCTGGACTGGAGCTTAAAGTATATGTGCGGTTAGTGCCGGTAAAGCTCTCCATGCGAGATAGCTGCTCATAACCGGGGCAAGTTATAGATATTCTGTAAGTTCCCGGCAAGAAGCCGTCGATGCTTATAAGCCCTTGTTCATTGCTTAGGTAATCAGGCAAATCACTATCAAGAAAGGTTAAGGTTGCTCCGACTATAGCACTACCGGTCTGGTCGTTGATATACACTTGTAAAGCGTATGGCTCAGTAGG
The DNA here is from genome assembly GCA_964430595.1 of uncultured Candidatus Cloacimonas sp. Lineage (GTDB taxonomy): Bacteria > Cloacimonadota > Cloacimonadia > Cloacimonadales > Cloacimonadaceae > Cloacimonas. Next base: position 2,982 of record CAYSGM010000127.1, read on the forward strand.
GACTAAGGCAACATCCTGGATGGTAGCTCCGGTGTT
>CAYSGM010000127.1:3027-6557 GCA_964430595.1 uncultured Candidatus Cloacimonas sp.
GTTAACAATAGTTTGGCTAAAGCTCTCACCGGTGTATCCGGGGCACATATAGCGCACCTGGTAAGTGCCTTCAGGCAAGAAGCGATAGTAAGAACCATACACCGGTTCTGAATACGTTTGATTTGTTTTTAAGGGATTGTTGTCTATGCCTTCCACATATACCATAGCTTGCAACGGTTCGCCGGTAAAGGCATCGGTTATGTGCCCTTTCAGCATCTTGGTGTTCTTGCGGGCAAGCAACAGCTTTGCCGCAGCCAGGTTATTTTGCACTATCCCCGGAACCTCTGCGGCAGGGGGGATGAATTCCTCTGCCATTTCGATAGTGTATGCAAATATCCCTTTTTCTCCATAAGCCCAGTCATCAGAGCTTCCACTAACCGGGTACAAGGAATAGGATGGCATGGGAGTATAATGACCATTACCGCTTTGGGTGGTAATGGTTGCTGCCATGGCACCTGCAAGCGCGTGCATTTCTGTGGCATCCGGAGAGATGATATTCTGCTGGTAACCAAAAGGATACAAAACATATTGCCCATAGGTGTGGTAACTAATCCCGGCAATAAAGTTCCGGGACATCAGTAAGTCCCTGAATGCCTGGGTTTCCAATTCCGAGAAAGCTTCCATGCCATGATAGGTAACTGCGAAAGGATCATCGGTAGCACTCTGATAGCCCCATTCGTAGCCATAGTTACGGTTCAGATCCACTCCATCTGCCCCATTACCATAGCTTTCCAAGTCTATATTATGGTTCCCGTTGTTATCATGCAGGTTTTTCCGCCACCACACGTCAGTCTGATCTATCACTATTTTATGTCCATCCGGGTTTAACAGCGGCACCAGCCATATCTCCGTGGAATTTAGGTATTGTGTGATACTTGGATCCACGCCATATCCCTCAAGCAAGTGCACCAGGATGCCCATCACCGTCTCCATACTAATAGGCTCGCGGGCATGATGCTCGCCTACGAAATACATAGCCGGCTCATCCTCATTCAACTGGACATTGTTTGATAACTTAACCGCCCATATCTGGTGGTCAAAATTCTGATAAGTGCTAATCTGCTCGTCCAGGTAGTTTGCACCCCATGTATTTCCAAGAGAGCTTACCTGCATCAAATTGGGATACTGGGCTTGCAATAGCATCAGTTCGTCCAACATGGCTTGATAGTTCCGGTATCCCGGGATGTCCCTATCTTTAGGAAGCAGATTGGCTTTCAATTGTGCTTCTGTCTGGGTGACATGCAAGCCAGGGTAATCAGCTTTCAAAGCTTCATAAAGGGAGTCATTCAGCAGAATGTCCAGATATACACCGGGGTGATAGCTACAAATATCAAATCCTGCACGGCTAAGCTTTACGAAGCTCTCCGCACTTGGATTTACTATACGGGCAACAAAGCGAGGTGATTGCGGATATACAGCCTGAGGATTAATAGGGGTAGCAGCGAACAGGGTAAGTGCAGTTAGGATAACAAACACAATAACTAAGATCAGATGCTTCATGGCATACTCCCTTGTATTTTATGGGCAAAAAAATACAGTGGGGAATGCCGGGCGGCATCCCCACTGCTCGGAGGGCATTCTATGTAGGGTCTGTAGGCTGAAACCATCAAAACGAAGTTCCTGTTTTGTGTCAAGAACAAAATACGATTTCTTTTCACTTTTCTTTGTTGATGAGTTTCAACTATACCCTATTTACTTAGAAGCAGCTTGCTTTTATAGCTGTTTTCACCTAGCAAAACTTCTATAATATATACACCGCTTGTGGATTTCTTTCCACTTGCGTCATTTCCGTCCCAACTTAATTCTTGCGTGCCACTTCCCTTAGATATTGAACGTTGTTCATATATCTGCTGTCCGCGAATGTTGAATATTCTCCACACCAACGGAACAGACTTTTCGGAGTAAAAGCTAAGCCTAACGTTTGCACTTTTCCCCAACGCAAAGGGATTGGGATACACAGATTTAATCCCCTCAGTAAGCTGCGGGCTAACATTGTCACTATTTGCTACCGTCTGGATGGGCACCTGCCACCAGGTTCCAAAGCCGGGAAACTCACTCATATTTGGTGGATTGGCAGTATCAAATGCCTGAATCATGTAGTAAAAATTACTATTGCCCTGAACGAAATCCGGAGCGTAAAGGTATCTGTAGTAACCATCTCCAGTGTTTTCCATCGTGTAAGTGTAGGTAGCCAAATCATCTGTCTTGTATCTGATCACCACAGAATCAACATTAACATCATCCGAAACCCTTGCCACGAAGCTAACTGGTTCAAGCTGGTTACCAATGGAGGCAAGGGGGCTGTGTTCTATCACCGGCGCCACATTATCCGGCTGGATAACAAAGATATGCGGATCTCGTGCTGCAAACACCGGATGATCATAACTGCGCCCGGAATAATCAGCAGCATGGACAAAATAGCGCACCGTGTCACCGGGCGAAAAACCGTTTAGCATAGTAGTATAACTCGTGCCGGTGGTATTCACCAGATAGCTCCGTTCCCAGACTCCTGAGTTAACTTTATAGGTTACAAACAGCGAGTCTGAATACAAAGCCTGCCCACTATGAGCCGTGATATTAGCATTAAAATCCATCCTGCTTGCGGAGGAAACCGTGCCGTGCCAGGGCTGATGGGCAATGTGCAGCATATTCTTATCCGCAATATCACGGGCACGGCAATGCAGCGCATCGGTACTTTCCCAGGGAGTGGATGAAGCACCGGTCACCCCAATAACTTCATAGCCGGGCATGGCATTGCGATAAACCTGCAAAGCAGCAGCATCATAGCTTCCGCCCATGATTGGCACAAACACTTTCTTGTTCAGAATCAGTGAATTCGTGTAAGGCTGATTAGAAGGTGTATTCACCCGGTAAACTCTGTAGGGATAACCCCAGGCGCAATTCAGATTGGCAAAATAGCTTGCCATTGCTTCTATCTCACTATATTGCGCATGGCTGGTAGGCACGCTGCGGATAAGAACTTTATCGGGAGCCAGAAACTTACCCCAGCAGTCTATGTGGTCAATATATGTGTTGTTGGGGTCTTGCAGCACCTGGTAGTTTGTAATGCCCAGATAGCTTTGCATTTTGCTGTTTACATTGGTCTGGTTATTACCGTTTTCGGTATAAGCAATCGTGGTTTGCGCAGCAGTGTTGATGCCATCGGTCATATAGTTGCCGCCGGTTTGCTGGAGGTTCATCCCGAAGTAATTCAAACTGTATTGCGTTGCAAACACCTGTGGAATAAGATTATCGTTGGGGCGCGGGCGGTTGTAAGCAAAATCCACCACACCATAATCGCCATTGCCGTCAAAGATGAACCAGGGTCCGAAATCCCTTGTCCAATAAGAATCCGTGGCAGCATTCATATAGGTGATATTCGCCATATTAGCTCCCGCATTGGTAAAGGCGGAATTCGCGGCACTTTGCTGGCTGCTGGTAACCACGCATATCACTGTGGCAGTATTGGATAGCTGCGTCACAAGCGAAACGGGGATGCCCAGCGGATAGCGGATCATCACATGCGATGC
>CAYSGM010000127.1:6567-7077 GCA_964430595.1 uncultured Candidatus Cloacimonas sp.
TGTTGTCGATACTTGCTGCATCCGTAGGCAGAACGGCGTGTGCTGCCAGGTTACAAGTGAAAACTGCCATCATGCTTATTAACAGCAAGACACGCGAACTTAACGAGAGTTTCATTTACTATGCTCCAATCAGAGATTACTTTTCTGCTACAGATTCAATACAATTTTTATACCGAAATGCTGAAAACTTGCATGTCCCCTATTTCGCTCTTGCTTTCCGAAAGAGAACCGCAAGTGCTCTGACCATGAGATCCCCATGATTTATCATGGTGAGTTCCCGGTGAACCCCGGTTCGAAATCAGCTCGGTTTACAAGGAAGGAGCAGGAAAAGGGGCAATGTTAAGTCAGATGGATGTAAAGTTTGTTTGTGGGTGCTAAATCCCTTTGGCGATCAGGGCTTCCCAGGGTTTCTTGAGGGTATAGCTCATCACTTCTCTGGTTAAGCCGTGCAGACCAGCCGGGATGCGGTTCTCGTATTCATCCAGCACTAAGTAGGTGCTTAGCTTGGCG
>CAYSGM010000127.1:7087-8473 GCA_964430595.1 uncultured Candidatus Cloacimonas sp.
TGGCGTTGCAAATATCTGCTGCTTTGCTGATTAGCTCAATCCCTGCTTCCACAAGACTTTGTTGCGTATCCTGCATAAGATTCGTGTTGCAGACAAAATCGGTGATGCTTAGTTTGGAAGTGAACTCCAGATGCTGCTTCATGGTTACAATCTCCTCCAGGGTAGAGGTAAAGGGACGAAGGGTGTTAACAACAAAAAGCATTTGGTATCCCCGCTTGTTTATCACATCCACAAATCTGCCCAGAGTGCGGCAGCCGGCAGGATCGCCACCCACATCAAGGATCACGGTTTTATTATAGTTTTCGATGGCACCTTTGATGCGGGGAGAGATCATCGGCAAATCAGCATGTTTGAATTCACCCTCTGGAGCGATAACATCTATACCGAGTTTGGCAAAATCCTCGCGTACATCGCGAGAACGGAAATAGGGGTTTACCACATCCATATCCGCCAGAACTACGTCCTTACCGGCATCTTTAAACTTACGGGCAAGATGGATGGAGTATTCGCTTTTACCGCTGCCATAGGCACCAATGACGATATATAAATCATTGTTCATGACAATAGCTCCTTAAGATGGTTTTGGATAGCCTGATAGTCCATGGCATAAAAGTCTGCTTCAGCAATTATCTGCTGCCAATGCGGGGCAGAATCCTCATCCCTGATGGCAATAGCATACATCCCTGCAGCTTTGGCAGCCCTTATGCCGATGAGGGTATCTTCGATTACAATACAAACACCCGGCTCAACAGATAGCTCTCTTGCGGCTTTTAGGAAGATATCCGGAAAGGGTTTGCCCAGCATATCATGCGTGCCGGTTACAATGGTTTCAAAGTATTGGTATAGATCATGTTGAGACAATGCCAGAGATGCCAGGTCGTCATGATTGCTGGTGCCAATCGCAAGCGGGATATTCATACTACGCAAGTAGAGGATTGTATCCTTAGCTCCTTCTTTCAGCGATAAATCATGTTCGTAGTGTAGTTTGACCGCTGCTGTCCACTCAGCCATGATTTCTTCAACGGAATCCGGCAGGCAAAACCTGTCCTTAAAATACTTGGCAGTTTGATTGTAGCTGTTTCCCTGCGGCATGTTCTCGAACAGGTCTGCGGGTACAGGGATGCCCCTGGAACCCAGAAAGTCCATATCCACCTGTCGCCAGATGCCCATGGAGTCTATAAGAGTTCCGTCCAGATCAAAGATGATTGCTTTATACTTCATATAGGGAAGCAGGAAATTGGAGGTGGTTAAATAGTCAATAGCAAAAAAGGGTGGAGCGGGAAACGGGGCTCGAACCCGCGACTTCAACCTTGGCAAGGTTGCGCTCTACCACTGAGCTATTCCCGCTTGGTACCAGAGGCCGGACTTGAACCGGCACGGGCTTGC
>CAYSGM010000128.1:0-8212 GCA_964430595.1 uncultured Candidatus Cloacimonas sp.
TTCGTATGCTTGTTTTCTTTCGGAAAGAGCTCTATCCGTTTTTTCACCTCAATCCCCTTCAATCCTCCACCACATCACATTCCATCCCCATAACATTGGAATAATCAATCAGCTTGGTATGCAGTGCCAGCCATTCATCATCGAAAGATAGATGGCTGTGGTGGCTTTCCTGATTAGCTATGTAATGCTTCACCTTATCCAGGTTCTCTCCGCTTACGGTAAAAACCCCGTAGCCATCCTGCCAATGGAACGGATGGTTCTTTTGGTCATAGACTCGGTTGTGCCACAGGGAACTGCGTGCTTTGATGATCTTGATGCTTTCAGAGACAGACAGGTGCTTGGGTAGAAAACACAAAACATGTACATGGTTAAAGGTGCCGTTGATGATTATCGGAATCCCGCCCAGCTTCTTAATTATGCCCCCCATGTATGGGTACATACGCAGCCTTAGTTCTGGATCAAGCCGGACATCGCGGTTCTTTACGCTGAACACGATGTGATACAAAAGAAACGTTAATGATGCGCTGCTCATAGGGTTATCTCCTTTGTCTATATGTTTTGCGGTCATTGTATTTTGTAAAGGGTTTTGTTCGAGGATTAAAATCACCCTCCAAAGTCCGATACCGGTTAAAACCGGTTGTGTGTTACGTGTTGTATCCATACGTGGGTTAAAACCCACGCCTATAATCCGACACCTGCTGAAGCGGGTTATCCCGAGTATAGCGATTGAAGTTCAAGCCGGTTCTGAAACCTTTAACTGATCTCTAATTCTACACCGGCTTGGACTTCAATGCGCGATCATGCTGTTTTGGCTCAGATAAAGCTAACAATGAAGTCCAAACGGCTGCTTAACAAGTTCATATACATGTAATTAGCCTCAGCCATTTGAACTCCATCTTAGATATCAATCCCCATATCTAAGCTTTTCGAATGACCTTTCCCTTATTGCCAAATTCAATTCTCCCATTCTCCATTCTTTTCTGCTTTCTGCAACTACCCGCAAATCCTCAAAACTACCGCTATATGCGGTTACCACATAGAACTGCTTGTTTTCCTCTATGAACCAGGCTGCCCAACTGTGGGTGAAGGTGGTGGCATCCACCGCCCCCACAAAATAGAAATCCTCAATCGGGCTGGGGGTATTGCTGCGGTAGATTACGTAGCAGGAGGGCGTACCGGGTTGCCCGCTGAGGGTAAGCGTTACGGGATTCCAGGTTAACTTTACATGCCGGTTGCGGATAATCTCCATTGTTAAACCGGTTGGAGCAGGGAACCTTTGCAGCCATGCCATAACTTCATCGGAAGCTGGGCTTTCATTATCCACCCAGTCAACAGCGGTTATTCTGTAATATACAGCCGTGGTATCCAAGCCTGTGAATTGGTAATCGTTAAACCACGGAGTATCAGCATCAACCGTACCTTTCAAAGACCACATCGTATCATGCACACCTCTGCGCCAGATTTTGTAACTATATACACTATCTGCCAAAGCATTTGCTGTCCATGACAAATATATCTGGTTCATATCGCTTTGCACTTCATCAAATGTCAGCCCAACCGGGGCAACTGGTGGTTGCTTATCGACTTTCACAACTATTGGGTACACAAGATTATCTAAAGGAGCAAGAGCATCAGAGAGGATTGCTACATTTGTATTATAAGCCCCATCAGACACGATATCCCCATTAACATACATTATTATCTGTAAGCTTGAATTTGCATCAACATATCCTGCGTCCTGAGGAAAGGACAACATAGACGATAGATTTGATGGTTCTATTTCTAAAATATGCTTTATCGGTATTCCATCAAAGCTATGGTTGTTTTTTTGATCATTCCAGTAACCTGCAGTTCCATAATTTATTTCTCCGTAATCCTCTCCACCATCAAAATCGTCAGGTTGACCAGACCACCAGTTGGAGTAACTGAAAGGCTCATTTGTCACCCATTTGAAAACACCTTCTTGTTCTTCATCGGTTAACCCAATCCATGCTTTTGATGCGTAACAAGATGAAATAAAATCATTTTCTACTTGACTGGTAATTGTTGCAAGATGTCCTCCAGCAGATATACAAGAAAGCTTTGCATCAGTCCAAGTAGATGTGTTGTTGCTTAAATAATACTGATGATTTCTAAACATACCTATAAGCGAGTAATCTATAATACTTCGACTAAGTACATTATCTCCTCCTATTAGTTGGAATTGTAAAATGCCACTCCCTGTGTTGTGAATTTGAATCGGAATACTTTTGATTGAATTTGTTGCATTAATCTGTACCTCGAATGATGAAGGTGATAAGGATGGTATTGGGGGTAACACATTGGTTACAACAATCACTTGAATAGAAGGTTCATCTGGATCATTTGAATTTACATAAAGAGTATCTCTGTAAACACCCGCAGTTAAATTCTGTGCATTGAAACTCAAGCTAACTAATGAATGTCCTAAGTTTACAATACTTCCGGAAACTGGATTTATTGATAAGAAAGGAGTGGAACAACTATTATACAGTAAAGAGACATCTGATACTGAGAGTGCTCGATTATAGAAACAAATGTCATCCAAACCGCCATAAAAATATCTGAAAGCCTCAATTCCATTGCTAATGCGCCAGGTTCCAGAGGAAGTTGGTAAATAGGGAGACGAGTCAGTAATTGAAGTTACAACTGTTCCATTTTTGTAGAATGTATAAGTGTTTCCACTTCGGCTAATAACAATATTAGTCCATACGTTCGTGTCTACTGTGAACATATGAGTTCCGCTGAATATCTTCAACGTACCAGTGGGTGTTCTGTAATCAAATTGGAATCCTTGCCCACTATTTCCGGTAAAAACATGGAACCTGTTTGTATCGGAATCGTCATTCTTCCCCCAGAATAACGTTCTTTTTGCTTCATCAGCTTTCTTCATCCAAAATGACATCGACGCATCGCCTGTTTGATTAAATACATATGTGTTTGGAATAGTAACATAGTCATTTATTCCATCAAAAAAGAAGGCAGAATTCGGAACTCCAAATCTGTTTGTTGTCTGAGTAGCACCATAATTAGTTCCATGAAAACTGTTCCCGCTTACATCAAGAGTGTTGCCATCAAAAGGATAATATGCTAATAATCCATTTGTAGGAATTGGATTTGTTACTGGAATGCTCCAGTTCAATGGATAATTCCCATTATTCTGAATCGTAAAGGAAGTCTCTCCTGTATATCCTTGCCCAACTGATAAATTTATCAACTGGGGGGTTACAGCAATATCCGGTTGCAGATGAGCTTTCACTTCATTGGAAAACCCGCTTTCTATGTTAGTCATACTTACAGCTTTTACCCGATAGAAATAGTCTGTATTTGCTGCAGCAGTATTGTCCACATAAGTGGTTTGCGTTCCCGGAACTTCTGCCAGAAACACATCAGCGGGTGATGTTGTCTTGCGGTATATCATATAAGTCAGGAAGTCTTGCGTTGTGCCAGTCCAGTTCAAAGTAATGTTGTTCACAGCTCCTGTTGGGGTCAGGTTTGTAGGAGTAGCCGGAGGAGTTTCGTTGTAAACAATAAAGTTATCCACATATTGCGTAACAAAGGCTCCCAAACCGGCTCTAAAGGTAAAACGGGTAAAGGAAGTAACCGCAGTTCCCGCCAGGTTATCTGCTACCAAGGTGTTATTTACCCAGACGCTGAATCTGTCCGTGTCGATATTTACTTTCAGTCGCAATGTATTCCAGGTGCCAAAGGCGATGTTTTGCATGGTGATGGGGTCACTCATGCTGCCATCCACATCATAACACAGATTGCCAGCATCATCCACTATTAAATGCGTAACAGCTCCGGTGGGAAAGGCATCGGCATACCAGTCATTGGAGGCAATTTTCCAGTCATATTGCACATAGTAAATACCACTGGAAATGGCAGTAAAATCCCTTCTGATGCCTTTGCCATTATCCGAAACTATTTTCATGGTGTTGTTATCGATACTGGTGTTGGCAGTGCTGATATTCGTCCAGCTATTGCCAACTGCACCATTGGCACGGTTGAAATCATCATAAAACAAAACTGTGCCATACTGCAGGTAAACGATCATCAACATGCAAGTCAGCAAGAGTGTCCTTTTCATAGTAACCTCCATTGGTTTTCTACTGTTTGCAGATTCTATAAGTTAAAGATATCTGTCAATAAAAATATCATGATTAAGCGGTGGAGTTCAATTCGCCGATGCTAACAATGCATCTATGTGTTTGTGTTATAGCTATATGGAGTTAAATGAAAAGCCGGTACTGGAGTTCATTTGGCTGCAATAGGTTGCTTTCTGTTACCAATTGTTTTAGCCAAACGGACTTCAGTGCCGGGTTTTCATGGGGCGTCTAAAAACCAAAGAAAACTGAGCATGATTAATCGTATATTTCCCATCCACGACGATAAACGGTTTTGAAGTCCATGTGGCTAAAATAATTGGTAACTAGTTTATAGCTCTATTAGCCACATGAACTCCAGAACCTTTGCTTGAAGCTTCCTTACTTTCCGAAGCTGAGCCGACCGGGAACTGACCATGAGCTCATCTGGCTTTTGCCCGATCAACCCCCGATGAATCCTGTTTCGATCCCGCTTCGCAAAGCAAGCAAGAACTAAGGAGGATGAATCAACAACCATGCCATGCCGACATCTTCCTTACTTAACCTCACAAGAGGCACTTAGCACTCTCCCGAGTCCTACCCGAACGAGGTTGGCGAGGTGCTAGAGTGGGTGGAAAGATATTAGCAAGTGGGTTAGTAAGGAAGAAGTATGCTTTGTAATGGGAACACGGATTTATTGGATAAAATGGATCAACACGGATAATGGTGGTTAATGAATTTACTCCAATAAAGGTTTGAGTTCCAAAATATCCGTGATAATCCGTTCAATCCGTTAAAATCCGTGTTCCTATTCTATATCAGATATTGCTAATCTCTTATCCTCCCCAACAACCCAATCTGTGTAAAAGCGAATAGCTTGCTTGACAAAACCTGCGCTTTAGATTTTCTGCCCTGCATATTAGCTTAAATTGCACATGGTATATTTTCCCACCTTTAGGAGTATAAATGCGTTGTAAACATTGTAATGCCCGCCTGGCGAACCACGACATCTGGTGTGTGGAATGCGGAAGACAGAGTGAAGTAGTAAAAACCGAGCTATCTGCCATGAAGAGTCTGAAAGAAACATATAGAGCTTTTTTACCTGAGAAGGCATTGGCAATACCGGGAACGGCATTTATGCTGATCGCCGGCTTAATCCCGATTCTGGTGTTGTTATGGCTGTTTAATAAGTATATCTCATTGGAAAGCGGAACAGCTGTACAGATGCTTGTGAACCTATTTATCAAGTCCGTAGCTATAAGTGTTTTTGTGCCAATTATATTATCTGCCTTTAATGCTATTTGCAGCAATACAGATTACCGGCTTAGCTTTGCCGAAATGATGACTTCGCTGAAGTCCTACCCCAGGTATTTGGGTTATGCGCTTATCTCTGCCTTGTTCTTTTCCATTATCTATATCATTGGATTTGGCTTTCCCAGCTTTGCCTCTCTGCCTATCTTACGTTTGGTGTGGATTGTGCTGGTGAACTATTGGGTAGCCATTGTTATGCCTGCGGTGGTGCTGATGGAGCAATTTTCCTTAAGCCCCTGGCAGGCGATAAAGAAGTCCTACCGGCACTTCCATGATTTGCGCTGGAATATTTACTTGCTGGCTTTGGTGCTGGGAGTGATGAATCTGGTAGCACTTATGCTTTTCTTCGTTCCGCTGATCTTTACTTTGCCCTTATCGATGTTTGCGGTGAGGGATTATATAAGACGTTTGGTAGATTACGAACTGCTGGATTACCGCAGATAAAGGTGTGAGATTATGACGAAAAAAGAGATCATCTCCCTTATCATCCTGATTGGCGTTCTTGCTTTTGCCACGTACAAATACAAGACCCGTGCCTTTACCGAAACGAAGAGCCAGTATCTGATGGATACTGTGGTGGAGATTTCCGCAACCTCGCAGAATAAAACCATTAGTAAACAGATAGATTCTGTGTTTGTGTTCATCAAAACACTGGAAACAAAGCTGAACGAATTCCAACCTGATAGCTGGCTAAGCAAGGTGAACATCAGCACGGATACAAGCTTTGCCATGGATGAGGACATATATAATATGCTGGTGATTGCCGATAGTATGTATCAGATGACCGGCGGTGCCTTTGATCCCACTATTAAGCCTGTATGGGACTTGTGGGGCTTTAATGCAGAATCGCCTACCATACCGGATTCACTTGAGATACAAACCGAGCTAAAGAAAGTGGGATTCAACAGAATACACTTCGATATGAAGAAGCTGATAAAGCCTGTTGATATGCAGATAGCTCTTGGGGCAATTGCGAAGGGATACATACTGGATAAGGCAAGAGAATACATGCTTAGTATGGGGCTTAACAACGGGTATATTAGCTGCCGTAGTTCCATGACCTTCTTTGGTAATCCCATTTCCCAGATTGTATATGTTCAGCACCCGCGCAATACAGATGATTACATCGCCAGTTTTAAAATCCTGAATAACTGCGTTGGCACATCCGGGGACTACCAGCAGTTCTTCGAGCTTGATGGCAAGCGGTATCACCATATTATAAACCCCTTCACAGGCTATCCTGTGGAAGCAGTGCATTCGGTAACGGTGCTAAACAAATCTGCTGCGTGGGCGGATGGGCTATCCACTGCTTTATTCCTGATGCAGCCGGAAGCAGCGATTGAAGCAGTAAAGCGGATACCGGATTGCAATGCGATTATATACTATAGCAAAGACGGCAATATAGTGTCCCTTAAGACATCAGGTTTGATGGATAGCAGTCTTACCGAGAAGATATGAGCATTCCAGATATACAAAACCAGCCGGATAGCCGTAATATTACTATCGATAAGGTTGGGGTTAAAGGCGTTCGCTACCCGATTGTGGTGGAAGACAGAACCAGTGGTGTACAGCATAGTGTGGCGGATTTGAACATCTACGTGGAGCTGCCTCATCATAAACGTGGTACCCACATGAGCAGGTTTATAGAGATACTAAACCGCTATCATAAGGAAGCCTTCATCGGGAAACTGGATGTGTTCTTAAGCGAGCTGAAGAAGACCATGAAGGCAGAAGCAGCCTATGTGGATATCAGCTTCCCATACTTTGTGAAGAAGCATGCGCCGGTATCCAAAATAGCATCGCTGCTAAGCTATGATTGCATCTTTAATGCCTCGCTGAAAGATAGCTTCAAGCTGTGGATCGGCGTTGTGGTGCCGGTTACCACATTGTGCCCCTGCTCCAAAGAGATAAGTGAATATGGCGCACATAATCAGCGCTCTCAGATTAGCATCAGAGTGTGCTATAATGAATTCGTATGGCTGGAGGAACTGATCACTCTGGCAGAAAAGCATGCAAGCTGCGAGATATATCCCTTATTGAAACGCACTGACGAGAAATACGTAACTGAGAAAGCCTATAACAATCCTAAGTTTGTGGAAGATATTGTGCGTGGCATTACCGAAGAACTGAAAGCTGATAAGCGTATCACAGCATTTCATGTGGAATCAGAGAACTTCGAGTCCATCCACAACCACAATGCTTATGCCATGATCAGTAGCATATAGATTATAAAGCAATTGATGAATTCTACCATAGATAAAGACATTAACAGCCTCAATCACCGCTTTGCACATACTACCCTGCCGGAAGTGAAGTGGGAGCTTTTGCCCAACAAGCTGAAAACTATCTATTTGAAAGATAGTTCCAATCCGGTGCTGTGTTTGCAGCTATACATCCGGACAGGTTCTGTAAAAGAGCGAAAGGGACAGCACGGCTTCTCGCACTTTATTGAGCATCTAAGCTTTAAATCTACCAGAGAGTTCCCAAATAACAGCATATCACGTTATGCTTCTAATCTGGGCGGTATGCTGAATGCCTTCACAGATTATGATTGCACCTGCTATTATCTGCTGTTGCCCAGCGAGGAGTATGCTTCCGGATTGCGAATCTTAAGCCAGCTTGCTATAAACAGCACTTTCACAGTGCAGGATGTGAATATGGAGAAGGATATCATACTGGAAGAGATAAAACAGTATGAAAACGATCCCGAACCGGACTTCATAGAATACATCCAATGCAATCACTTCAGTAAAAGCCCTTTGAAGCGTCCTGTTTTAGGCACAGTGGATTCTGTTCAG
>CAYSGM010000129.1:0-7994 GCA_964430595.1 uncultured Candidatus Cloacimonas sp.
AGCAGATGTGTAATCTGTTTAACTGCAGCTGGAGCGAGGCGCAGTTCAAGCTGGCTTTGTGGTTCAGTAGCGGAGACCGGAGCGATGCGGCGGTGCTGAGCCTGCTGAAGCAAGAGGTTAGGGAAGCTCAGGCGAAGTTTGAGCGGGAGGTGAATGATGGCGTACGGTAAAACAAAGTGCCCTGTCTGCCAGGGTAAAGGCAGCTTGACTGAAGATGCCCAGCAGTATGAATTTGTGACCAGGGATCCGCAGACCAGCACTTGCTTAATCTGCAATGGTACCGGTGAGGTTGGAACCAATAAGAAGCTGCCTAACGGGAAGCACGTGAATAGCTTGCGTGCTGCGCATAGGGAGAAGCTTGGGTTGGAAGAAAAGCGTCAAGATGACGCTTCCACTTTGAGTAAGCGGTTGAACGTGAGCAAGAAGGCGCTTGTGCCGGATACCGGGGTGGGATACCAGGGTGCTACGCACAGTGAACAGAGAACAGTGAACAGTGATCAGAAAGAACCTTACGAGGCTCCGATGTTCCTGGAGTTGGCCTTGAATCCGAGGCTGAACAAGGTGCTGGCGAGTGGAAAGATGTTCTTGATTGTGACTGAGACTGAGCCTTATTATCTGGATGTTTACCGGATGATCCGGCATCAGGAGCAGACGCAGGGGACATGGACGAGAGCTGATGAGCAGGGGTATGTAGAGGCGCTGGAAGATAGGATAAAGGAACTGGATTCCTGCCTACGCAGGAATGACGATGGCAAAGATACAAGTATAGTTCGTAAGGAGGCTATAAATGGCTAAGACAGTAAAGCGTGGTAAGGTAGTGATGTGGCTGGACGGAGCCGGTTTGGAAGTGCCAGAGAAGTATATCAAGGATAGCGATAAGAGCAGGGATCAATTGGTTTCCAGGCTGGTGGGTAAAGCCAAACAGCTCAACATGGTGATCACCAATGCCAAGCGACAGATGGAGCAGGAGATAGCCAGTTACCTGCAAGACACCGCTCTGCGCGAAGGCGAAGAATGGGTTGGCGGTACCACGCTGTGGGACTTCAGCATGGATCAGGCGATCAGCATCAAGATAGCCAAGCGCTGGACATTTGACGAAAAACTCAACCTGGCAAAACAGAAGATCGACAAGTGCATCGAATCCTGGAGCGCCGGATCGGACGAGAAGATCATCACCTTGGTGAACCGAGCCTTCAAGGTCGATTCCAAGGGTGAGGTAGATGCACGTGAGATCATCTCTCTCAGACAGTACAACTTCACAGATGAGCTGTGGAAAGAGGCCATGGATCTGATCGCAGACTCGCAGAAAGTGCAGAGCACGAAGACTTACTTTTACTTCCAAGAAGCTCAACCGGATGGGAAGCTGAAGAGTATCGTGCTGGATTTTGCGGCGCTGTAGAATAGAACACGGATGACACAGATGAAACGGAATACCGCAGATAAAGAAGGGGTGAAATGATGGACACTAAGGAACTATGGTCAACGGCAAAGGAGCTGGTGGGTGAGGAGGAACTCACCCGCCGGTTCCGGCTGTGGATCGGCAATCTGATCCGGGTAGCCAAGCAGAAGGGGTCAAACAAGGCCGTGGCGGGGCGATACGATTCTGAGATAGATGAGATACTGTCCGATCTAAATTGGCGCGCCAGGCGGCGATTTCAGGCATCAGAACCAGCAAAGGCCATGATCATCGCCCGGATCAAGGAAGGCGCTACGGTGCAAGACTTCCAACGGGTTCACATGGTGAAGATTGGCCAGTGGTATGGAGATCCCAAGAGTGAGAGCTGGATCCGTCCTTCTACCTTATACCGTCCGAGTCACTTTTGGGAGTATCTGGCAGAGTGGGATGGTGGTGAGCAGAAGCAGGCTGAATTAAAACAGAAGCGAGAGCAGTACCGGAAAAAAGCTCCGACTGGGAACACCGAGCGTAAGGTGGCCATGGCGAAGCTCCAGGAAAAAGCCTGGCATGAGTTTGGGAGCTTTGCAGATTTTTTGAGGCACTGCTTCTCTGCTCCGGATGCCAAAGCTTTGGAAGAATATGAGATGCCGGATACGCTTCGGACGTTGCGTCTGAAATTCACTGTTATGAAAGTGCTAAAGAATGAGATTCCGGACTGGGCAGAAGAGCAGTACCGGATTTTGCGGGAGAAACAGAATGGGTGAGAGAGAGAAGAATCACGAGCTGTGTGAGCAGTGTGGAAGCGGGATCGGCTTTGGCGGATACCGATTTGAGGCCGAGGACTATGATGCTGATCCGCAGACTGAGCGGGTATTCCGAGTGAGCCTGAGGTGCCAGGGGTGTAAGCATGAGAATATCCGGAAGGTGGTATTGACGCGAGGTGGCAATGTTCAGCAATGAAAGAAGCTATCGCGTGGATGAGATCGCTGTAGCGCTGGCTGTGAGCAAGCGGACGGTGTACAGGATGGTGAATGACGTTGAGGATCCTCTGCCTGCCGTGAGGTTGCGGGGGCAAGGGTTACGAGTGGAGGGGAGGGAGATAATCCGGTATCTGGAGCGGCATAAGGTGCGGCCAGAGGATTGATATGATAAGCCCCGGTTATGAGCCGGGGTTTTTTTTACCACAGAGGACAGACTATAATATGGATTCCTGCCTTCCCACCCCACCAAACCGCAAGCGGTTTGGCGAGGACCCCGGTCGCAGGAATGACGGAGAAAAGCAGAGGGGAAGAGTGAGAAAGTGTGACAGCAGAGGACAGCCGGATTTGACGGGAATAATCCTGGTGGGATTTTTGGCACATGAGTAACAGCAAGATATTTCGGGAAAAGAAAGACGAAGCTTTTAAGGCTTATATCGGCGGGAAGACTGATCCGAAAGAGATCGCTCTCCTGGTGGGCTGTTCCCATGTAACCGTCCAGAAATGGATTAAACAGGGCAAATGGGACAAGCTGCAGAGTGAAGACAGGAAGCTGGACAGGCGGATCGCGGTGGCGAGGCGCAAGGCATTGCTGACTGCTTTGGAAGAATATGCCAAGGATCCAAAGAGTACTGCGCTACAAAGCCTGGTGTCTATCCTGCGTTCAGAAATGAAGAAGGATGGGGATGCCAAGGAGATCAATGAGTACATCATTGTCTTTCTGGATCAGGCTACGGACTTCTTTTTGGAGCGGGGCTTACATGGGCTTCTGAAGGACTTTCAGTCTGTGCTGACCGATCTTGCTGAATATATGAGAAAGAGAAATCTTTAATGACGACATGTACCTCCACACACCAGACCCCTCAAGCTCCCCGGCTTGACACCGGGGAGCTATCCCTTTTATGTGGTGCGGTCGCTGGAATGACGGAAGTGTGGAGATTGGCCTGAACTATAGGGGGATATGATGGATGAGATGTTAGTAAAAATCCTGTTTGTGCTGTTCGGGCTTTACTCCGGCGTTATGAGTTGGTTGTTTAAGATGAATTGGAACGATGTGCAGGCGTTAAAAAGGGAAGTCGGTGCTCTCAAGAGTGAGACTTTGGAGAGTATCAGGAACTTGATAGATGAACGTTTTGACCGTTTTGAGGAGCGGGTGGACGAGAAGATTGAGGGCGGATTCACAAAGCTGGAATGTGCATGGATGAATGATGGGCGGATAAGCCCTAAGAAGCAAAAGAAGGAGCAAGGATGAACCAGGCGAGAGAGACAAGATCACTGAATAAAAAGATGCTGCAAAGCATTCCGGACAACGGGCTGCCTTACGGGGCGGGGACTACTCTTACTGGAACATTTGGCGGGATAAGCATATTTGAAGCCGACTTCCCTGATGATGTGACGAGCTTTGAGATTAATGGCGAGGGGGTGAATCTAAGCATACTGAATGGTATGCTACCGAATGGGTTCACCTACATTAGCCATTTTACTAAGATTACGATCCCCGCGGGGAGCAGCATGGTGCTAATAGTATACGGGTTCTAAATGAGATTATCGCATGAACTGCGGGTCGGGAATGGTATGGTATTGAACCAGCCCTACGGTGTGCGGTTCAACTTCTCCTTGCCTGTGGGTGGCAATGCTGGACGTTACGACCGTTTAGGGGCTTTGGCAGCTTACAACAATTCGAATGGTGCTTTGCCATGGTCAGCTGAAATTGGGGCCAGGTGCACTGTCCAGAATCTGATGCGCAGATGCGTGATGCCTGATACTATTGCTGACCCGCTTAATCCGCATCGTAGCGTAGCGTATTATCTTGACCCCTTGGATTCCACGAAAAAGGCAGATGGCTCTGCTGCCAATCTCGATGGGAGTGACGGCCAGGTAATGGTCGAAATTCCGAAATTTTACCAGAAAGTAGATTATGACCCCAGTGCTCCTGATACTATGGATTGGTGGATATCAGCCAGTCCGAGAAGCGGCTATACTGTCCATCCCGCCTTCCAGAAGATTATCGGGGGAGTGCTGGTAGAAGTGCCATATCGCTATATTGGAGCCTATGAGGGCGTCTTACAAGAAAACGACAGCTATCTCGACTATTACGAATACACTGGCGACCATATTCGTACCGTGACAACAGAACGGCAGCTACGGTATGCATTGAACCCCAAGCTGGCATCAGTGAAAGGGAAGCTGCCAGTAGCTATGGGGACAAGAGCTGAGTTTCGTGCCGCTGCCAGGCTTAGAGATGGAAATAGTGACGACAGCACATGGAGGCTTACCGACTGGAGTTTGTGGAGCGCTATCCAGTTGTTGTTACTGGTGGAATATGCTTCCTTCAATTCACAAAGAGCTTTAGCGGGCAATGACACAGGTGGACTCAGCAATCTCGCTAGTGGGACATGGGCTGCGTCCGTTAGCGGAGGTAGTTCTACTTACATGCCGATTGTGCCGACAGGTGGGACAGAGTCGCTGGGCAATCGTAGCGGAAAAGTCTCTTTGGTTGATCTTTATGGCGGGAAAGGTCTCCCTGTATATACTGGCTCAGCTATCGACTTTTGGACAGACGACATACCTTGCTATCGAGGTATAGAGGCTCCATACGGGCATATCTGGCAATGGCTGGATGGTGCGATTTTGGAATTTACAACTACATCCAGGATGGATATGTATGTAGCAGCAGGCAGGTTTATTGACGATAATCCAACGACAGATTACCGGCAAACCATAGCTCATGCTGGCGTGGATAACAACCCAGCGAGCGGATATTCGACCCGGATACATGAAGCTGCACGGTTAGACGGATTTTATGCAAGAGCAGTCGGTGGCAGCTCTATCACCGGGGTGACGGATTATTACTATAACACGAGTTCTGCGGGTAAGCGGGTGGTCGCGGTGGGCGGTAATTCGAATATCGGTGGTGCTGCGGGCGTGTTCTGCGTGCATTCGCATATCAGCTCCGGTAGCCGTCATACGAATGTCGGCGGGCGGCTCTGCTTATGATAAATATTTGGTGGAAGAGAATGCGGGTAGTCGCAGTGGGCGGTAATTCGAATAACAGTGGTAATGCAGGCGTGTTCTGCGTGAATTCGAATAACAGCTCCGGTAACCGTAATACGAATATCGGCAGGCAGCTAAGCTTATTTATCAAAAGACTGTATCCAATCACCTTGCCTCTTGGCAAAACACAAAGCAAGCCCACAGGTGTTGGTAGCGAGAGCGAAGGCTCCGGGCGGAGATAAGCAGATGAAGCGATACGGTAACCTCTTCAACCAAATAACAGAATATGATAATCTACTACGTGCTCACTCTAATGCTCGGAAGGGTAAGACATGGTATAGTGAAGTCAAGCTTGTAGATAGTATGCAAGAAGAGATGATTACTGCTTTACGTGAAAAGTTGATTGATGGAACTTACATAACATCATCATACCATGTGTTTGAGCGTCAATGTGGAGAAAAGACACGCGTAATATATAAGCTCCCGTACTACCCGGATAGGATAGTGCATCATGCCGTTCTGCAGGTGATACTGCCCATATTGGTGAAGAACCTGATACATGATACTTATGCCTGTGTTCCTGGGCGTGGGATCCATAAGTGCGCCAAGAAGATAGCGGAACTGCTCCGGAGAGACGTTTCTCCTAAGTATTGCCTAAAGATGGATATTAAGAAGTTTTATCCAAGTATCGATCATGAGACATTGAAGAAGAGCATTAGAAGGCAGATCAAATGTGAGCCTACTTTAGCTCTGCTGGACGAGATTATCGATAGTGCGCCGGGCTTGCCAATTGGGAACTACTTATCACAGCACTTGGCGAACCTCTACATGAGCTGCTTTGATCATTGGATTAAAGAAGTAAAGCGCGTAAAACACTATTATAGGTACTCTGATGATATTGTTATATTGGGATATGACAAGGCGGATCTACATATACTACGCAGATGGATATGCGAATACCTTGCTACCGAGCTTAAGCTGGATGTAAAAGATAACTGGCAGGTGTTTCTGATAGCTTCGCGCGGTATAGACTTCTTAGGTTATCGTTTTTATCATGGATACACGATGCTACGCAAAGCTATAGCATTGCGCTTCAAACGCAAAATGAGAGTAATCAGCAAGGGCAAACAAACGTGCCGATCTGCATTGAGCAGTTTCGTAAGCTATTACGGATGGATGTGCCATGCAAATACATTAAACTTGAGAAGAGCTCACATAAGCGAGCAGATAATCGAGATAATAAGCAATGCTTGTGAGGAGCTGGGATGCAAGAATCCATTGCGCAAAATGGTGGTCTAGTGAGGTTTTCCGATTTTGCAGAAGAACCTGCAGCACTCGAGGGAGATAAAGTGCCTATCGATAGTATCCTGAACAAGGAATTGATAGTAAACGGTTTTCGAATAGGCAAGACTAAATACTGCCACGGCGGTAGCGACCAATGCTTAACACTTGAGGTGGTGATAGATGGTTTAAAGCACGTGGTTTTTAGCGGTAGTGGTGTTTTGATAGAGCAAATGACTAAGTACGGTGAGAACATTCCGTTTATCGCCACCATAGTGAAAATCAACAAGTATTACCGGCTAAAGTAGGAATAATGATAGGCTCTAGCGACAACATTCAGTCCACTATGTTTAGATACGGACGGTACATTTACATTACATGGGACTATGCAGCACTGACTGATGGGGGATACAGTTTTCAATACATTGAACTGCCTGCTGATTCTAGTCTTAGCGATGTCCTGGCAGCGCTAATTGAGGCGGGTGTAAAAGAAGATCAAATGGTTGAAATTATGGCGTCTGTTGAGGCACACTATAATGCCTAAGTTCATACAGCGACAACAGAAGGCACTGGCAGAGATAGCTGCCAAGACGCCGCATATCCGTCCTTTCGCGGGGGACAGTCCCCAGGCTAAGGCGGAGCGTCAGGAGCATGTGTCCGGAGATGGATGGCAATGTTTTAAGTTGTTTTGCGAGACCTACTTTCCCCACGTATTCACCAAACCCTGGAGCAATATACACCAGGAGATGTTTGACGAGGTGGAGAGCTTCAGCGGAGTTATCGGTGTGACCGGATTCCGTGGATTGGGCAAGACGGTAATGATAGGCGTCGTCTATCCGATCTGGAAGATCATCAAGGGCGAACGATATGTAATTCATACTGCTGCGGACGTTGATCTTGCCGAGGAGCGGACTGCTTTTACCTTCCACGAGCTGAAGGAGAACAAACGGCTGTCGCTGGATTGGCCGGAGCTGGAGATTGTGGAAGGAGAGAAGAACGACTTTTTCCTAAAGAATAAAACCAGGATCAGGGCCAGGGGTATCAAGCAGAGCCACAGAGGAACTATCAATCCCAAGACTGCCAAGCGTCCAGGACTGATTGTCTGTGACGATATAGATAACGAGACTAACCAGGGGAATCAGACAATCGGCAAGCGCAAGCTGGACAAGATCACGCAGGAACTGGCGGGAGCGCTTGATCCGGCAGAGCCCGGCAAGGTGATCTGGCTGGGGAACCTGGTGCATCCGAACTATGCTATTTGCCAGTTCCAAGAGATGATTATCGGGGAGCTGAAGGCGGATAGAACGAAGATGACGCAGATGATTATGATAAGCGTGGATATAAAG
>CAYSGM010000130.1:0-6701 GCA_964430595.1 uncultured Candidatus Cloacimonas sp.
AGGCAGCAGGTTTTGGTCCTGCCATCCGGGGGTTCAAATCCTCCCTGCCCAGCCAGTTATTATTACCAGTTCTACACAGGGATGTCGTCTAATGGTAGGACAGCGGATTCTGGTTCCGTATGTGAGGGTTCAACTCCTTCCATCCCTGCCAACTATGCCTTCGGGGTAACCCGGAGGCTTTTTTCATATATTGACAACATTTGCATCTGTAGCTACGGATAAAACTTCCATTTCAGTGAATTCAGCAATTTTCACAGCTTATTCCCTGCTGCTATTGCAGGATCATTGCAGATTCATTACAGGTTTTATCTGCAATAAATCTGCAATGATAGTGAGATTTATGCCGGATCTGTCCCAAAAATCAAAATCTGTCCCCCACACTACTATGAAGGGACGTGTTTGGTTTAGGGCAAACACAGGGGTTCGCCCCATCGGGTTCCTGCATAATAAAAGGAGAAACAGATTATGAAAGCAACACGAGCAAATTTACTAGGAGAGTTCACGGGTAAACTGGACGGCTTGATCTACTACCGCAGACGCAGCAATGGAAAGCTGTATGTGCGTAGGCAGTTTAGCTTTAAGTATCATCCGGCGCATGCGGGTTTTAGCTCCGCACAAAAGGCGATCTATGCCATTAATCCATCCGAGGGCTATAAGCGCGACTTGAAGGATTACCTGAACTGCTATAACAAGCTACCGGAAAGTGATTATAAAAGCTATCAGGCATGGACAAATATCTACGCCAAGCTGATGTTTGCCATGCAGAAAGCTATGCCGGAAACGGTGGATTTGGGGAAGCTAACCAGAGAGCAGATAGAGCAACAAAACCTGCCATGCAGAACGGTGAAAGCTGCGGTGGAAGCAGGGTTGTTGCCTTTGGTGAAGGGTTATGAGAGGCTAGTTAAAGAGGTGTGAGTTTGGGAAAGTTAAGAGTTGAGAGTTAAGAGCTAAGGTGCACAACGATAACTCTTAACTCATAACTCTTGACTCTCAACTCTTAACTCCTAACTTCCAAGCTTTTGCTTTGAGGTGATGAGAATGGAAGCAAGGAGTTTGATCATTTCCTGGCAGTCTTTGTGGATGGATTCGAAGTGGGTTTCTTCAATAAGCCCCACTTGTTTTAACAGGTGCAGCCAATATGATGTTTCCCGTGCTTCTCTGTGTGAGATATTTACCTTTGAGATGTCTTCCTTGGTAGATTGTGCACCAAGGGCTTCCTCGAAGTTTGCGCCTATAGATGTGCCACTCTTAAGTATCTGTCCCGCAAGGATAAACTCTTTCTTCTCATCAATCAGGGAACGATGTAGTTTGTATATTCGCTCTGCTAAACAAAAAAGCCTTTTCAGCAGTAATGCTACGCTGCATCTTAACTATTAACTCTCAACTCACCAGCCCATGCTCTTTTTTATAATGCTCTATCTCCGCGCGTTCCTTGTCGAAGCCGGCTTTTCCCATCAGGGCATAGGTGGCTATCTTGCCTGCTTCCACACCGGGCTGATCCAGCGGGTTTATGTGCAGCAGTTTGCCGGTGAACACGGTTTGGATTTCGTATAGCATGATAAACTCACCTAGGTGATATTCGTCTATTTGGGGGAAGATAATGTTACAGTTGGGGCGCATGGCGCTGCTGAGAGCGATCTCGGTGGCAAAGCGTTCGGCATTTAGCAGCTCGGACAGTTTTTTACCGCCCAGATAGCTTACTTCGTCGCGGTCGGGGTGCAGATTGGGGATGGTGTAATCGTGCTTAAAGCTTTCCACGGTAAGGAAGGTGAATACTTTATCGTTAGGACCTTCGCTGTAGAGTTGCACCTGGGAGTGCTGATCTGTGGTGCCGAGTGCCTTAACAGGAGTTTGTCCCACAAAGATGTCTCTGCCTTTGATGTCCTTGCGCTTGCCCAGGCTTTCCGCCCAAAGCTGGCGATACCAATCGGCAAAGTCGTAGAGGGAATTGGAGTAGGGCATCATCACGCTGATATTCTTGCCCTGGCGGTAGTATAGAAAGTGGATCAAGCCGTTCAGGTAGGCAGGATTGTTCATGATATCCAGGGAAGAACAGCGGTTGCGCATATAGGCAGCACCGTCCTGCATGGCAGAGATATCCATGCCGGTGAACGCGGAGGAAACCAGGCCCACATCGGTGAGGATGGAGAATCTGCCGCCCACGTTGTCCGGAACGGTGAAGGAACCATAGCCTTCGTTCCTTATCACCTGACGCAGGAAGCCTTTTTCCTTATCGGTGGTGATCACGATGCGGTTATGGTAGTCATTGGGGAATTTACGCTTGATGATATCCACCAGGATCATGTAGCCTGCCATAGTTTCGGCAGTGGTTCCGCTCTTGGTGATGATATTAAAGATGGTGGTGTCCAGATTTATGGAGCCGAGTATCTCATGCAGGTACACGGGATCAACGTTGTCGTACACAAACAGCTTGCGAGGGAGTTCACGCTCGGTTTTCAGCGCGGAGTAGAGCGCTTTGTTGCCTAGGGCAGAACCGCCGATGCCAAGCACCACCATGGTATCGAAGCGGGGATCGAGCTTATCCATGAAGTTCTTGATGTGGCTGATGTCACTTTCGGGCAGGTTATAGAAGCCAAGGATGTCGGCATTGCGATCGGCCAGGATTTCCTCATGTGCAGATTCGCAAGCTGCCTTGGCTTCGTCAAGCTTTTGCTTGGGCAAAGCAGAAGTAAAATGGGGAGAGGCAAGCAGATTATGAAAGGCATAGGTAAGCATGGTTACTCCTAAATCTGGTAATAGTGTTTCAAATCTTTATAGATAAGCTGTTCGATGTTGTGCACAGAACCGGAGAAATTGAAGCGGGAGATTAGCTGGAAGAGCTTGCTGTCGCAGTTCTGGACAATCGCCTTCACGGTAAAATAGTTAGCGGGATTGACGCTGAGCTCACGTACTCCCAAGCCCAGAAGCAGAGGGATGTAGTGCGGGGTGGAAGCCATTTCGCCACACACGGAGAGAGGAGTTTTGTGTGCGGCTGCGCTAAGCACGGCTTGGCGAATCAGGTTTAAAACAGCCGGATGGTGCTGGATGTAGTATCGGGAGACATTTTCGTTGTTGCGGTCAACTGCCAAAGTGTATTGCACCAAATCGTTGGTGCCTATGCTAAGGAAATCGCATGCTTTAGCAAGTGAATCGGCTTCCAGAGCGGCAGAAGGGATTTCTATCATGGCACCAAGCTCGATGGAGCTATCGAAGGATACGCCCTCGGAATACAGCTCTTCCTGGCAGTGATTGAAGATGTGCTTGGCTTCGGAGAAATCCTCCACATCAATAATCATGGGGAACATAATGCGGATTTTGCCGTGGGCTGAAGCCCGTAGAATGGCGCGTAATTGGGTGTGAAACACTTCATGATGAGCAAGGCTGAATCTGATCCCCCGATTGCCAAGATAAGGGTTATCTTCGGCTGCTCCCAGTCCAAAGGGGGCAAGCTTATCGCCACCAAGATCGAAAGTGCGGATGGTTACGGGGGTGGGAGCCATGCGCTCTGCCATTTGGCGGTAAATATCATATTGTTCTTCTTCAGTAGGGAGGCTTTGGCGCGAGAGATACAGGAACTCGGTGCGGAATAGCCCAATGCCATCGCAATCGAGGTTTGAGATACCATCCAGCTCTTCGGGAATCCCGATATTGGCATAAAGTGTAATCCTTAGTCCATCCGCGGTTTGGGAGACAGAAGCTTTCATGTCTTCCAGACGCTGGCGCAGCAGCTCTTCCACCTGAACCTTCTGGGCGTAGTATTCCAGGGTTTCTTCTTCGGGGTTTACAATCAGCTTACCTTCATCACCGTCCACGATCAGTAAGTCATTATCTTTAACTGTTTCCAGCAGGTCTTTAACATTGGCTACGGCTACCAAGCCCAAAGCTCTGGTTAAAATGGAAGCATGGGAGTTATAGCTACCCTTGGCAATAAGATAGGCACCGATGTTGGCATGGGAAAGCCTTCCCACCATGGAAGGATTCATTTCTGCGAAGATGGGGATGTGATCGCTCTCCAAGTTGTCGGGCAAAGCACCGGATAGCCCGCCAAGCGTGTTTATCAGCCTGGTACCCACATCACGATAATCAGCGGCACGCAGGGCAAAGGCTTCCACACTCATAGCCTCGAACTGAGCCACAATAGCCTTGAAGCTATCCTGAACAGCCAGGATGGCATGGAGCAGTTGTTCTCGGATGGCTTTGGAAACCAGGGAAAAAATCTCGGGATCGTGCAAAATATCGCGATGGCTGGCGATGATATCCAGATCGCGGGGATTCAAGCGGGAATTCTTAAGCTCACAGCTTATTTCGGCATCCACAACGGCTATGGCATCCTGAAACCGTTTAATCTCATCATCCACTTCTTCAGGAGTGATGTTATACCTGTCTATGGAGTGCTCCTGTATTGCGATATGGATGGCTCTGCCTATGAATAAGCCATTGTTTATACTGTTGCCGGTTAAACGTTTCATGTTATTCACCAAATCCGCTTTGAATTAGATCAGATAGTTCATTAAGCAGGAAATCCTCGTCCACACCATCTGCAATCAGTTCAAGATGAGAGCCACATTCTGCGGCAAGCATCATCACACCCATAATACTCTTTCCATTCACCTTAGTCCCGTCTTTTTCGATAAAGAAATCGCTGCGGTACTTGGTGGCTGCCCGCACCAACAAAGCGGAAGGACGGGCATGGAGACCGAGCTTATTGGATACGATTACTGCTATCTGTTTCATTAGAGCTGCTTTCTAAGCCTTTATTCATGGTTTTCTTACGGATTTCCTCGTTTACTCTGCGGTTAAAATCTTCTGCTGCATCATAACCGACACCTTTCAGGATCATGTTCATAGCAGCTACTTCTACGATGACAGAAACGTTTTTACCCGGGGATACCGGCAGGAATATAATAGGTATTTTAACGCCTAAATGCTCCGCATAGTTATTCGCAAGACCGATACGTTCATAATCCATGTTCTCCTGCCAGGGCATCAGTTCGATCTGGAGATCAATGGATTTCTGCTTGCGGGTGCGCTCTATGCCAAACATACGTTCTGCATTTACAAAGCCTACCCCGCGGATTTCCATGAAATGCCCGAAATCACGTCCGGGTTTACCGAACAGCTGATCATCCAGATAGCGGAGGGTGATCAGGTCATCGCCAATCAGGCTGTGACCGCGGTGAACAAGATCAAGTGCGCATTCGCTTTTACCGATTCCGCTTTTACCCGTAAGCAATATCCCTAAGCCAAACACGTCTATAAGCGTAGCATGCAGGGTTTTCTCCAGGGCAAAAACATCATGCAGGTAGCGGGATAGATGCTCGATGAGGTTAATAGTGGATAGCCTGCTGGAAAGTAAAGCAATGTTTAGATCATTGGCGATATATTCGGTAACAGGAGGCAGGGTTAAACCTTTGGAAACGATGATGCAGGGGATATCTGTTTTGAATACGTCACGAATTCTGGCAATCAACTCGTCTTCATGCAGGCTTTGCAGATAGCGGACTTCAGTTTCGCCAAACACTTGGATACGATCGGAGGAAAACACCTCCAGAAATCCTGCTAAAGCAAGCCCTGGTCGGTTTACATGAGGGGAACTGAGCTTCTTGTTCAGGGTTTCCGGTTCGGTGATTAGAGAAAGAGCAAGGTCTTTCTTCTTGGCGTCGAAAAAGTCGCGTACGGTGATTTCTTTCATAATCTATTCCATTATCCTATGCTTGGCTTATTATGGCGGGGTAAGGTGTTTAATGCAAAGAGAGGAAAGGAGCTTCGGATGTACTTAGCTTCTTGAAAGGATATCTTCATCTTCTTTCCTCTCTCTCTATCATTTATGGCTCGAATAGTTTGAACATATCCTGGTCTTTCTTCACCAGCACATTGATACTATCCGTTTCTACGTTCTTGAAGATAAGAAAATCTTCCTTGGCACCTTCTATCTTCTCGAGGGCTTCTTCCACTGTTAGTGCTTCTGTTACCACGCGCTTGGTTCTTACTGTCTTGTGGGCGCGGTTATCGGAATTTACTTGAAACACGGTAGCACGGGAGAAATCGTCGAACTGGTCTTTTAGGGCACGTTTCTGGTGGTCTGTAATCCGGTCTTTAAGCTTTTTGATTTGCCCTTCCATCTTGTCGATAGCATTATCTATGGAAAGGTACATATCCATCTCTTCAGTCTGGCTTTGTAAGCTGAACTTGGCAGCGTGCAAAGACAGCTCACAAATGTTGCGGCTGTTTTCCAGCGCAAGCGTAACATGCACAGTGATGATGTGGTCAAAGTACTTCTTCAGTTTCAGGCAAGAAGTCTCCACATAATCTCTAATTGCTTTGGTCAGCTCGAAGTGGCGGGCAGTAATTGTAATCTGCATGATGGAATCCTCCTTAAATTTTATGGATTGATAGGTTTTGCAGGTCTTCTATCGATTCCATGATTGCTTCCGACAAAGTCGGATGGGCAAACACCATGGCTTCGACATCTGCAGCAGTGCATTTATTGGCGATTAAGATAGCACCCTGAGCAATAAGTTCGGCAGCGCCATGTCCCATGATGTGCATGCCAACAAGCTCTTTTGTATCGGCTCGGGCAATGGTTTTCACAAAACCGGCAGTTGCATTCATGGACATTGCTTTGCCATTTGCAGCAAAGGGGAATTTGCCAACTATTATCTCACCAAAAACAGCACCAGCCTCTGCATGGGTATAACCCA
>CAYSGM010000130.1:6711-7883 GCA_964430595.1 uncultured Candidatus Cloacimonas sp.
ATTTCGGGATTCGTAAATGTGCATCTGGGAATGTTTATATAATTCAGTTCGTTGTAATGATACTCTTGTTTGTTTTCCAGCATGGCGATGTGCTGGGCTACCATAAGCCCTTGTTTGCTGGCGGTATGAGCAAGCTGGAGCTTGGCAGTTACGTCGCCAATGGCATACACATTATCCAGATTGGTACGCATTGCGGAATCAATGCTTATAGCTCCTTTGTTTGTTTCAAGATTCAAGCCATTCCATTCCAGATTATTTACCGGATTGCGCCCCACGCTCATCAACACCTTGTCTGCATACAAGCAATTGCCGTCAGTTAGGTTTAGTAACATCCCGGATGGGGTGCCGTCAATACTTTGCACTCCCACGCCGGTTATCACTTTTATCCCTGCTTTCTTAAATCCCATTGCCAAACGCTTTGATATCTCTTCGTCTTCCAAGGCGATAAGGCGGGGGAGAAACTCTATGATACTTACCTGCACACCAAAGGTAGCGAAGATGGACGCAAACTCGCAGCCAATAACGCCTCCGCCCACAACTGCCAGGCTTTTTGGCAGCTCTTCCATCTTAAGGATTCCGGTAGAGGAAAGGATGTTTACCTCATCAATGCTGATTCCGGGCAGGCTCTTAGCTTCGCTGCCACTGGCAATTATCAAATAGTTACAGCTATACTCAATACCACCGGACGTGCTAACGACATACACATCATTCTCCAGCCGGACAGTGGCAGCAGTATCTTGTACCACAGCAATCTTGCGCTTGCGGAACAGATACTCGATTCCACTCACCAGTTGTTCCACAATGGTGTTCTTGCGTTCCCAAATCCTGCCGTAGTCCAGCTCAAGCAGTATCTGCGGCAAGCCGAAGCTTGGGGATTCGGAGATCTCCGTTACCAATTCTGCGCTCTTTACCAGGGCTTTGGTGGGAATACAACCCCAGTTCAGGCATACACCACCCAATCTAGCTTTCTCTATCACAAGGCAGGGAATCTCGTATTGAGCTAGGCGGATGGCTGTTTCATAGCCTCCGGGTCCGCCGCCGATTATTATTACGGTTGTGTGCTGCATTTATATTCTCCTGAGATGGCTGTTCAAAATCCCCAGCTCATCCCGGTATTTAGTAATGATTCGTCGCGAGATGTTCAATCCCTCTGCTTTCAGGCGGTCAACCAG
>CAYSGM010000131.1:0-7686 GCA_964430595.1 uncultured Candidatus Cloacimonas sp.
AGTATCAATTATGGCAAATATAGCGGAAGGGTTTGACGGAGGCTCCACCAATTCCTTCAAGCTGTTTTTATCTTATGCATATCGTTCAGCTTCAGAAGTAGAATCACTTCTGTATGTAGCTCTTGATATCAAATACATCGATGATGCTACCTTTCAAAAACTGGTCACCCAAACTCAAGAAACCAAGAAACTGATCGGCGGATTCATCCGCTATCTAAACTCAAAAAACTCCTAACTCCAAACTAACAACGTGCAAAATGCATTAACCGACTGCCCGAAAGGAAAAAAGCAACAGTCTAATCCCGTCGCCAACTAAGCACTAAGCACTACGCACTAGTACCAACCGTGCGCAGCACACCACTGACGCGCAGCGTCGCCAACTAAGCACTAAGCACTACGCACTAAGAACTGAATAATGAACATCCTAACTTACGGCACTTTCGACCTCTTTCACTACGGTCACATGAACCTCCTGATGCGAGCGAAACAATTGGGTGATTATCTGATTGTCGCGCTTTCAACCGATGAATTCAACCGTGTTAAAGGCAAAGAATCGATCATGAATTACGCACAGCGCAAGGAAATCCTGGAAAATCTCCGCTGTGTGGATCTCGTGATCCCGGAGACAGACTGGGATCAGAAGATCAACGATGTACAGACTTATCAGGTTGATATCTTTGTAATGGGAGACGATTGGGAAGGCGAGTTTGATTTCCTCAAAGACTACTGCAAGGTTATCTATTTGCCCCGCACCGAGGTAGTCTCCAGCACGATGCTGAAAGAAGCGGTTCACAAAGCTAAGTATGATGCAGATTAAATTGGAAAACAGTGAACGAAGCGAGCTCTCAACGAGAGTGAAGCGAACCATCAACCGAACGCAATTCGTTCACCTACTCCGTCAAGGCAGTTAAGATCACCGAACCAAAAATGCCGTACAGAATCGGAACAAATTCCTTGACACATTTATCCACCACAATAATCCTGCTCACCATGAATAGAGAATTGAATGAGTTTTTAGATAAATGATGCCAAGGCTTTTAAACTGCAAGAGATATGATCTTTTCCTCGATCTCTTTGGGAGACCTCAGTACCCTCGTAAACGGAGGAATATGGGGTCTTTCTTCATTCTCCGGGTAAAAGTTGACCAATCTATCAACTCCTTCTTCTCTCCGAAATAGCCCATAGAGTGTAGCTTTCTTTCCACATTCTTGCCAGGCTTATTCTCGGTGCATAAGCGACGGGGCGAAGCTGTATTCGGAATGTACAATTTAGAATTTACTATGTATGATTGGTCGGATGCTGGAATTGAATGGTGACGGCTTTGAGAATAAAGTATGTTCATATTGCTTGATGCGATAACCGTAATGGAGAAATTTTGGAGGACGAGTGAAGCAGAATATCATCCTCGATATGTCGTTTGCCTTTGCGGTTAGAATTGTAAGGCTTTCCAGTTATCTAGCTAATGAAAAGAAAGAGTATGTCCTATCCTGACAAGTACTCCGATCTGGAACGTCTATCGGTGCAAACGTTAAGGAAGCAGTAGTAGCGCAAAGCCGCAAAGACTTCATTGCCAAGCTAAACATCTCTCTCAAAGAAGCTAATGAGACTGAGTACTGGCTTCAGTTGCTCAATGCCACTGGATATCTGGA
Source organism: uncultured Candidatus Cloacimonas sp. (assembly GCA_964430595.1). Lineage (GTDB taxonomy): Bacteria > Cloacimonadota > Cloacimonadia > Cloacimonadales > Cloacimonadaceae > Cloacimonas. The sequence continues at coordinate 1,650 of CAYSGM010000131.1, forward strand.
TGATGTCGATAGCATCTTGGAAGATAATCGTGGTATCATCAGGGTCTTGACATCAATCATCAAGTCCACAAACAACAACACCCCCACCAAGTAATTGTACATCGTACATCGTACATTGTAAATTTGAGAGTGGGACTCTTGATAAACTTTGGAACGTCAAGCCTTCAGCACAAGAGGCTTGTCTTTTAATCTGTGTTAATTTGTGTAAATCTGTGGACAGAAGATTCTTGGACAGAAGATATCGGAAGTTCATACGCCACTTAAACAGCGAAGCGCTCAACCCTCTAAACCTTAACCAAGTAATTTGTGTAAATCTGTGGACAGAAAAAACAGAAATCTGATAAATGGAACAGTAATTGAGTATAAAGCATAAAACCATCTCCGGCCTGAAATGGAGCTTCACCGATAATATGGTGAACCAGGTCATTCATTTCTTCATCGGTTTGGTGCTGGCGCGGCTCCTTAGTCCAACAGAGTATGGCATCATCGGCATGGCGATGGTCTTCATAGCCGTTTCTCAGACATTCATAGATAGCGGGCTATCTCAAGCCTTAATCCGTAAGCAAGACTGTAGTGATGCCGACTATAATACTATGTTCTACACCAATATAGCATTGGGTGTAGCGACCTTTTTGATTGTCTTTTTCGCTGCCGGAGCAATCTCCCGTTTTTATGATAATCCGGATCTGTACTTGCTTACCAGGGTGATGGCTATCAATCTGATAATCAACTCCTTTGGAATGGTTGAAACTGCCATGCTTACCAGGCAAGTAGATTTTAAGAGACAGACAAAGATTACGCTGATTGCAAACGTTTCATCCGGCATCATTGGTATTGTCTTGGCATTTATCGGCTTTGGCTATTGGAGCTTGGCGATCAGGACCCTATGCCAGAATTCGTTCCGCGTTCTACTGCTTCATTATACTTCAAGCTGGAAGCCGAAACTTGTCTATAGCATTCAATCCCTTAAAGAAATGTTCGGATTTGGTGCTAAGCTACTTATATCAGGCCTGATAGCAAGAATTTATCAGGAAATCTATAAACTTGTAATTGGCAAGTATTTCTCTGCCACAGAGCTTGGTTTTTATACTAGGGCAGAGCAGTTTAAAAATCTACCATCTACAAACATTCAGAATACTACGGACAGAGTTACTTATCCAATCCTATCAAGCATGATCGGGGACGACAAGAAGCTCAAAGCAGGCTACAAAAAACTCATTAAGCTGATGTTCTACATTACCAGCACCCTGATGCTTCTGATGATCATCAACGCCAGAGAGATTGTCCTTATCCTGATTGGTGAGCAGTGGGCGCCCTCCATCGATTATCTCAAGATAATCTGTATCTCCGGCATGCTCTATCCCCTGCATTCACTGAACCTTAATATGCTAAAAGCGAAAGGGCGCTCTGATCTTTTTCTCAGGCTCGAAATCATCAAGAAAATCATGGTCATCCCGGTGATTGTCATCGGGATCCAGTTCGGCATGATAGTATTGCTTTGGAGCATGGTATTCAATTCCTTCTTTGCCTATCTGATCAATGCGTTTTACTCAGCCCGGCTCATCAACTACTCTACCATTGAGCAGCTAAAGGACATAGCCCCGACATTTGTGCATACTCTGATCATGGCAGGATTAGCCTTTGCGGTTGGGACAATCGCTCCATCACATCTCTTCCTATCGCTGTTTATGAAGACAGGAGTAGCTCTGCTCTACTTAACTGGAGCTGGTTACATGTTCAAGATTCCGGAGTTTATAGAACTCAAAGAGCTTGGGATTGAGCAATTCGAGCATCATGTCGCCCCGCTTCTCCACAAAAAATAGTTGTCTGTCCACAAAATGACACGATTTATTGATATGAAAGAATTAGAAGAATACCAGGCAACTCTGGATTGGATTAAACAGCAGAATGCAGAAGTTCACGTTTTTGTTAAAGAGACACCTCTGGTTGAATTAACTCAGTGGTCTGGCTTGAGCTCAGAGAGTGGTCTAATGCATATATCAGGTAACTTCTTCAGCATTCATGGCCTGATATCCATGACGAATGGATTACATCATTCGCAACCTATCATTCTCCAACCGGAGTACGGAATACTGGGCTTCGTTAGCACCCTTGTAAATGACCGGTTGTACTTATTGACTCAAGCTAAGATTGAGCCGGGGAATGTGAACTATGTTCAAATCTCGCCGACTGTTCAGGCAACCAAAAGTAACTACAGCCAAGTACATAAAGGTAGGGTCCCCTACTACCTCGATTACTTCATCGGGGTTAAAAAAGGTACCATAGTCTATGATTCCCTTCAATCCGAGCAAGGATCCAGATTCTATGCCAAGCGTAATAGAAACATGGTTCTATACGTTGAAAACTACGATGAAGTTCCTGTATTGCCCGGCTTCAAATGGGTTAGTTTGGAAACCCTTAGAGAATTGATGAAGCTGCCAAACATAGTAAATATGGATGCCAGAACCGTTATCTCGGGTATCACACCTAACCTTTTGTGTGATATAAAAAGCAAGCATCCAAAATGCTCAACCAGACAAGACACGAATAGTACTCAAGCAGCAAGAAATAAAACACTTTCAAGATTATCCCAATATATAAGCTTCTCGAGTTATCAAAGAGATATTGTACCACTTAACCAACTAAGAGAATGGCAAGTGACAGGGGATAAGATACAACACTTGTCCGGTGATTACTTCGAAGTAATTGGAGTTCAGGTGCAAATTGGGAATAGGGAAGTTACTCAATGGGATCAACCAATGATCAAACCTGCACATCCCGGACTTTGCGCTTGTTTGATCCGGCAATTCGAAGGTCGACAAGAATTGCTACTGAAGCTTCAAATAGAATGTGGAAACCGTGATTATGCTGAGTATGGGCCAACAGTACAGTGCTTGGATTTGAACTACCGGACCCAATCGAACAAGACCTACCCCTTTATCGAGGAGATTATTAATGCCCGGCAAAGCGAGATTGTGTATGATGCTATCCTGTCTGAAGAAGGTGGTAGATTTTATCAAGACCAAAACAGATACATGTTAGTCCGCGTCAATAATGCAATCGAACTACCCTCTGAGGACTATATATGGGTCAGCCTGGACGATATCTATCAGATGATACCATACGGTAATATATTCAACATTCAGTTACGCAGCTTAGTTAGCGTGATTCCATTCAATTAGAACAAGATGGAACTGAGAAAGATCAGAATCGGGATTCTCGGAACAGCAAGCATTGCACAAAGGTATGTCATTCCCACTCTACTGGGCATGCCAGATCTCTTTGAGCTGAAAGGGATTGCCAGTAGGAGTATTGATAGAGCTCAAGAACTTGCAGACAAGTATTCTGTAGCGTCATACTCTCCTTATGAATCCATGTTAGATGATAATGATTTAGATGCTGTATATATTCCTCTACCCAATGCACTTCACTACGAATGGATCGAGAATTCGTTACAACGCGGTCTTCACATACTAGTAGAAAAATCTCTGGCATGTAGTAGCAGCGAGGTCATCAAGCTATCGAAGTTAGCAGATGATAATCGTCTGGCGCTTATCGAAAATTTCCAATTTCGATTTCATTCTCAGCTTCAAAGGGTCATAGACATAATGGAATCTGGAGAAATTGGAGAACTGCGCTGTATGCGAAGTTCATTTGGATTTCCTCCTTTCCCTGATAGAGGGAACATCCGCTACAGTAAGCTATTAGGTGGAGGAGCGTTGTTGGATGCTGGAGCATACCCCATAAAGCTTAGCCAGATTATGTTGGGGGAGAATATAAACGTATTGTGTGCTTCATTGAGCTACAATTCAGAACATGATGTGGATATATGGGGTTCTGGGACCTTGATTGACATTGAAACCGGTATCCATAGTCAGATTTCATTTGGATTTGATAACTATTATCAGTGTAGCCTGGAGCTATGGGGATCAAAGGGTCGGCTTTTTACTAATCGAATCTTCACAGCACCACCTAACGTTATTCCGCAAATAGAGTTAAGCTCGGGCGGTAACACCGAGATTTTGAATATTGAGGCAGATAATCACTTTGAAAAGATGCTCAAGTATTTCCACGCAGCGTGTCAGGGGAAGATTTCAGAATCAAAGCAGAATATTAAGCAATCTCGAATGATTGAGGAGTTTAGAAATAAAGCCCATGAGTAAAATACCTGTAACCATGCCTTTTTTACCTCGCGTCGAGGAACTCAACACATTTCTCAGTAAGATATGGGAGAGCGGAATACTAACTCACAATGGCCCCACTGTTCAAGAGTTTGAACGTCTCTTATCAGAAAATATTGGGTTAATGAATCCCGTGGCAGTGACAAATGGCACCATAGCGATACAAATGGCCATTCGCGCTTTGGGGATCAAAGGCGAGATCATTACCAGTCCTTTCACCTGGATCGCGTCAATTAGTGCAATTATCTGGGAAGGCTCCGCTCCAGTTTTCTGTGATATTGATCCTTCGACTCTTAACTTGGATCCTGCGAAGATTGAGAGCTTAATAACTTCGAAGACTGTTGCAATCATGCCGGTTCATGTCTTTGGCAATCCTTGTGATGTTGAGAGCATTGAAGAAATAGCAAAGAAACACAACTTAAAGGTAATCTACGATGCAGCTCATGCAGTGGGGTCAGTCTACAATGATAAGAGCCTCCTAAATTGCGGGGATGTCTCCGCTACCAGCTTTCACGCTACTAAAATTATCAATACTGCTGAGGGTGGAGGGTGTGTAACAGAAGATCTTGAACTGTCTAAGAAGCTTAAAAGAATAAGGTTTTTTGGATACAACGATCAAAAGGATGTCGTTGAAGACGGATTCAATGGCAAAATGACCGAAGTGCATGCAGCACTGGGCATTCTCAATGTCAACAGTTTTGACAAGATATTAGCTGACCGAAAGAACAAATATATGCTGTACAAGAGTATGTTATCACAAAATCAAGATCTCAGGTTTCAGGAAAACCAGTGGGGCATTCCGAACTACTCATATTTTCCGGTGATCTTCCCTTCAGAAAGTGACACCCTACGCATCATAGCCACTCTGGAATCTAATGATATTATCCCTCGCAGGTATTTCTATCCTTCGGTAAATACATACACAAATATTGTCACTTACCAGCCTTGCCCAATTTCAGAGGACATCTCGCGCCGGATTCTGTGCCTTCCTTTGTACTACAGCCTTATAGAAGATGATGTCAGCCGCATCTGCGATATCATCCTCCAATCTTATAGTAAGTCCACGAATTAACCGAATTATCACTAATTAGGTTTTATGAATACGATGATTGGTTTAGAGGGATAGCCTCAGATTGAGAATTGAAGATTGAGGATTGAAGATTATGGCAAAGCAGAATTTGATTCAAGATAAAAGCTTTGATTTTGCATTGAGCATTATTGAAGTTTACAAGAATCTGACCAAGAATAAGAATGAGTATATCATGTCAAAGCAGTTGCTGCGATCCGGAACCTCTATTGGAGCCAACGTAAATGAAGCTATAGAAGCGCAATCCCGAGCAGATTTTATCCATAAACTTTCCATTGCGCTTAAAGAAGCAAGAGAAACTGAATATTGGATCCGGCTTTTGATGGCCGCCGACTACATGGAAAACCATCACACCATCCATAACGAAGTCCAAGTAATCATAAGAATCCTTACTGCAATCATCAAAACAACAAAAGGACAGAGCAATGCTGAGAACGCCAAGTAATTCTCAATTCTCAATTATCGATCCTCAATTCACATCGCCGGAGGCGCTGTGAAAGGAATTATACTCGCCGGCGGCGCCGGCACTCGTCTCCACCCCTTAACCATATCTGTCAGCAAACAGCTCATGCCGGTTTACGACAAACCGATGATTTATTACCCGCTTTCCACGCTGATGCTATCCGGGATACGGGAAGTGCTGATCATCACTACTCCGGAAGATCAGGCTGGTTTTATCAAGCTTCTGGGCGATGGTAGCCAACTGGGGATGCGCTTTGAGTATAAGGTGCAGGAAGTGCCCAATGGTCTGGCTCAAGCCTTTGTGATT
>CAYSGM010000132.1:0-7260 GCA_964430595.1 uncultured Candidatus Cloacimonas sp.
GTACCCTAAACATTTATCCTAGAACGCAGATATAGCAAAAAGAAGGGATCACCGAACTCATAACCACCATCCGTTGAACTTATCAATTGCCCGGCTATAAGCTTCTGAACCGCTCTTTGCGTTGTGGATAGTGCACCCAGGTGGTGGGTTCTGTGGTACTCCGGAGTGAATACTCTGGTTTTATCCTTGCTTATTGCCAGCAGCACCTTTTTCTGAGGGATATTAAGTCCATCCATAATCTGCTGGAAGTAATCATTCAGATTATCCAGCATTCCATTCATAGCCTTATCAAGCATGTCAATATCCGGTACAAGTTTGGTTTGAAACGCCAACTGCCATAATTCAGCCGCCAGGTATTGCACATAATTGGGGATGTTACCGGCTCTGGATATTATCTCCCGTGATATCTCATGGCTTATCTGTATGCCTGTATCATAAAAGCGTTTGATGATATATTTTTCCATGATCTCCGGCTTTATCTTGCCCAATTGCATTATCTTGCCGAACTGATACATCGCCCTGCCCGGACGGTTGAAGATTTCCAATAGTAAATGATAGCTGCTGCCGGAGAATATATAACTACTGCGCTTGTGATGCTGGAAAACCGAGCGTAGGATGCTCTCGAAACTATCTCCATTAAGCTTGGTGATTTCCTGAAATTCATCGAAAATAACCAACCATTGCTTGCTGGGATCTATGTTCTCGGTAAGATTCAATACGCTTTCCATGGTTTGCTGCGCTATCTCGAAAGATTCAAAACTCACAGAAAAAGAAGGAACTCCCATGGCATCAAGCGTTACGACCGGGCGAATACCCTTTACCAAAGAGGCAAACTTCTTTAGCATAGGCTTCCACCTTTTTCCACTCTGCCTAAATATTTCACGAGAATACATCTCAATAAAGCCTGCTCGGGAAGTTATGCGGTAGAAATCCAGATACAGGACATTGTAACCCTTGTCTTTCATGTGGTTGGCTAATTTTAGCAACAGCGATGTCTTCCCATAACGGCGGGGAGAATATAGCACCACGTTATATTTCCCGCTTACATCCTGAGTAAGGCTGTTCAGCTCCTCTTCACGATCTGTAAAATACGGATCAGCAACCACCTTACCGTATTGAAATGGGTTTTCCATGTTTCACTCCCACAGGCTATATTATTCATATATTAACATGATAATCGCCTTGGCAGTGCAGGCAAGAGAAATTACGCAAATATGCGTAACGCAGTTTTGCGTAATCCGGTTTTCCCTTCCCCGTCATTCCAGCTAGGGTCTCTCCCAGCGAAGGCTGGGACGGGAATCCAGTTTTGTGGCAAATAGACTTAATGTAGCAATCTGCGTAAAACTACAGCTTAGCAGCCAAAGTGGCTTGCAACTGATTAAACAGCGGGTGATAGGTATTTATAATATCCCCCAGTATCTCATCTGCAATACTTGTGAAAAGCCAGGGTAACACTTAGCCTCGATTTCTCGCAAAGCATCAATGTCCACTATCATAAAACCTGCACCCAAACAATCAAATGGTTTCAAGTATTGCATATCCAATGTGTCCTACTTTTATCATCTTTGTTTCGTGTGTAATAATTACTTTTATTCTGTCAAGATAAACCTTCGCATTTCGCTACTTACCGGTTTGACTTTCACCTGAAGCCTGTTGTAGGCTATGCAGCGTCCTTTATTTATCACGGCTTCAGGTGAGAGTTAAACCATGGCTGTAGCGTGTTAATGTGGATTTTCTTAGTCGATAATCCGTTGTTTAACTCAAAATATGTCGCTGGAGAGTTAGTCAAAAGGCTGAGTTCCCAACGCGACATATTTAAAGTCAAACAACTTGCAGTTAGGCTGCTACATTGGCTGACATCGTCCTTGCAAGCACACTGCAATTACGGTAGCATTGCCCACCCATTGCCCTCTTTGTGGGCAATGAGTGGGCAATGGTAGGGAAGTGCTTGTATGGGTGATGAAGTGAGGAGGTAACGAAGAGATGAAGTGAGGAGGTAACGAAGAGATGAAGTGACGGGGAGATAAATCCCTAAAACCTAAAACCTAATACCTAACACCTCTCTTTTTCTCTTTTTCTCTTTTTTAACTCCCCATCCTCTGCTTTTCTCTGCTTTTCCTCTTTGTTGAAAGAAAGAAAGTCCAATTTGATCCTATAGCTTGTAAACGGTATAATTCTCACAGGTTTCGCTGAAGCCCAGCTTCTCATATAGCTGTTTTGCAGCAAGGTTATTTGTCATCACGCTCAGGCTGTAAACCGGGTACTGGGTAAGCATAAGGTAGCTCTCCAGCATGTATCGCCCCATTCCCCTGCCTTGATGCTTGGGGAGCAAGCAAACCGAGTAGATATAGTGCTCCGCTTCCTTTTGATAGCCAAGGCAGGCACCGATAAGCTCGCCTTGCAGCCTGCATGTTACAATAGTATGGCTTGGGTAGGTGTAGAATTGCTCCAGCAGTTCATCCCATTCACCCAGCACATATTCCGGCTCAGAGGCGTAGGCTTGTAAATGCAGGGTAAGCAGTTCCTTATGTGCTATATCTTCACTCACGCATACTGCCTGGGCTGGCAGGTGTGGTTCACTACGCATAGCTTTTGCATCCAGCCTCATTCCCATGCTCATGTCATAAGGTTTATGCGCAGCCCACATGGCACTGTAATCCATCCCCAGGAAGTTCATATACACACAATAAGTTGCCTTGGTCTCCGGGAAAAGCTGGGTAATCTGTCCGGCAATATCACCGGGAATAAAGAAGCTGGCATCCCCCACATAATACAGCGGGCAGTAGAACACTCCCTTAGCAGGATTGGGCTTGATGTTTATGAATCCGCACAGTTGCCGTTCGTGATAAAGCAGATACAGGTTCTTTGCCTTGCTGAGGATAGTAGAGATTTTTTCCCTATGCTCCCCGGGGTTTAGCCCTCTTAGCATCTTATCGATATTCTGCTCTGACCTGTCAATTAAATACACTAATTCCATAACGCGCTCCCTGCCAGATAATTAGTAAGCATACCGCAGCTTTTAGGAGCGAAGCATACTGTCAAGAAAATAGGCTAAATTGAATACTTAACTCATAGTAATTTTAGGAAACATCCTAATCAAAGAGCTGCAAGTAGGTTTATGGGAATGCCTTTTTGTTTGCCGGCAGCTTATTCAGTTCGGTTAGCAGTTGTTGCATGTCGCCGGATTTCTCCAAGGCACAAAGCACCCCCAAGGGCTCAAATGACTGATTATCAATATTGTACACATTCCCTGAGAGCACGATTGCAGGCATGGTGTATCCGGCATCCCTGATGGAGCGGATGATGTATAACCCATCCGTCCCCGGGATATTAAGATCAACCAATATTACATTAAAAGACCTAAGTGAAAGCTCCTTAAGCGCATCCTTTAGGTTATCAACACCGGTTACCTGATGCCCTCTTTTATCAAGATACCTCTTGTAAAGCTGGACGATGCTTTCATCATCATCATCAATAATCAGCACATTCAAGCCATGATGATCCTGTTTGCCGGCAGCTTGCAGCAAGTGTTTTACATGTAGCCCTATTTCTTCTCTGGTAAAGGGTTTCTGGATAAACGGGATATCCGGGTATAGAACGCCATGATTCATGATGATGGAATCTGTGTAGCCAGACATGAACAAGACCTTTAATTCCGGAAGTGTTTGTCGTAATTTGTCTGCCATTTCTTTGCCGTTCATCCCCGTCATCACCACATCGGTTATCACCAAATCCGGTATTAAGCCCCGATTAACGATGTTGAAGATAGCATCCTCCGCGTTTTCGAAGGTGGTCACCAGGTAGCCCAGCTTTTCTATCATCTTCTTAATTAAGGTGTTAATGGGGGCATCATCCTCCACAATCACGATATGCTCGCCATGACCGCTTAGCTCCAGATTGCCGTCAGCAGCCATGGTCGTATCGCTTTGTTCGTGGGTTTGGGGAAGGTAGATGCGGAACGTTGTGCCTTTTCCCGGCTCGGAATCCAGACTTATCGCTCCGTTGGACTGGGTAACGATTCCATACACGGTGGACAACCCCAGTCCAGTGCCTTTACTGGTATGCTTGGTGGTGAAAAAAGGCTCAAACACGCGGGAGGCTGTGTCCTTATCCATACCGCAGCCAGAATCTTTTACGGTGAGAAGCACATAATCTCCAAAAGCCAAGCCTAAATGATTGTCTGTGGGCTTGCCATCTATCTTTACATCAGCTGTTTCCAGGATCAGGCTACCCCCGATGGGCATGGCTTCCCGGGAATTGATAACCAGGTTCATGATTATCTGCTCGATTTGGACTATATCTGCCTTAACCTTGCCCAGATTGCCTGCTAGTTTGAGGGATAGATTCACGTCCTCACCTATAAGCCTGGTAAGCATCTTAGAGAGATCGGTTACCACCGTGTTGATGTCCACTATTTGCGGCTGAATAACGTGTTTGCGGCTGAAGGTAAGCAGTTGTCGGGTAAGATTCAAGGCGCGTTGACCAGCCTTAAGGATTTCGTTAACATCGCTGTAAAGGGTATCTTCGGGAAGCAGAGAATAGCGGATCTCCTCGCCGTAACCCAGGATTACCGTTAAGATATTGTTCAGATCATGCGCTATCCCCCCCGCCAATTGACCAATAGAATCAAGCTTTTGAGATTGGCGCAGTTGCTCGCGGAGTTCAAGCTGTTCCTGCTCTGCTTTTCTGGTTTCGGTTACATCCTGAATGTAGCCATATACCTTTACGATTTTGTGGTTCTCATATACAGCTTTACCGGAGGTGCGCACGATCAGCTTACGCCCTTTAAAAGAAGTAAAGTTGCATTCCAATTCATAGGGGATACCCTTGTTTTGACAATCGTTAAAGGCTTTTAAGATGCGGGCTTTGTCTGCTTCCTCATAGCAATCAACACTTATATCTATGTATTGCTTGCTCTTTTCTTGGGGAAGTTGCTCATCCAAATCGTGAATATTGTAGGTTTCTTTTGTCCAAAACATCTCGTTGTTTACTACATCCCACTCCCAACCGCCGATCTTACTGATACTTTGAGTAGCATTGAGCAGTGCTTCGTTGCGATGCAAGGCAGCAATAGCTTCTTTGCGTGCATGGGCTTCTTCCTCAGCCAGAAGCATCTTTTGCTCCAGCTTGCGCACCAGACGTTCATTGTATAACTTCAGGATGGATTCCTCTGCCATATTCCCAGTTCTAACTTGCCTGTTGGTGCTATGCGTGTTGTCTAGCACTTCTTCTATACTTTTTATCAGTAAATCGGGATCGCAGGGTTTTACAATGAAGCGATCTGCACCGATCTCTACAGCCAAAGCTTCATCTTGTGGGCCTGTGTAGGTTGCCGTATAAACAATAAAGGGGATATGCTTTAACTTTTCGGATTTTCTTACCTCACGGCAGAGGGAGAATCCATCCATCACAGGCATCAGGATATCACTTACAATGAGCTCTATATCTTCGCTTTCCAGCACTTGAAGTGCTACTTTACCATCAGAAGCAGTAAAAACTTCATAGCCGTTGCCTTCCAGGAGGCTTTGGAGCATGTATAGGTTTGTATCGTTGTCGTCAACTATCAGGATATTCACTTTTTCCCTCCACGGTTAATCCCCCGGCTCTCATATAACGGATAATTTCCGCCACAAAGGTTGTTGGGTCTATTGGCTTCTCCATGTAAGCACTTGCTCCCGAAGCCAAAACTTGTTCTCTATCGCCAACCATGGCATAAGAAGTAACTGCTATAATGGGAATGCCTTTTAGCACGTCATGCTTTATTAGCTCAGCTGCTACGGCGTATCCATCCATTTCCGGCAATTGAATATCCAGCAGGATAGCATCTGGGATTATCTCCAAGGCTTTTTGAACCCCAAGAATACCTGTATCGGCACCGATAACGCTGAATCCGCTGCTTTCCAGCAGGTAGCGCATCAGGTAAAAGTTATCTGCATTGTCTTCGATTATTAAGATGGTTTGCTTCATAACAGCTGCTCCTTGTTAACGGGAAACATGATGCTAAAGGTGCTTCCTTTTCCATACTCGCTTTCCACGGTTATTGTTCCCTTCATCAGCTCGATTAGTTTCTTGCAGATGGATAGCCCCAAACCGGTGCCCTCATACTTCCTGGTTAGCCCTGTATCTATCTGGCTGAAGGGTAGGAATAGCCTGCCGATCTCTTCCTGTTTCATACCTATGCCGGTATCGCTTACAGACAATGTACAAATACCATTCTCACGCTTACACCGCAGGTCTATATGCCCATACTCGGTAAACTTCACGGCGTTGCTAAGCAGGTTCAACAGGATTTGCTCCAAGTGACGCTGATCACCCCAGATTGCTGATTCATCCCCGGCATGCTGGAAGTTAAGTGCAATACCCTTTTTTTCTGCCAGGGGCTGGATTGTTTTAATCACTTTTTCAATAGACTTGCCCATATCGAATATGTCGTAAGCCAAAACCAGCTGACCAGCTTCTATTTTGGAGATATCCAGCACATCGTTAATCAGCGATAGCAAGTGGCGAGAGCTGTTCTGCACCATGGAAAGCTGCTTCTTTTGCTCCGTGTTTAGGGGTCCTGCCAGTTCTTGAAGCAGGATTCCGGTGAAGCCGATGATGGAGTTTAAAGGGGTGCGTAGTTCGTGAGACATGGTGGCAAGGAAGGCGGATTTGATCCTATCGGCATCCTTGGCTTTCTCCATGGCAGCTTCCAAGTCCCAGGTACGCTCTATTATCTTTTCTTCCATCTCCTGGTTACTTTTACGGAGTTCACGGGTACGCAAATTTACTAACCGTTTAAACTCATATACTGCCACCAAGCTTACTATGAAGGCAACTGCCACAGCTAAGCCCAACAGTTTTATCCACATTGGAATCAGTAATACTACTCTGTCCGAAGTCCAGTGCTTAATAGAGTCATAATAATACGACTGGGGATCTTGCTTCAGCTTCATCAGATGTTCGTCAATGGTATTCAGAAACCGTTGATCAGTCCCGGGAGGTGCGGCAAAAAACAGTGTAGCTGGGTTAAAAACAATTGCGGTGTCTTCCAGCCCCATCTTGCGGGCATTCATTAGCCCATAATAATTATTGGTGACAGCTGCATCAACTTTGCCGGAAAGCACCGCTTCAAAAGCCAGAGTGTAAGTAGGCAAAGCGATCAGGGTGGTATTTAGCCCGAATCCCTGGGTTAAGCCCTCAAATGCCTTTTCTTGCACAGAACCTGCCAGAACCCCAACCCGCTTTTTATCCAGATCCAGGATTGTCCTTATCCCGCTG
>CAYSGM010000133.1:0-7013 GCA_964430595.1 uncultured Candidatus Cloacimonas sp.
GGTCACAGTACTCTGCTTCATCCAAATAGTGGGTGGTAACAAACACAGTTATCCCTTCGGCGGCAGCCTGATAAATCATATCCCAAAAAGCTCTGCGTGTTATTGGATCCACGCCTCCGGTTGGTTCATCCAGAAACACCAGCCTTGGTTTGTGAATAATGGCTATGGAAAAAGCAAGCTTCTGTTTCCAACCAAGTGGCAGTGATCCCGCAAGGCGTTTGCGGTAAGCGCTCAGCCCCAGCTTTTCCAGTAATGCACTGCCTGTGTCCTGAATCTCCTTGCGGGACATCTTGTATATCCCGGCATAGAAAATGATGTTGTCCCACACACTTAAGTCATCAAACAATGAAAACCTCTGGCTCATGTAACCAATGTTCTGCTTTATCATTTCGTTTTGGGTGTACACATCGTAACCACATACTTTAGCCACTCCGCTTGTGGGAGAAAGCAGCCCGCAAAGGATCCTCATAGCAGTAGTCTTGCCGGCTCCGTTCGCACCAAGAAAGCCAAATATCTCTCCTGCATCCACGCTGAAGCTAATATCGTCCACGGCACTAAAGCTGCCGAACCGCTTCACGAGGTTCTCTACTTCAATAATCCTATCCGGCATTATGCTCTCTCATAAGCTGTAGGAAGCAATCTTCAAATCCCGGCTTGATTGGCTGCATCGTGAATTCATCTCCGAGCTTTGTTTTTAGTAAACTCCTTATTCTTTCCCTAATGTCGGTATCCTTATCATCCAGAGCCACATGCAGAGCATCTCCAAAATGATAACAACTTTGCACGCCGGGCAATGCCTGCAATAGCTGCTTGGGCTTTTGTCTATCTTTGCTTGAAATACCGATCAGGCTTCCCTTAAACCCCTCTATGATGCTTTCCGGAGTCCCAGCCTTCATAATTCTTCCGCCATAAATCATTGACACTTTGTCACATCTGATGGCTTCATCCATATAGGGAGTGGATACTACCACCGGGATGCCCTTCTCCTTCAGCTGTACCAGATTGTCCCAAAACTCCTTGCGGGATACAGGATCAACTCCTGTGGTCGGCTCATCCAGAAATAGTGCCAACGGTTTATGGATAAGGGCACAGCACAAAGCAAGCTTCTGCTTCATCCCCCCGGATAAGGCACCCGCCTTACGCTTGGAGAATGGTTCCAGCAGGCTATAGATATTCTTTATCATGTCATAGTTTTCCTGTATGCTGCTGCCAAAGATACTGGCATAGAAATGCAAGTTCTCTTGCACACTGAGATCAGGATAGAGAGAGAACTTACCCGGCATATAGCCGATGGAAGCTCTTATCTTGGCGTAATCCCTGCTTATATCCAGCCCGTTTATATATCCCTTCCCAGAATCAGGAATAAGCAGAGTGGTCATTATCTCGAACAAAGTGCTTTTCCCCGAACCATCAGGACCAATAAAGCCGATGATCTCATCCTGCTCTGCCGTAAAAGATACATTATCTAAAGCATGAGTATTGCCATAGCTTTTGCTGATTTCCTCTGCGACTATAAACGCCTTAGACATAACTTAGAACACCACCTCGAGCGGCATACCCTGTTTTAATGAACCATCGTTTGAACATAATGCTTCCACCCGATAAACCAGCTTTGTCCTTTCATCCCGGGTTTGCACAATCTTAGGGGTAAACTCTGCCTTATCGCTGATATAGCTTACTGTTGCAGAATAGTTTTTCAGCCCTTTAGCTCCGTCCACCCTAAGTGTTATTTCCTGCCCCGTTCTAATCTGAGAAAGCTGATTGCCGGATATGAAGAACACCGCTCTAAGAGTCTTCAAGTTCGCCAGCTTCAATATTGGCTTTCCGATAGCCACAAACTCTCCCTCTCTTGCATACGTGGATAGAACCGTTCCCTCTGTCTGAGAAGTGACGTAGCATTTATCGATATTACCTTGTAATGTTCCCAGTTTCGCCTGAGCTATGCTTTTTTCTGCTTTTGCCATTGCTATCTCTGTTTTTGCCAAAGCTGCCTTGTTATCAAGCAGCCTCATGTTCGCGGCTATATCATCAACTTGCTTCTGGGTAGAAGCATTCTGCGAGAGTAACTTTATAAATCTTTCCTGCTCTATAGCAAGATTTGCCTTTTCGGTAGAACTGAGCTTCTGTCTTTCCACCGCAGCCTGTATCTTAAAATCCAACAAGGCGATATTGCTTTTAAGCTCTGCTTTGCTGAATACCAAATCTGTGGTATCAATAACTGCCACTCTGTCTCCGGCGGAAATATCTTCACCTTCCTCTGCACCAAGCTCGGTGATATTCCCCGCAATTCTAGCCGAGAGTATTGTTTCTTCTGCCTCAAAGTTTCCCCAAGCATCGCTTTCATCACGCACGGCACAGCTTGCAAATAGCACCACCAGCAGCATTGCATAAATGGTCTTCATATCTTTTCTCCTAAAATACATAATCTCTTTGCCATAAGAGCAGAAAGCTTGGTTTGGCTATTCTCCAGTTCCAATCTTGCTCCCAACAGGTTATTGCTTTGAGCTAACAGCTCTGTGGTTGTTATCATCCCTAGGGCATACTTTTCTTCATATATGCGCTGCACGCTTTCCAACAAACAGATTCTTTCCCGGCTGCTCTCAAGGCTACGGCGAAGATGTTCCTCATCCTTATCTATGTTAATAAGCTCATTTTGAATATTGGTAAGCATGTTCTCACGGTTTTTTTCCAGTTGTTCAGCTTCTTTTCCCGCTATCCTGCTTTCATAGTTTCTTTGCCCAAAATCCCACACTCGCCAGCTAAGCATAACTCCTGCTGCATAATAGTCGTGGTATTCTGTGGAAAACATATCAAATCCCGGCTTGCCAATCGCTGCACTTAAGCGTGCAGATATCTGGGGTAAGTTCTTTCTCTTGGCAAGCCTGGCATTTGCCCGTTGAAGCTCTGCCAAAGTACTAAGTTTTTCGAGCTCTGGTCGGTTTATCTCTACATGCTCCATTATCGGCAGTTCTGGAATACCGAATTCCGTATCCGCAGCTAACTCAATCCTACATAGATTCATGAGCCTTGTTATGGCAGCTTGTTTTTGCTGCTTGAAAGAATCTATCCTATCCTTTATCCCAAGTATATCATTCTGCAGCAATAGCAAATCTGCGCTTTCCCGAATCCCTCCTTCCACACCGGTTTCTATTGTGGACAGTCGTGAATTCTGAGTATCAAGTTGCAGTGTATTTATAGACATGGATAAGCTTAGCGAGACAATTGCGTAATATAGGTTTATCACTTCCATCTCTGCTGCAACCAGGCTTGCCTGATAATCCAAAACTTTAGCTTTGGATTCCAGATTGCTCATCTGCCTCTGCGCTTTGGTGATCCCACCATCCCAAATAAGCTGCTTCAGTTCCACTCCAATACTTTCTCTGTCTTTATCCGGCTTAGGAACTTTCAGGGGTACGGCAGAGCCAAGCGACATCTCCGTAACCTCGCTATTTATCCCTGCTTCCGCATTTATGGATAGCGAAGGGTAATACACAGTTTGCAAGCCTTTATCCTTATATTCCTGCTGTTCTCCCGCAAGCATCACATTCTTTGTAATCGGGCTGCTTTCCCTTAGCCCTTGCAAACAATCCTGCAAAGTAACGGCAGCAAGCCCCTTACTCAGAAGAAGCACCGCGATAAGCAAATAGTGTTTTCTCATTACTTCTCCTTCAGTATGGAAGCAAGCACAAAAGCGGTGACATGTTTCTTTCTCTTTTGGATAAAGGAGGAAAACTCTACATCACTCATGCTGAACATCCTTTTTAGTAGTGGTCCGGCGATAACCGGATACATACACAAGGCAATTATGTTAACTAACAAATCTATCGGTTCTATATCCACGATATTACCCAGTTGGCGTTCTCTCTCAAACTTGCCCGCAATGCCCTCTATTATCTTTTGACGTGGAAGCCCGGCAATTATTTCATCCAGCAGGTCTTCATACTTTATCATCTCTGAAAAAAAGAACAGCGTCTGCCGGCGGTATTGGGTAAAAACATCGTAGTAGGTTCCCACTAACTGCTCTATCATCTCTTCTATACTGCTTTCTGGTTTAACGTGGCTAACCACATTATTTATTATCTGCGAAAACAGCACCTGAACGGCTCTTTTAAAGAGCCCTTCCTTGCTACGGAAATAGTAATGTAGCGAAGCCTTGGAAATGCCGGCGCGATCTGCTATTTCCTGCATCCTGGCACCATCAAAACCCCTGTCACAAAACACGTCCACCGCAGCGGCAAGTATTTTTTCTTCTGTCCCAAGCGTAGCTTCCATGCGATACTCCCTGTTTAACTATTCGGTTTGACTATCTGGTCAAACCATGTGGTCAACTATGCAGTTCGGCAGAATCTGTCAATTCTTTTCTGGGGATAAACACATCGCTATAATGTTAAAGCACTATGCCACAATAATTACTTACACATAAATAAAGGTTAATGGCTCGCTTTTTTCCTATGCGGGCAGATAGAGGTTTTCATCGTAGTAAGTGCACTGGCAGACTTCGCCAAGGCAGATAATCTTAGCATCAATATCAGAGAGCTTGTATCTGCAAAAGAAGCCCAATCTGCCCCCTCTCCCTATGGCACATTCAATCTTATCCACAATGGAAAGCTCCTTGCAGACCACTATATCTCTCTAACCAGATTCTCCAATATCCTGAAGAAGGAAAAGCTGATCTAAGCTACCCTTCCGCTTTATTGCAATGCTTTATACTGTGAAGCCTGCCAAAAGCCTGGATAGTTCAAGCCTCTCCGCATCAAACTCTTGCCTGCCGTAAGCATCCAGAAACACATCACGGTATTTATCCGTCTTCAGATTGTAGTTCAGCGTCCAAATACCCCAGAACAGATCGTAGTGCCTATCCCCCACCCCGCCGGTTCCCAAATCTACAAAGCCTTGCAGCTTAAAGTCCTGCATGATGATGTTGGGCAGGCAATAATCCCCATGGATCACCACATCGTCCACTCCCTTGGTTTTCAACTGTGCCAGTCTTGTTGCCGCCAGCGGTATCTCTTTGGTTATTATCTCTGTATCTGCATAGCCCCGCAAGATGTTAGCCTCGCTCTCGCTTATCATTTCGGCAGTTCGGTTCGGATAAGGAGAGCCTTCCACCGGCAAGGCATGGATAAGCCGCAGGTATTCGCCCATAACGGCTGCCAAACGCAACGGAAAAGCCAGAAGTTTATCCGAAATGCCGTCTTCGCCATCCAGCGCTGCGGTTAGCAGATAGTCCTTACCATCGGAGCTTAGATACTCTAAAATCTGTGGTGCCAGCCCATGCCTATGCATAAAGCAGGTCATTTCCTTCTCCCGCAGCAGCTTGCCTTGTGCATCTATCTTTAGGTAAGCACGCACATCACCCTCGATATATATCGTCCTGGCAGCCTCAGAGCAACTGCTGTCATACAGCTTAGCCTGTGCCAGATAAGGCTTTAGAACCGCCGGGAACATCTCTGTACAGGGGTTTATAAATATTTTCTTCATAGCCTCCAAATCTGTAATCCCCACTAAAAAGTCAAGCCTTTATCCACCCCCTAGAACCTAACACCTGACACCTAACCCTATCACAGCTCCGCCACAAACCTGCTATAGCCCTTCACCACCGGCAACAAACCCGCTTCAATGGCGGTTTTCAGGCTGTGGCAAGGCAGGTTTTGCTCCGCTATCTGCTGACGAGTGATGCTGCTAAGGCACACCGTTTCCGGCATGGCTTTCTGCATGGCATACATCATCTTATTGTAAATGTTTGTCCAGGCATGTGCACCCTTCATGTCGTTTTCCGGCAGCTTGTTGTAAAGCCACAGGTAGTCTTTCAGGTTTTGGATGTATCCCTGCGACGGTTGCAGGGCAAAGATCGCCTGCTGTGCATTGCGGAATCTGGGGTGCTCAGGATGGTTCCTGAACTCCCATTGTTTGCGGGTGTATAGCTTCCCCGTAAAGCGGCTGCGGTAGTAGATAAGCCCATCCAGTTTGCCGGTGAACTCTCCCAGTAGATTTGCGCGTGTTGCTTTCATCTGTATCTCCTTTGTAGGGGCAAACCCCTGTGTTTGCCCTATGTTTATTTTGTAGAGAGAAGATTCCTTCGGGCATCGTGATTCACCACTCATCAGAAATCTCTCCCTCTATATATATATGGGGGACAGATTCCGTTTTTTGGGACAGAAATCGCATTTTTCTTTCTCGAACTGCTATATCATTACGCATGAACTACGCATCCCATCCGTAATTCATGCGTATTGCATAAGCAATTTGAGCAGGGGATGATAATGGCAATGCTCAAGCGACTGGAACGTACTTGTGCGGGATTACTTCTGCGGGAAAGCAGGAAAAGCATAAAATGCTACTGATGAAGTAGAACTACTATGAATTGAGTGTAATTAAGTAAAGGGGTGGAAACGCTTTGTTTCCACCCCTTTGTATATTAGTTTATTATGGTTTAGTGATGCTTATGGGTAGCTTCTTCGGTGATCTGTCCGTTATAGACAGAGCGTTTGAAGTAGTGCGTATGCAACAGTTTGTGTGCTAGTGGGGAATTGGCTGAACCGAGGAACTTCTCATAAATACGGGTAACTTCAGGGTTCTGGTGAGACTTACGCACCGGTAGACTTACATCTTCCGCATAGAGGGAAAGTCCTCTGCGGGCACGGGAAGCCATATCGTTACCGTAGGGCTGTCCACCGCCACCAACGCAACCGCCGGGGCAAGCCATAATCTCTATGAAATGCCAGGGGGATTCGCCGGTTGTTTTCAAGCCTTCACGAACTCTATCCATCACCTTGCGGGCATTGGATAAGCCGTGGGCAACTGCTACGCGCAGATCGCCAAAGCCGGGGATGTTCACTGCGGCTTCTTTCACGCCTTCCAGTCCACGAACGGCTTTGATCTCCACATTCTCCAGTTCCTGTCCGGTAACCAGAGTGTAGGCGGAGCGGATGGCAGCTTCCATCACACCGCCAGTGGCACCAAAGATGGTTCCGGCACCGGTGTAGAAGCTCATTCCTTCGTCGGCGTCTTCA
>CAYSGM010000134.1:0-6997 GCA_964430595.1 uncultured Candidatus Cloacimonas sp.
ATCAAATAGTGCTGATTGCCATAGACGATGCCAGTTTCAGTGCCCTAAACGAATCCTGGCCTTTCCCCCGTGATTATCACGCCAAGCTGATCGAGAATCTAAACCGGGCAGGGGTGCGCCAGATTGTATTTGATGTAGAATTTACGGAAAACTCCATGCCGGATAGCGATTACAATCTTGCTGAAACTGCCTCAAGGTATAACAACGTAATCTTCGCAGGCAAAGTATTACACGCCAAACAAGCCGGCTATCCCAGCCAGATGCTTACCCCCATTACGGATATTACCGAGCGTGGACTTTCCTGGGGTGTGGTGAACATGAATCCCGATACCGATGGTGTAATCCGTAAATATACCTGTTTTGAGCCTTTTGATGATACTCCGGTGTATAGTATCGGCGTCGCTTCCCTTGCCAATTACCGCGTATATCAGCCCACTTGGGATAGCCACCTGAAGTTGGGAAGAAATGCCCTCACTTTAGCAGATAAAGCCATCCCCATTATCAACCAGAATAAGACTCTGATAAACTATCATGGACCGGCAGGAACCTTCAAACAATTATCCTACGCCAGTGTCCTGGATGATTCCACTATGAGTATGCCCGGCTATCAGGGCGTGGAAATGGATGAGTTCTACGAAATCCTGGCATCAGGCGAATTGAAGGACAAGATCGTGCTGATTGGCGCTACTGTAGATGAATTGCACGATAAATTCCCCACTCCCTTTGGGGGAGAGTGGACTCCCGGAGTGGAAATCCACGCCAATTTCATCGATATGGTGCTTTCCGGTAAATACATAAGCTAC
This sequence comes from uncultured Candidatus Cloacimonas sp., assembly GCA_964430595.1. Taxonomy (GTDB): domain Bacteria; phylum Cloacimonadota; class Cloacimonadia; order Cloacimonadales; family Cloacimonadaceae; genus Cloacimonas. The sequence goes on from CAYSGM010000134.1 coordinate 804, forward strand.
ATTCATCCTTACATTTATCTGCTGTTTGAGCTATTGTTGTTAGTGTTACTATGGTTTGCTTTCAAGAAGATTAAGCCCCAGCTTTCCGCAATGGCGGTGTTGCTGATCATAGCCATGCAATATGCACTTGCTTATCTGGTTTTTACCAAAATGGGACTGATCTTGCCAATCATACAAACAGCGGTTGCGCTGCTTGCTATCTATGTTGGCAGTATCTTAAGCCACTATCTGGAAACCATGAAAGAAAAGCGGTTCATTCGCAGTGCTTTCCAACAATACATGGCTCCCGAACTGGTAAACCAGCTTCTCAAAGACCCCAAGAACCTGAAGTACGGTGGCTCTCTACAGGAGATAACCGTGCTGTTCACCGATATCCGTTCTTTCACCACCTATTCTGAATCTCACACTCCCGAAGAAACGGTAAACATCCTGCACGAATACCTTACTGAAATGGTAACCATCATCATCCGCAATCAGGGTATTCTGGATAAGTTTGTGGGTGATGAAGTTATGGCATTATTCGGCACCCCTATTCCTCTCCCCAACCACGCGCTGAACGCTTGTAAAGTAGCCCTGGAAATGCGGATACGCCTTACCGAAATGCAGGAGAAATGGCAAGCTGAGGGACGCCAGCCTTTTGATATCGGGCTTGGGATCAATACCGGTTTTGCCGTGGTGGGTAACCTTGGCAGTGAACAGATATTTGACTATACTGCGATAGGTGACACCATTAACTTAGGTGCCCGTCTGGAAGGCATTAACAAAGAGTACGACACGGAAAAGAAAATCATCATCAGTGAGTTTACTTTGGAAAAAGTGGCAGACCTGGTGGATGTGAATTACCTGGATTCTGTGAAAGTAAAGGGCAAGAACAAACCCGTTAAAATATACGAATTGAAGGGTTTGAAAGAATAGATGTACCTAACGTTGGCAGAGGATTGGGTGTTAGTTCAATCTGCAGGTGAAGATTCCTAACATAGGGAATAGCTCCCTTCCTCTAATGCCTCGTGACTCTCTCATGAACCCCTCGTGATTCCGAGGTGGGACGAGGGATTCACGAGGGAATCACCTCTGTATGACAAGGGGTTGGTATAGGTGAGCGGCTGTGCTTGTTAAAGAGGTTTAAAACAAATTGCTTGGTGCTTCACACTGAGAAACTATGATGTACACATAGGAAGTAGGAAACTAAAACATAATCCTTGACGCAGTTGCCAGCGTAAAATGAGAGTGCAATCAATTTAGAAACGAGGAGTTTGTTATGTATAAAGTCCTGATCGTCCTTTGTCTGATAATGCTAATTGCCCTTAGCGCTTGCGCTCCGGGAATGAATGACCGCAGTCCGGAACGACCGGCTGGTTTCTTCTGGGGGATATGGCATGGCTGGATTGCACCCTTCTCACTTATCTTTTCGATATTTGTTTCGGAAGTATCTATCTACGAGGTGAACAACACCGGATTCTGGTATGATTTGGGCTTTTATCTCGCTGTTGTAGGCGGTTTTGGAAGCCTTGCCCTTAGCAGACGCAAGAAAAGGAAGTAAGTTCTGCCAAACTTATTGTTAGTAATCACGGCGGCGATCTGGGGCTTTGCCTTCGTAGCCCAGCGCTTGGGGATGGAAAGCCTTGATCCCTTTACTTACAATGCAATCCGTTTTGCCCTGGGTGCTTTGTTTGTATGGGTTTTTTTTGTCCGAAAAGTTAAGCCAGGCAGGTCTATCCCATGGCTGATGGGGACAGTGCTCTTCATTGCTGCCAGCCTGCAGCAGGTGGGAATGATGTTTACCAGTGCGGGTTCGGCGGGTTTTATCACGGGATTGTATGTTGTGATGGTGCCAATACTGGGCTTGTTCCGTAAGCAGAAGCTGCGGTTGCAGATAATTCTGGCAGTTTTTCTTTCTGCTTTGGGAATGTTTTTTATCAATCGTCCGGGGTCGCTTAGCGTATCTCTGGGCAATCTGATAGTGTTTTTTAGTGCCGGTTTCTTTGCCTGGCATGTGCAATTGGTGGATTATTACACTCAGAAGTATGAAACGGGTTACCTGGCTTTTTCCCAGTTTGCGATATGTGCTCTCTATAGTTTGATCGGGGCTGTTGTTTGGAGCATGTTTAATAATCCCGCTTATATTGTATCTGCTAAGTTTGGAACTGATGTTTGGCATGCTGTCTTGCCATTGTTGTATGGCGGTTTGTTCAGCGTGGGTATTGCCTACACATTGCAGATTAAGGCACAAAAAAAGGCTGAGCCGGGAAAAGCTGCGGTGATACTATGTTCGGAAGGAGTGTTCGCCTTGTTTGGAGGATGGATGATTCTGGGAGAGGAAATTGGTTTGCGAACCATAATAGGTGCTTTGCTAATGCTGTTAGCTATGTTGCTAAGTGTGCTTCCCCAACTTTTTGATTGACAAGAAAAGCCCGGCATATTTTTAGTTCCCTCTAAGTTAGCTGAATAGCTTTGTAAAGGATAAATACAATGGTTTTATACACTGTAGCTTTGATTGTGCATGCGATTATATGCGTTGCCTTGGTTCTCGTGATTTTAGCCCAAACTTCCAAGGGTGGTTTAGATGCCAACTTGGGTGGGGCTGCAATGAATGTCTTCGGCGGAAGTGGAGCTTCCTCTTTCCTGAAGAAATGGACTCAAATCCTTGCCCTCATCTTTGTCGCCTCTTGCCTTATGTTAGCCTTCCTGGTTAAAGATATCCGCTCCGGCGCAAATGGTGATGTAGCAGAACGCCAGAAGAAAATAAATGAAACCGAACAAAAGGCTCCGGCAAAAGCTCCGGCAGCCGCACCAGTAGCTGTACCGGCAAATACTCCGGCGACTAAATAATGATCTCATCGCGCAGAAGTGGTGGAATTGGCAGACACGCAAGACTAAGGATCTTGTGCCTGTAACGGGTGTGCGGGTTCGAGTCCCGCCTTCTGCACCAATATATGCGCTCCCGTAACCGGGAGCGTTTTTTTATGCCTGACAGATTACGCATTGCTAAAATTGAAAGAATGCGAAGGAAAAACATGAAGCCTATATCATTTGTTCTCAGCTTTACCAAAGGACTAAAGACCCGCTATTTAGTAGCGATAATGTTTATCATCCTCGCAGCGCTGTTTAGCTTTATAAATCCTCTTATCATCCGCTTTTGTGTGGATTCCGTGCTTGGCTCCAAAGCACCTGTACTGCCCTTTATGCTGCCAAGTCCGCCGGCTTCTGTAGTCGGCATACTGCGGAGTAATTTCTGGATAGCCGGGCTGGCAGTGGTGCTTGTAGCCGTTATGGCGCATAGCTTTACTTACCTGCGCAGCAGATTCAGCGCTCAGGTGGGTGAGGAATTTGCCCGCAGGCTCCGGGAAAAGCTCTTCAACCATATCCAGCTGCTGCCCTATGCGTGGCACAGCAAGATTCAGACTGGGGATATAATTCAACGCTGTACCTCGGATGTGGATACTGTCCGCCGCTTTATCTCCCTGCAGTTTGTGCAGTTGGGGCGGGGTATATTCATGATCACGCTTATCCTGCCGGTTATGCTGGCGCTGGATAAAACCATGACTCTGTATGCTAACTTGGCTATACCAGTCATCTTCACCTATGCTTATGTCTTCTTCCGCAAGATCAGTAAGCTGTTTAAAGCGCAGGATGAAGCAGAAGGTTATATGACAACCATGCTGGAGGAATCCATTTCCGGCATCAGGGTGGTGAAGGCTTTTGCCCGCGAGGAATATGAGAAAAGCCGCTTTGAGGCTGCCACCAAGGACTACCGGGATAAATGCCGGAAGCTGATTACCGTGCTATCGTGGTATTGGAGCTCTTCTGATGCCCTGTGTATGCTGCAAATAGCACTGGTGCTGGTATTTGGCACGATGCGCACCATATCCGGTCAGATAAGCATCGGTACCATGCTCGCCTTTGTGTCCTACACTAATATGCTGGTGTGGCCTATCCGTGAGATGGGAAGAATCCTAACTGATATGGGACGTGCCAAAGTATCCGTTATTCGTTTAAAGGAGATACTGGATACGCCTGTTGAGAATATGAGCGGTTTAGTGCCGGAGCAGGGACATCGCTTCCGGGGTGAGATTGAGTTCAAGAACCTCAGCTTCGCCTACACTGAGGGCTCGCCTATCTTGAAGGATGTGAACCTGAAGATCGCCCCCGGGGAGACAATAGTTATCCTTGGTGCTACTGGTGCGGGCAAATCCACGCTTACTAACCTTATACCACGTTTGTTTGATTACTCACAGGGCAAGGTATTGCTGGACGGGATAGAACTATCCCGCTACGACAGGCAATACCTGCGTCGTCAGATTGGCATAGTGCTGCAGGAGCCCTTCCTCTATGCCCGTTCTCTAAGCGACAATATCGGGATTACCAGAGAAGACATAACCCCGGAGGATATTGCTAAAGCTGCCGGAGAAGCTGCCCTGGATGAGACTATTAAAGACTTTGAACACGGCTACGATACGGTGATAGGTGAACGCGGTATTACCCTTTCCGGTGGTCAAAGACAGCGCTGTGCCATCGCCCGTGCTTTGGTGATGAATGCGCCTATTCTGATATTGGATGATGCCCTGTCCGCGGTTGATACGGAAACCGAAGAACAGATACTAAGCAACCTGCAAAGGCGTAAGGGTAAGGGCAATGCCACCACCATCATCATTACCCACAGGTTAAGCAGCGTAACTTTGGCAGACCGCATCGTGGTGCTGGAGCATGGCAGAATTGCCCAAACAGGCACCCACAACGAACTAATGAAGGTTCCGGGCGTATATCAACGCATCTGGAACATCCAGCATCAGCTGGAAGAAGAAGCAGGATAATATGAACCAGATATTTCAGGAAAAAGAATATACGTCTAGTCTCGATCCCAAGCTTTGGCTGGCAGTGCTGAAGCATGCCATGCCCTATAAGAAGCTACTTATAACCATTTGCATACAGATGGTGATCATGGCTGGCCTGGACTCCATGCTACCCTTATTCACACGCTTTGCCATCGATAAGATGATCATACCCGGGGATATATCGCCCATATTGGGTTTTGGCTTGTTATACCTCGGCTTGGTGCTGGTGGGCTTGGTTAATGTAGCTATGTTCATCCACTTCACCGGTATGGTGGAGACAGGCATGAACTATGATCTGCGCCGCAAGTGCTTTGACAAGCTGCAAGCTATGCAGGTGGGCTATTACGACCGCACCCCCACCGGCTGGTTGGTAGCTCGCATAACAGCCGATATATCGCGTCTGGGGGATATTGTCGCCTGGGGCGTGGTAGATCTCGCCTGGGGCACAGCATTAATCATTATCGTGGGGATTATCACCTTTATCATGAACTGGAAGCTAGCACTGCTTATGCTGGCATTAATCCCGGTGATGACCTACGTAGGTATAGTGTTTCAGAAGCGAATGCTGAAGATGTACCGCATGGTGCGCAAGCTTAATTCACGCATTACGCATAGCTTTGGCGAAGGCATCCACGGTGCAAAGACCACCAAGACTCTGGTGCGCGAGCAAGCCAATCTGGCTGAATTCACTGCTGTAAATGACGACATGTACCACAACTCGGTTAAGGCAGCGGTGCTTTCCTCGCTGTTCATGCCTTTAATCCTGATGCTGGCATCCACCGGCTTGGGTTTAATCCTCTGGCTGGGCGGAGTGGCGACCATTAAACAGACTATTACCCTTGGTGCGCTGATGGCGTTTATAGAATACATCACCCATATGTTCGAGCCTGTCTCAAACGTGGCAAGGCTCTTTGCCGAAATGCAGAACGGTCAGGCAGCAGCAGAGCGGGTGTTTACTCTGCTGGAACTACAGCCGGAAATCGTCAGCAGCATTCCCTGGTCTGAGGACTGGGCACAGCGCAGCATGCAGGGCGAGATAGAGCTGGATTCCGTTACCTTTGCCTACAAGGAAGGTCAGCCGGTGTTTACCGATTTTAATCTGCACATCCAACCGGGTGAATCACTTGCGTTCGTGGGCGAGACAGGCACGGGTAAAACCACGCTGGTAAACCTTATCTGCCGCTTCTACGAACCCCAGTCCGGTTGTATACGCCTGGATGGTTACGATTACCGGGAAGTCCCTTTGAAGTGGATTCACAGCCAGCTTGGCTATGTGCAGCAGGTGCCACATCTGTTTCAGGGCAGCATCCGGGAAAACATCCGCTACGGAAGGCTGGAAGCCAGCGACGATGAAGTGTATGA
>CAYSGM010000135.1:0-281 GCA_964430595.1 uncultured Candidatus Cloacimonas sp.
GCTCCCATCCTATCTGGATCAGTAGAGAGAGTCCCACTCATGGAGCCCAAGTTAGCAGCAGCCTCCTGCAATGCCTCAAGGGCTTGTGTAAGGCTCTTTGAGGCTTCTTGCAGATGAGGATTCAGATTCTCAAAACGGCTAAGTTGCGACAAGAAATAGCTTACCTGATCATAAACACTGTTGTCTTGTTCAAACAAGCTTAGGTTTATGCTTTGGGATATCTCATTGATCTCTTGCACATGCGAAAGCAAATCATACTCTTGCATCAGGGCTGTATCTTC
>CAYSGM010000135.1:291-6921 GCA_964430595.1 uncultured Candidatus Cloacimonas sp.
ATATTGGAATTGATACAGCTCCTGAAGTTGCTTCTGCTTTTCTGCTTCGGCTTTCATAACCTGCAAGCTCTTCATGTTCTCTTTGGTTCTGTTGTAGAGGGTGGAGAATTCTTCCCTCATGGCATCAGCTTCGGCAAAAGCATCCAGTAATTCAAGCTGGTAGTTCTGGCTAAGCAAGCGTTGCTGATCGCGCTGGTGATGAAAATCTATCATCAAGGGCTTAAGCTCTTTCATTACGCCTGCACTTACCTTCCGCCCGCCCAGATAGTAAGTAGATTTGCCGGAAGGGCTTATCTCGCGAGCGAGGATCACTTCCTCATCAGGTTGAACTCCGCTGGCTGATAACAAGCTCTGCAGGATGGGGTCGTTATTCTGCTTGAAGCTTGCTTCTAGATAGATGGGCTGGCTTTTGTCATAGGCTTCCAAACCTGGCTGGCTGTCCCCGAAGATAAGCGATATAGAGCCTACCAGGATGGACTTACCAGCCCCCGTCTCACCGCTAAGCACCGTCAAGCCTTCCTCAAAAGGAAGCCGTATTTCCGGCAACATCAGGTAGTTCTTTATGTATATCTCGGAAAGCATTACTTACCCAGATGAAGCTTGTTTCTAAGGATTTGATAGAAGGTGCGGTTGGAGAGCTTGATGAAGGGAACGCTGCGTTCTGAGGCGGTTACATGAATCTCATCGCCTTCCATAATGGGTAAGGAATTCTCACCGTCTATCTGTAACATGGCAGTTTGCTGCAAGCCGTGGATCTTCATCATCAGCCGTTCTGAAGAAGGGAAAACCATGGGGCGAATGGAAAGAATGTGCGGATTAAGCGGACTTAGCACGATCGCCTTCATCTGAGGAGCAAGGATAGGACCTCCCGCAGAGAGAGAATAAGCTGTGGAGCCCGTGGGGGTACACGCAACTACACCATCACAGCGGGTGTCGAACACATAACGACCCGAAGCCTTGATCCGCACATGGATCAAGCCGGGACTGTTGGCTTTGTAGATCACGGCATCATTTAAGGCTAAGCCCTGAAAGATAATCTTGCCTTCGCGCTTAAGCTGGCAATTGATTAGCATACGGTGCAACAGCTTATACTTGCCAAGCTTCAGGTTTTGCAGGGATGAAGCGATCTCTGGTAGCACGCTTTCGGATAGGAAACCAAGATAGCCAAGGTTGATGCCCAATATAGGCGCACCGGTATCCAGGGCAAGTTGCTTGGCTCTTAGGATAGTGCCGTCTCCGCCAAATACCAGGATGCAGTCTATTATAGGGCAAGCAGGATGCTTGCCGTTCCGCTGGGGCAGGGGCTTTATTACGCCTGGTATAAGCACTTGTTCGGAAATGGCACTGTAAAAGTTGATCTCCTCGCCATCGCGCAGGGATTCCAGCAAAGTAAATATCCTGTGCTTATCGCTGATATCCGGGTTTATGCAGATGGCAAAGTTCTTCATTACAAGCCCTCGTAGATGTTTATATAGCTATCGTAACGGTCTATTGGAATCTTGTCGTCCTCCAGAGCTTGTAACACGGCACAGTCTGTTTCGTGGGTATGGCTGCAATCCCGAAACCGGCAGTGGGGATGGTAAGCATCAAAGCCAGGGAATACCTTGGGTATAAAGGACTTATGGTCTGCGTGCAGGGTAATGGTCTTTATCCCCGGCGTGTCCAGAAGGTGACCGCCAAAGCTCCAGGGCTTCAGCACTGCCTGAGTGGTGGTATGTTTACCTTTCTCATTAAAATCACTTACTTCGGCTGTGGCAAGGTTCAGCCCCGGCTCCAGGTAGTTTATCAGTGTGCTCTTTCCGGTACCGGAATGCCCGGTAAACACCGAATCCATGTCCTTAAGCTCGTTTTTCAGCTCTTCCATACCACTACCATCAACCGTGGATGTGCAGATTACCGGGATGCCAAGCTGCCTGTAATACGCAGTCAGCTCCTCCAGTTCCTCTTCATCCTCCAGCAGATCGATCTTGTTTATCACGATAACGGCGGGGATACTCTGGATGGCGGCGATGCACAGATAGCGGTCTATCAGTCCTGGCTTGAACATGGGCATGCGCCAGGAGGAAGTAATGATCACCTGGTCTATATTGGCTGCCAGCACTATTTCCTTCTGAAAGCTGCCGTCTCCATAGCGGATCAGGGCATTGCGGCGGGGCAGTACATGCTCAATGCGGAAATCCGGCGCAGTAGAAAGGTCTAAAGAAACCTTATCCCCCACTGCTGCCAAAGCTCTGCTTTGATTCAGGAATTGCTTCAGTCTACCGCTCATACTGGAGGTATGCATAACGCCGTTCACTTCAACTATGTAGAGGTAGTTGCTTTTTATCTCTGTGATCCGCCCTACCACCAGCTCCATTCCTGCTTTATAAGAATGCTTGCTTTTATCACTGGTACGGGCGGTTTTAAACAGGGCTTCGTCTTTAATATCATCAAGGATATCAATATCCGGCAGGCTGATATTACGCAGCCTGCCGCTATGACGTTTTACCTGTTTCTTATCTCTTTGTTTCATTTATTTATGCGTTAGACGTCCAGGGTCTTGAACAAAGGAGTTAGGGCATCAAACAAGCCGGCATTATCCTTCACTTTGGCTTCCGAGCCGAATACGGCATAGTGATCCTTGCTCATAATCGCTTCCACCATGTCTGCATAGCCCCGGATGTCTTCCACCTTGGTGGAGAGCACTTCGTCGCGTATCTGCTGCCTGTCCTGCGCCGTAAAGCCGGTGATGTAATCCTCATCCGCTTTGGTGCCAAGCATTTCGGGAGTATTTGGATAATCAAGAGAAGATATCTCACCTATGATGTATTTATCCATTTCACGCTTGTTGCAACTGAAGCTGCGCAGGAAGTCCGCCACTGTGTTATAAGTCTCCAGCGTTTCCGGCAGGTTAGGATCACGGTAGGAAGCAAAGTATTGATATCCACTGGGGCTGAAGCTGCTCATGGCTCCATAAGCTCCGCCTTTCACCCGCAATTCCTGATACAGATAGTTATTACTTATAATGCTGTTCAGCACCAGCAGCTTGCCTGAGTAGGAATAGCCCTTGCGGAAGAAGTTCCCGCCCTTGGCACAGAATTGTACCTGCACGGGGGCAAGTATGCCTTCGTTAAAATTGCGGAGATGATAGTGGTTTTCCACCGGTTCAAACACTTGCGTGGAAACAGGTGCAAGCAATGTTCCCAATTCCGCCACCGTAGCAGCAATCTCTTCCTTGCCGGAAGTAATGCTGATCAATAGGTTTTGCATTGTGAAGCAAGTTCTCTTCACCGCTTCCAGTTGCTCAATTATATGATCCATCCCGTTATCCAGCTTCGCACAGAGATCCACCAGGAAGTGGTAGAATCCCAAGCCGGAAGTGATATCCTTCCAATGATGTAGCTGGGACATCGGGCTAAGCATACGGGTTACCGCAACCGCAAAACCACCCTGCATCATAGAGGCTTCCATCTTAGCTTTCAGTTCGCGAATCAGGGTCTTTATCCGTTCCTGATCATCAAACACTGGCTTCATGGCAAATTCGGCAGCCAGTTCCATCATCTTGCTAACTTTGTCCTTAACTGCCTTACCCTTTATCACAAACTTGGGCATGATATAATCCGGATCCTGATAGCTGTTAAACATATCCAGGGACAGCGATATCCCGCCGGTGTGCGTGTCTATTTCGTTGGAGCGTTCCCCAAAACCATAGTTCTGGCTGTTCACCCATCCTGCCAGGTAAGAGTATATCCGCAGCCAGGGCAAATCCACTTCTTCGGCATGTGCAAGATCAAAATACGCCTTTAGATAAACGATGCCATTGGCAGATACTTCATGCTTCAGCAGGGTGTATTCCTTTTCCTTCTCTTCTTCCAGCGGGTAAAGCGAAGCCTTCGGGTTCATATCTTCCAAGCTTAGCAGGGGTATCTTCTCCAGTTCCTCTACCGTGGGAAGCTCTTCCTGCCAGGCGGTAAGTTCCTTGTTAAACTTTATCAGTTCTTCCATTTTAGCCTTGCTAAGCCCTTCTTTAACCTTTTTCAGCTTGGCAGCGGTCTTGGCATCCTGCACCGCGATTAGCCCCGGAACCGGCTTGAACACTATCTGGCTGGCATGCTTGTTGTTCAGCAGCACATCCTCGATCAGCTTCTCAAAATAGGGCTCTGTTAACCCCTTGCGCATTTCTGCCAGAAGCGGCTCGAAGGCAAGGGTAGCAAGCGGATCACCGCCATGCTGCCATGCGCCGGTGGTGGACATAATATAATACAAGCCCTTGGGGAAACGCTGTAAATGTGCTTCCCTGAGGAAGAACTCCCGGCTGTTAAGCACTGCTTCCACCAGCTTCTTATCCAGCCCCTCTTTGGCAAGGCGTTTCAGTTCTGTCTTAATAAGCTTTGCCAGGATTTCGATGTTCTCTTCCTGCATTTGTTTGCATACAATGCTAATGGTAGGCTGTAAAATCTCGTTATCCGCACTGGCATAAGAATCCTGCGCCAAGCCGGATTCGCGGATTGCTTTCTTAAGCGGCGAGGCGGGGGTGCGCATCAGCATTTCTACCAGTAAGTCCAGCCCCAGGGGCAGGTATGGATCAGTAACGCTGCCATAAGTCCAGTTAAGTGCCAGATAATACTGTCCCGCAGCATCTTTATGCTCATCGATGGGATATTCTATTTCTATGTGTTTGGGTTTGGCAAAGGGCTTCTGCAATGGGAAGCTGATGCTAAACCCGGGATCGCTGAAATGTTTCAGGTATTCTTGATCCAGCAGAGCCATGGCAGCATCTGCATCCAGATCCCCATACAGGGATATCTTGCTGTTGGAGGGATGGTAGTATTTCTTGTGGAAATCCAGGAACTTCTCATAGCTAAGCTCCGGTATTGCCTCAGGATCGCCGCCGCTTTCAAAGCCATAAGGGCTATCCGGAAACTGCGCGTGCATGCATCTGCGCCCGATAATGCTTTCCGGGGCGGAGAAGGCACCCTTCATCTCGTTGTAAACCACCCCGCGGTAGTTCAGCTCTGCCTCTTCGGAAGTAAGCTCGTAGTGCCAGCCTTCCTGATGCAAGATATTGGGTTCTGTATAAATCTTGGGGAAAAACACCGCATCCATATACACCCGCATCAGATTCACAAAGTCCTTGGCATTGGTGCTTGCCACAGGATACATTGTGGTATCCGGCGAGGTCATGGCATTTATAAAGGTGTTCATACTGCCTTTGATAAGCTCCATAAAGGTATTCTTGGAGGGGAAGTTCTTAGATCCGTTCAATACGGAATGCTCCAGAATATGCGGGCATCCGGTATCATCTTCAGGAATGGTTTTGAAGGCTACCATAAAAGCCTTGTTATTATCATCGCAGGCATAGTGGATAAGCTCGGCACCGCTTTTCAGGTGTTTGTAACGGTGGGCAGTGGTTTTGATTTCTTTGATCTCACGGCTTTCGATCAGTTCGAAACCGTGCTTGGTCTGTTGCTTTTTCATTATTCCTCTTAAATTAAGCTGTATTCTTTTAGTCCCTTTCTCAGGATCTCGCGGTTCACGTCCTGCAACTTACACATCGGACTGCGGAATTCCAGATTCAGCATACCCATCATGTGCAGTGCTTCTTTGGCGGGGATGGGGTTGGTCTCTATAAACATCAGGTCATTCAGCTTTGCCAGTGCCTGATGCTGCTTTGCGCCCGCGGCATAGTCTCCCGCCAGACAGGTGGAAATCAGGTCACTCACCATTCTTGGGGCTACGTTGGCAGTAACGGACACGGTGCCTTTCCCGCCAATTGCCATCAGGGGCAGGTTCAGCGCATCCTCGCCGCTCATCAGCGAAAAGCCTTCCGGTGCATCGCGAATAATGTGCGTGGCTTGCACCAGGTTTGCACTGGCTTCTTTGATGCCAACGATGTTCATGTGCTCTCTGGCAAGCTGCACGGTGGTGGCAGCCGTCATATTTATACTGGTGCGTCCCGGAACGTTGTATATCACAATAGGGATATCCACTTTCCTGGCAATGGTGCCGAAATACTCCAGCATGCCGTTTTGAGTGGGCTTTATATAATAAGGGGTAATCACCAGGGCATAATCCGCCCCCAGTTCTTTTGCCTTGGCAGTGGCGGCAAGGGTCTGATGCAGGTTATTTGTCCCTGTGCCGATCATCACCGGCAGCCTTCCGCCAATCTTGTTAATGGCAAAACGCAACAGCGCATCCTTTTCGTCCGATGCCAAACCGGCAGTCTCGGCAGTGGTTCCTAGTAGCACAATGCCGGTGGTTCCGTTATCGATATGATACTGAATCAAGCCTTCCAAAGCAGTCCAATCAATACTTCCGTCTTTGAAGGGCGTAACCAAAGCTACGTATGTTCCTTGCAGCATAATAACCTCCAGTTATCTATCCTTGTTATAAATAAAACATGGTTTTTACCAATTTGCGGGAAGGCTAGTATTTAGTCAACATAAATCAGGCAAAGCCAACCTTGTAGGGGCGGACCCCCGTGTCTGCCCTTCCCGTGTCTGCCTTTCCGTTTCTGCTATTTACCGTTTCTACACACGTCAAGCTGGTTTGTTAATCATGTCATGGTGGAATGAAACCCTTTTAAGTATCCACTTTCATCAAGGTTATTGCCGTTGGCAAGGAAAATCTTTCTCAGGTGATCACAAAAGA
>CAYSGM010000136.1:0-6813 GCA_964430595.1 uncultured Candidatus Cloacimonas sp.
GTTTATCCGGCTCGATCAGAGTGATAAGTTCGCCAAAGATCTGGGAGACGTTGCCGCGATTGATCTCGTCGATGATGAGGATGTAGTTTTTATGCGATCCGATACCTCTCTTTAGGTTGCAGTTAGATTCTAAGTATTCAATAACTCCCTGTAAATACCCGCTGAAAAACAACGTCCTATCTGGATCGATGAGGTGCTCAATCAGCTTCGTCTTGGTTAGTGTTGCCCTCTTTGTAAGCTCTTTTCCTGTGAACAAGCTTAAGTTGCTCTTGCTGTTCAAAGTAATACCAAATGCATTCCCCGTAGGTGTTTTAAGCTTTAGAGGCTTATCATCTATCTCTGCCAATTCCGTGACCAGCTTGGCATAAGATTGCTCAAAGTTGTTGTCATCTGGCATTACAGCTTTATCGCACAATTCCTTAAATATTCCGGGCTCAACATCATAAGTCAGGAGACTATCTTGATCTTCACTCGTGAAAGGTTTTATCCCTTCGATGAAATCCTCATAACACATGCTCTGATGGAATGTAGTGAAGATAATCCTGCCCTCATTTTCCAGATCTTGAAATCTCTTCCTGACTTCGTTCCTTGTTTTTGGAGACTTCATGAACTCCGGATCGGCTATCTCGACTGCAAGATTGATAGAATTGTAGGTCTTCCCGGTGCCGGGAGGGCCGTAGAGGATTTGGTTGAAGGCGTGGGAATATGGTTGGTGAGGCTTAGTCAGATTATCAATTTTACTACTTTTCTGATTTATCCGACTTTCAGGCTTTTCTTTCTGGTCGCCTGCTGACTCAGTACTAGCTCTGTAGACAATGGCATAACAGGGCTCATTTAGGGCTTCTTTGATATCGGTTAAAACACCTTCATAATCTTTGTAGGTTTTGATGTCTGCCATGTTCTTTAAATGAGCCGACAAATATGGTCTGGCGGCGCTGTCTATACACATATAGTACTCTGGATCAGCTAAGTAAAGAACTTCGGATAGCTTTTGTGATCCTACACCTGGGATACTTAGTATGTTCTCAAAGTCTTGATTGTTTATCTTATGCTTAACAGCTTTCAAAAAGAACCTCCACAGATTATCGATATCATCATCCTTTCTCGACGCTTGATCTGGAAACATGCGAATGTTTAGATTGGAGAATATGGGGATTCCATCAACATCCTTAGGAATAGTAATGCTTAAGTTCTTTGCGATGTTTTGCATAATCTGTAACCGCTTTTCATTCGCATACTTATAGATGCCAAAGAAGAATGAGAAAGGATCTATCACTTCTAGTTTTACAGTCTTTCCAGACTTGTCTTTCTCATTAAGATGCCTGACCCCAGCTTTTTCCAGCTCGGCAATAAGCTCCAATTGTTTGTCTTTCATGCCCTTAAGATACTCTACGATCTCTTTATGGGTTTGCACCCAAGTAAATCTGCTTGTCTCTGCCATTCTATCTCCTATTTGTTATAATTCTGTCTTTTATGAAGATGCATACGTTGTGTTGCATAGAATATAGGCTAATCCGTTTGTGTTGCATGAAACGGGGTTTTGTGCAACACAAAGTACAGAATTGACAGCCATCTTAAATAATTGGTGCAGGAAATCGAAGTATGGATTTCCATATTATACTTTCGAGCGTCAAAAATATAATATGGATCCCATTTAGGGATTTTCTTTTATCAACTCGACCAATTTATTGTATAGCGGAATAACAAAATCGTTGATTGATAGATTCAACTCCTTTTTATCAGTTACAAGTTCTTTAAACAACTCATAATATAAGTCGTAAGCTTCTTTGAATTTCTTCTCTTTGCCTTTCCTCTGTTTGTATCCTAGCTGAAACGAACAGTGAGCAAATAGATCACGGCATTGATGTAGTAATTTAAAGTGCTTTTTATCTTTCCATGCACATTTATTCCAGTCGGTTATGAAGGTATCCAGTATGCACTTTAACTCGATAAGAAAACTCTGGTTTATCCAATGCCCGATATCCTGATACTGTTTGTACTTCTCGTCTGTGTCGAACTGACCTAACTCAAAGACAATATGGCAGGCATAGCCCAAGCCTTGGTACAATGGTGCCGTGGGGACTCCGAAGCAGGTTCTTGCTTTGCAGGATGCAAGGTCATCAATTATCGCTTTGTCTATGTAGGGCGTGAGAGACCGTGCCCTAAGATATGTCTGAAAGTGAATATCCATTGCCTCAAGTAACTCCTGTTTTTTATCAGGAGAAAGATACTTCGTTTCATTGCTTGCATTCATTACTACTTCCGTCCAAGTAAGCCTTGAATCTATCTGGAATTTCCCACTTCGTGGTCTTGTGGGGATTCGGATAGTACTCATAACTAGTGGTATATATGCTGCTGATATTGATATCGTAGAATAGAATGCCTTCAACTACGTTCAAACCTTCTATGCTGTCTCGTATATTCTTAATATGCTTTTTTTTATCGGTTATCCTGCTGAACTGAGGCTTATACACTGTGTCGGGGTAATAAAGAAGCTTAGCAATTTCGCTTGGGGAGTATGCTTTTGATCTGTTCTGGTGACTATTTGCCACTGCCACTATCACTGGTATTTCTTTAGATAGATCGCTATACTTTTTCCCTTTATCGAGTATACTGTTTATTACCCTGCAAGATTCGTACCCCCTGGTTGTCATTCGGGATGTGATTCCTAAACCTATTTTGAACTCAATACCACTGTCATCTGTCTCATAATCATTTCTACCAACCCCACTAATCACTTTGGCAATAATCCTATCAGAAACATCCCTACAAAAATCCGTATAGCTATCATCTTGCGTTGCGTGATCTACCTTGTTCAAACTCTCTTGAAAAGTAGGTATTTCTAACATTGATGTGTTGAAATCGAGGTTAACATCCATACCCTTACTCTTCAATTCTCTTTCCGTAAAGATGTATATCAATCCCAGACAAGTATCTAATGCGCTATGTGATTCACTTTTGTTATTTGTCACCACTTCGATTATCAGCTTCTGCTTGCCATCATATACAACCCAATCTGGAGTTTGATTTTGAATTTTTGGTGAATATTCGAGCGTTAAAAAGTTATTCCTGCAGTGTTCAAATAGTGAGTATCCAATTATAAGTTCATGATAGGCTTCGATGCTTTGTTCGGGCTTGGATAGTCGTCCTTGAATCTCTTTCGATTTGCACTGAATCACAGGCCAAAGGTGCCTGAGCAAATCAGCGAAATTGTCGGGTAAATCTACAAACTTCAGAAATTCATGCATTCCCTTATAATCTGTTATACTTGATCTATCTCTTCTTGGATTATCAATACGGATCTGTTCAATCACCTTGTCAACGTTAGTCATATGTCTATTAGTGTTCTTGCTTTGATATGATGTTCAATATCGGACTCATTGCAGAAATCAATAACCGTCTTTACTGAGTCATTATAGAAGTTCTGATAACCAGGATAGGCAGCCACCAGTTTGTTATAATGCAATCTCCCGAAGATAATCTTATCAGTGAAGGAAACCCTATCCAGCAAGGCTCGCAAGTCTTGCTCAACTATATTGGGTGTAGGATATGGCTCAATACTCACCCATGTTTTACAACCCAGGTCTTGCAAGTTCTTCATGCTTGCCAATCGGGTGGTATAATCTGCAGAAAAGGGTTCATACTGCTTTCTAAATCCTTCATCGAATGAAACCAAAGAAATGCCCCATTCATGTTTTCTATCAAACTTAGAAAGCTCGTGAGGGAGAACTCCTTTAGTAAGTGCTGTGCATTTTATGCCATAATGATCCAGTAACTTGATGATCTCGAGGCTCATTTCAGTTACTTCAGGATATCCATACATGAATGGGTCAGTGGTAAAGCATAGATGCACCGACTTAATGCTCTTCTGTTTCTTGGGTATCTCTTTCCTTAACAGGTCCAGTGAGTTTTCCACCAGCCTGGGTTGCAACCAATCGTTGTAGTCCTTTACTCTCCCAAATCTGCGAGCCATCATAAATGCGTAACAGGGATAAGTGCAACCATGAGAACAACCCAACACATGGTTGATGGTATAATCTCCGTATTCTACCCCTGTTTTGTAAAGCAAGGTTTTTCTTATCATTATTAGTAAATCTCAATTATGTCTTTTTGGGTCGGTTTACTGCTTTGCCTCTTCGATGAAACACGCTTAATATTCGCCAACTGTCTGTTGTATAGACTTAATACTGCAGAAGATATGTCTTTGCCAAGATATGGTGTTGTATCTATCATTTTATCAAGTAACTCATCGAATGACTCTCGGGAATTCTTGAAGTTAGCACTAATGTAAGATTCGATCTCTTGAATTGGGTCATCAATCAGATCAAATATTACACTCTGATTTTGATTTCTACCCAAATATTCTACCTTCCCGTGATTTAGCTCTGCAAAACAAGATTTCATTATATTACATCCAAGCACATGATTCGTTAGATGAATCATGTAAAAGTAAGTTCTATCTACTTTGGGAAAGCAGATCCTATATGGGAGGACGTATCTAGAAAAAATCTTTAACTGGTTCCAGATTACATTAATAATGCATGCTTCTCGTTCATTGCCACTATATTGTTGGCATGCTCTCCAATCTTTGCAGCCAAAAAGCTCATCTAGAGTATCATCTACAATCCCTGTACTAATCCCTCTATTGATCCCATTGAACATGAAGTTGAAATATATTTCACACTTACTTATACTCATTAAGCGTTCTAAGGTTTCAAATTTGATAGAGTATCCGTATGGATCTATTAAAAAGAATGTTGGATACAACGTCCTTTGCTCTTCTTCAAGTTCGTCCAGCATTGCGTTTATAAACTCGTCAAAATCAGCATTATGCAACTCATAACTACAGTTAATGTTAAAAATACTCCAAGCATGAGGAATGTTTTCTGTGCATCTCTTATCGATATCCAGTATTGTAACACAACAATCTCTTTTGAGAGAGATAGCATTTTGCTCAATAATCTGGGCTGCAATGATAGGACTACCTGGTTGTAGGTTACCATTATCATCATATAGCCCACAACCGCCAAAACAATCAATGAAGTTTAGAGGGCTATCTTTACCAACGATTTTGACCCATTTGTCGAAGTACGAAGCAAAGACTTGATGTTTAATCTTGGTCTGCTCCTCATAATTGAAAGCAAAATAGGGCTTTCCTGGATAATTAACAACGTTGTGGGTCGCCATAACTATTACTAAACCTCCTAATTCGTGAATGTTCTTGCCTTTCTAAGCCTATTAGCGGTGAGCTCCAGCAATCCTGCATAAAGCTCTTTAATCTCCTGGTCGGTTAATCCAAGAGCTTGAAACACTATGTCATCCAAAGCTTTTCTGTCTGGCAGGGGAATGGCATTTGTGTATATGCCAGAGCTTGGATCAACTTGAAGCTCTTTGAATATGCTTGATACTTCTCTTTGTGCTAGCTGCTCAAACACAGCCGAAAGATTGGGGGCTTTCGCAAGGATTTTCGGATCAACAATAAGTAAATTCCTAAGCTCAAAAACCTGCACCTTTAAGGCTCCTTCTCCAAGTGCTGTCCGCCCATTTAACTCTGTAAGAAGTATGGTCAATGAGCTGTTCAAAGCTAGAAGAGTTTCGAGTACTAAAGGTTTATATTCATCGTTTATGTGAATCATATTAAGCACACAATCAGCAACAAACTTTTGATTCAAACAGAAAATGAACCTGTCGTTTATTATCTGACCTTGCACAATGTCAGAAACTTCTTGCTTTGGCAACGAGTACCAACGTTCTCTCGCTTTTAAGGTTGGTCTTAGGTGATAACCCTGCCTCTCTCCATTGTTAATATGCTCCATTAGATATACGTTTTCTGTTTGAGAAAACCTATCTTGAACGGAGAGAAGCCTATAATCAAGCCAGTCCTCATTTATCTTGATTCCTTTTATCTCGGTTGGGGTTCTGATAACGTCTACAAAGTTGTTGTAACCAATGGACTTGATTATTGGGTTATCTTTTGCGAAGTAATAGAATTCATTGGCTCCGGTCGTATATCCTCTCGCTATACTCGCTATATCTCCCAGCTTCACAAGCTTGTCTTTGGCTTTCTCCATGATGGTAAAGTAGATGTTGGGAGCCTTGATGTAAATCCCGCCCCACTTGGAGCCCTGGTATTTATTATCTTTGCTGTTCTCCCAGCCTTCTTTACTCAGACTATCGCGCATTACGGCATTGATTCTCATGTCATCATACTCAACCCTGGTCTTCGTATCTTCAATTTCCAGAAGGTTTTCCGTGTAGAGAGAGTTTTCATAGGGCAGCTTGAAGGCTGCAAAGCGGATGAGGTCGTCTGCCCGCACTAGTCTGTGAGGAGCTCCAATTAGTGAGATTATTGTGTTGATCCCGGCTTCCCGGAAAGAGCGTTTGGCAAGGTTATCGATTATAAAATGGATGGGGCATTTTTCCAGCAGGAACTTCTGCAACCAGGCTCCAAAATCTACATCCAGCCAGGAGTTTGAACAGATAAAGGTTTCGATGCCTCGGGGATTGAGAAGCTTTAAGCCCCGAATGTAGAAGAAGGTATAGAGGTCGCTTTTCCCAGAGATATTGTTTGAGAATATAGCCTGTGGAAAGTCCTGCTGAGCCATGTGTTTGAGCAGTTCTTTATACCTTTTGTTGTCCTTAATCTTTTGCAGTGGGTCTTCAATATCCTCTTGTGCAACATAGGGGGGATTACCAATTACTATATCGAAGCCTTTCTTTGAGATAAGAACCTCAGGGAAGTCGATACGCCAGATGAAAGGCAGGTTTCTAGCTGAGATTTGATTGATTTCATGATCCACTTTTTGAATTTGA
>CAYSGM010000137.1:0-6755 GCA_964430595.1 uncultured Candidatus Cloacimonas sp.
GATAATTAGCTGGGTTTCGATCTCGGCAAGTGATCCTTTTGCAATGTACAAGAATTGAATAAATTCCTTGGCATTTCTGCGACCCTGGCCTTCAGCTATGTTAGACGGGATAGAAACGGCCGCACGGCGCATTTGAGAAACTAAACCATACAGCTCATCCTTCGGGAACCTACTCGTGAGCTTATATATCTCAGCCACAAACTCAATCCCCTTATTCCAAACATCCAAATCCTTAAAACTCTTCATATCTCCATATCCTCAAACCGCCAAATCGCCAAAACGTCAAAACGCCAAAACTATTTTTCTCTGCGTGAAATCACTTTTTTGATCTGGTTTTTAACCGTCTGCCCAACCAGCTCCACCACCCACGGAACAGCAGCGTCATTCCACCTTTGTGGATGTGTATTGATCATCAACTTCAAGATTCAATAATTGACCACTAATATAACCAATCAAGTCAACCCCGTTGGGTTTTGATGATCATTACTCCAACTGAAGAAGGGGGTCTATCTTACTCCAGCATTAGGGACACTCACAGTCTTTATTGGGATGAATTGGACAAGCGGCCATGCCAAGTTTGGCGATACGAGGGGCTCTTGATCAAAATAATCTATGATTCCATTCTCAATCACACCTATTTCTGTTGTGTTCCAATAATTTTGCGAAAAGTCGAGCATAACGTAATCTTCAGTAGAAGCAAAATATCCACCCAAATATACTGCGTGTGTAGACCACTTTATGTTGTTACTATTAGCCTTAATCCATCCATAGTTTGGTGTGTTAATCTGGTTGCCCAAATGTCTCGAATAAAAGCAGATAATCCCGTCTACATCCGAGAGACTTACACTTAGATTAGACCGAGCAATATTCGTAAGGCTG
The DNA here is from genome assembly GCA_964430595.1 of uncultured Candidatus Cloacimonas sp. GTDB lineage: Bacteria > Cloacimonadota > Cloacimonadia > Cloacimonadales > Cloacimonadaceae > Cloacimonas. The sequence continues at coordinate 880 of CAYSGM010000137.1, forward strand.
ATCCTCGCCCCAATGAAGGATGAATGAATAATGCTCATACTTGAGACAAAACTATTCACCACATGCTCATTCCCTGAAATGAACTTGCAGTTGTCTATCAGTATGTCGGAACTCAGCTGCGACAACAGAGAAACGCCCTCTATGTTAGCAAACAAGCTATTTTTAACTTCAACTCCAGTCAAATTTGATAAAGAAAGCCCTATGCCTGAATTCCCTCTTGAGTTGATGATATAAACGTTCTGAATTCCGATACTCGCGCCTCCTAAAATCTGAAATGAGATATTGTTTGCTTCAAACAAACAATTGCTTACCTGCAGATTCTCTCCACTGAACACCAATCCTTCTGAAGATTGCTTAAAAACTAGTCCGTGTATCTCCTCTAGCACTGCATTTGTGCCCAACTCGAGTTTTGTGAACTGAGCCGGTGGCGAATTGACATTCTCGATACCAGAACCTGAGAGTATTCTCACCGGCGAGCTAACTGATCCATCAATGATGACTCTACCATGGAAAGTTATTCCAGCACCCGCTGAAACTAAAAGTTTTGAGTTCTCCATAAATACGACTACACTACCCGGAAGAAAAGTAACGTCTCCGATAGTCTGATAGGTTGTACCGGACTGAAAAACAAAATTACCGGCAACTGTTTGTGGAACAATTTCAGTTTGTACTATTTGCAAGTAAGGCAGCTTGGTAGCACCAACCTCTGGGCTATCAACATACAAGTCAAAGACATAGTATGGAGAATAACCGTCTTTAACTGCCGCCATTATGTATTTGTTGTATATTACATCATGGAGTGTGAAGCTACCATCCATCAAAGTCATCGTGGAGTACAATGGCTGATACTCTCTGTGATCAAAAATGTGATGATCCTCAAGGGCAAATCCCAGATTGGGATAGCTTTGGTTCACACTCAATATTTCGTCCGACAATATATCCGCCGCAAATAGAAAAATCAACACTCCCTCATGGGAGTGTTGCCCATTTAGTTGGACTTTCCCTGATACCATGGCTTTCCTTGGCTCTGAGGGTTTGTTGCAGCCAGTTACATAAAAAACTATTGGCAACAAGATCAGTAATGTGACAAGGGCATATATTGATCTTTTGTATATACTCATGCAATACCACCATTAAGGTTAATTCCCGTACCCGTCAAATACTCAGTAGCTAGAATGAACTCGACTGACCTCAGAATATCCTCCGGGGCACCGAGTCTGCCCATGGAAATACCCTGCACAATCTCTTTCAACATTTCAGGCGGAACATCCTGGATCATCCCAATATCGAAGTAACCGAGATTGATCGTATTGATTGTAATCCCGTATGTTGCGTTTTCTGTTGCTACTGCCTTGCTGAGACCCCATAATGCAGACTTTGAAGCAGCATATGCACTAGTGCCGGGTACTCCGATCTGAGGAACTACCGAGGAAAGTAACACAATCCTGCCAAAGCGCTTAGCTCGCATTATCGGTAGCAAGTGCCTAAGTATATGCTGAACTCCGAAGAGGTTAGATTCAATCACTTCTCTCCACTTATCTGCGTCACTCTTATGCATCATGCAATTATAGTTAACGCCCACGCAGTAGATTAGAGCAAGTTCATCATTTTCTATGGCTGAAGCACTAACCCAGTTAGTCACATCAGATTCGTTGGTCACATCTACTTTAGCCATGTGGTAGCCGACATCTGCATCAGGCTTCCGCGTGTTATAGGTGCCAAAAACATCGTGCTTCTTGCTAAGTTGTTCAGCTAAGTACTTGCCTATTCCACCAGATGCACCGGCAATAAGAATCTTCAAGTCACTAGCTCCATCTGATCAGAGATGCTCCATAAGTCCAGCCCGATCCAACAGCAGCAAACAGCACCAAAGAGCCTGGCTTCAGCTTTCCGGCACGGTTCACTTCATCCAGAAGAATCGGTATTGTGCCCCCGGAAGTATTGGCATAGCGATCCATATTCGTCATAACTTTGTTAAAAGGTAAGCCAATAATGTCTGCAGTATCTTTCAATATCCTGATGCTGGGTTGATGGGGAATCAGATAGTCTACCTCATCAATAGATATTCCTGTGTCTGCTAAAACCTGATTGATGGCTTTGGGCAACACTTTCACGCCGGTTTCGTAAACCTCGTGTCCCACCATCTGAAAATAGCGATGCCCGGCATCCACATTTTCATGGCTCATAGGATACTCAGAGCCACCACCTGGTATGGTGAAGTTCCATTTCCCGCGGCCGTCAGTATAAAGCCTGAAAGCCAGGAATCCTTTATCAGAATCGCTGTGAGTCAAAACAGCGGCACCGGCACCATCACCGAAAAAGACGCAGTCTCTCCTATTCCAATCAATAATCTTGGAGAAGGTGTCTGCCCCGATAACCAATGCATGGTTATAAACTCCGGTCGCGATGTACTGAGCGGCAGTTGACATGCTGAATAGGAAGCCTGAACAGACTGCTGCCAGGTCAAAAGCAACTGAATTGTATGCCTTGATCTTATCCTGCACAATCGCGGCAGTAGATGGAGCTAATCTATCCGGGGTTGAAGTGGCTACAATGATCAGATCTATGTCTTCAGGCGTCAATCCAGCGGATTCTATGGCATTCAGAGCTGCCTTTGCTGCCAGATCGCTTGTTGCTTGATCAGGGGCTGCAATATGCCTCTCTTTAATGCCAAGGTTTTCTTCCACCCATTTAGCATTGGTGGGAGCAATCGTTTCAATGTATTCATTGGTATATACTCTCTCCGGCGTATAGGATCCGGTGCCTATGATGCGGACGTTTCTAACCATCTGTTGCATATATTCTCCTCATAAATGGTCGTAAGAAGTAAGATGTAAAACGACTATCGATAAAAGAGAATGGCAAAACTGCTCTTCTCACTCTTTTCGCTTCACTTCTCACATAATTAAAATCCGTAATCGGTAAACAGTAATCAGAAACCAAAGCATCTAGATTTGGTAACTACCAATCATCGATGCCCTCAACTATCCCAGCTCCCAGTTCCCTGTTCACTGTTAACTGTTTACTGTTTACTGCTCACTGTTCACAGATCCCTAGAATCCGAAATCTGCTTTGCGTTTGGCCATAATGGCCTCAAACTCGGATTCGCTGTAGTTTTTTTTTAGCTTTGGAGCAATGTCCTTTTTTACATCTGCCGGGGTTCCGGCAGCAAAGACAAAGGGAGGTATAGACTTTGTAACCACACTACCCGAGGCTATAATTGAGCCATCACCGATAGTCACGCCAGGAAGTATGGTTACGTTGATTGCCACCCAAACATTCTTTCCGATAGTGACCGGAGCAACATATGCTTCAGAGACTTCGGCATGGTAAGCCAGAGGCTTGGTATGTGTTAGGATGAAGTTGTTACCAGCTATTGATGAGCCCCTGCCAATCGACACAAAGTAAGGATAAACGTCGTCAATAGTAACCATGGGGCCGATATGTACATCCCTGGCTATCTGAACACCTCGCATCCTTTGTAACTTCACCCGCACACCATTAAAGGGCATAATTCTGGATATTACTTGTAGCCAATGATCTTTCATTCTGGCCGCGAGAAAGCTCAGTTGAGCCAGGGGGCCTGAGTACCCATGTTCAGAAGTAGTATGCGCCAGCGCTTCGAAAAAACTGCGCTCCACATGAAAGGGCAAAGCTTGCTTGGTTACTTTCAGATGTGCTTTCATATGTCCTCGTTAATCGTGAGATGTAAGAAGTGAAAAGTGTAGTGCATCATTGGAATCATTGTAGTCGAGACTTGACTGATTTGATTAGACCAATCAGCATTTGTTTGATAGTGAGTATCTTAGTTTGGGTATCAACAGTTGCTTGGCGATCTATAAACCCCAGCTCTTCAGAAATATCTACCTGAGTATCAAGTTCACATAATGATCCAAGGGATATGTAGAGAAAATGGACAAATTCTCTATCAGATTGCCTGGCTGCACCCTCCGCTATGTTGCTTGGGATGGAAACTGCAGCTCTTCTCATTTGAGAACTAATCCCGAAAAGCTCATCCTTTGGAAATGTGCCTGTTATAGCATATACTGACTTAACAAGCTCGATGCTTTTCTTGTATACATCCAAGTCTTTATGCGTCTTCAAGTCACTACTCACAACTTACGTTCCACTTCTAACATCTTACGACTCACAACTTACGACTTACTTCTAACATCTTACGATACTCACCCATAGTCATAAACTCATACCCAGCTTCAGCATAAAAGGAAATCAGTCTTTCATAGATCGGGATTGCTTTGTCGCCTAGATTCTTAACTTTCAGTTTGCCACGAATAAGGTCGCTTAGTAAATATGCGACAGGATTGGCCGACCTTCGTTTAATCGTCCGGGGTTCAGTACTTTCATCGATAAACTCGTTGGGATGGATTACAAATACAACCGGCTTAGCATTGATCTGTGTCTCGAAGTGCAGCACCTTCTGCTGAAACCTCGTAATGCCCGGCATTATCCGCATGGTCGTTCCGGCAAAAGGCAGCAGAGTAGCAGATAGAGGAAGTTCTACCAATTCGCTCTGCCCCTTTTTAAAGATGTTGTTCTTATTGACTCGATATGGTAATCGCGGAGCGTTCAGAAAACTCAATTTTTGCTTTGATCCAAAAGACAGGAAAAAGTCGAATCGCTGCGCAGCGATGGAACTATCAATCTTGAATCCTGTTTCCAGCAGAGCCGTAGCGGTATTAGGAGAAACTCTCAGAGCCGGAGCTCTGAATGACATCACTTCTTGTCCACTTATATCCTCGAGAAGCTTCTTTGAATAATCCAAATGCCGCACCTGCTTCTCGTACGGCATAATGTCAAAGCCATTCTCTTTGATGTGAGACTTCCCGTGAGAGCCCACCTCATGACCAGCTTTAACTGCCATTCTCACTACTTCCGGATATAGCTTAGCCATGTATCCTGTGTAGAAGAAGGTCGATTTTACGTTGTACTTGGCGTACAAATCCAGAAGCCGTGGCATCCCCTCTTTCAGTACTTTCTCTCCGGTCTCATCCCGCAAGTCATTAAACCAGATAGAAGTGGTTTCAACGTCATTGGATAACAATGCAACAAGCTCTCTCTTCATCTCACTTCTCCCCTCTCACGTCTCCCTGATCCCCGTTCCCTAATCACCCTCTTATTCCTATAATGCACCTTATACAGGGTATGTGCCATCGAAAATGCTTTCACAAAAAGCCACTCGGGCAGGTTATCCACCCATTGTTCCGGATGAGCAGTGAAGAGAATCTGGTCAGGGAGTGTGTCTATGGCCTTCAGAATATCGTTCGTGCCAAAGAAATTGTAATCATAGGCAGAATTAACATTATCTCGTAGTGACATCTTAAAGCCGTTCCAGCGCCTTCCAGTATCAGATAGATATAGAACCTTATCATAGTCAATGCTCAGATAGGGCTCACAGATCAAGCCGAAATCTTCCAGTTTAAATCGCTTCCAAAGATCACGGTTATCATGGGGTGAACCGCTGCTGCCATGCATACAGCCAGTTTTAACAGGATAGTATTGCCGAAACATCTGCAGGTTCTGCTCAAAGGATTTGATTGCAGACTTATAATTCCCGTTATGCTTGGCCAGATCTTCGTAATGATAACCGATTTCATGCCCCAAATCCACTATCCGTCTGATCACTGAGGGTTTGTAGCTTTGTTTTACTATTCGGAAATAATAGGTTGATTGGATCCCCAGCTTTGCTTCAGCAATTGCCAAACGCAATGCAGCATAGTTCCGCAAATCCACATCATGGCGGAGCATCACAACTCTACTCAGCGGATGCTGCATATAGTCTTCGATACGCTGAAACCTGTATCCCTGATGCCTCAAGCCTCTGAGAAGCTCGGTGTAGATATCTATTGTGAAGTCTC
>CAYSGM010000138.1:0-6736 GCA_964430595.1 uncultured Candidatus Cloacimonas sp.
AGTAAGCGGTACCAAGTTCATGTCTATCTGTTGCGTGATATCGTGGCTACCGCTAACCGTAGCTACGGACATCTTGTCTGTAGGCATAATAGCAGACAGGACGTCCGCATCTACGTGTTGATTTGTCTCCCGTAGGGCTAAACCCCCGTGTTTACCCTTTTCATTCGAAACGCCCCCCACACCTGCGCTCCCCGCTACCATGCCATTCTGATTTGTGTTTTGCTCTATTGCCATGTTTAACCTCTTAGCCGATGCTGTTTATTGTTTGATGATCGCTTGTGCATCGGTCTATACACATAAGGCTAACGTTTCAAAACACCCTCCCCGCACGGCATACCCAAAGCCCCGTAGGGCGTCCCAACATACCGAGGGAAAACCCAGCCCCTTAGGGGCGTTACAACATAGCGAGGGAAAACCAAGCCCCTTGGGGCGTCACATCATAGCGAGGGCGTGTAGCGTAGCGAAACCCCTCGAAACGGAATACCCCCGAGTTAAGCCTTTTAAGGCGACATATCATAGCGAGGGCGTGCAGCGTAGCGGAACCCCTCGTAAAGCGCGATTCCCACCAATAAGCCCTTTACGGGCGACACATCATAGCGAGGGGCGTGTAGCGTAGCGAAACCCCTCGTAACCCCAACCCCGCACAAATTAATAAGCCCTTTACGGGCGACACCCACCCCAAAAACCTTGACACGAAAATCACCCATATTTACGCTGCCAACAAATACATCCCGGAGGTAAACGATGCCTGCATCATTTTGTTACCTTGCTGTCCACATCATCTTCACCACCAAAAACCACAAAACCTGGATAAAACCACCCCTGCAACCTTCAATGCATGCCTATCTGGCGGGCATCATCAATAACATCGGTGGGGTCTCAATCAAAATCGGCGGCATCGAAGATCATGTCCACATACTTTGCTTGTTACCCAAAGACCTTGGCATCGGTGAATTTATGGCAAAAATCAAAGCCAATTCCAGCAAATGGTTTCGCCAAACCCACTGTCCGGATTTTAACTGGCAGGATGGTTACGCCGCGTATTCGGTCAGCAAATCCAATCTGGAGGCGGTGGAGACTTATATCGCAACCCAGGATGAACACCATCACCACACCAGTACGACGGAGGAATTTGACGCATTGCTGAAGAAGCATTGGACGCCTGCCCCGGATGATGTGTCGCCCGCAAGGGGCTTATGATAAACTGCTTACCCCTATCCGAGGGGGTAACCCACCCTCGCTATGATATAACGCCCGCAAGGGGCTAAATTTGGTGTCTGCCCAGAGCAAATGGGATATTGCAAGATAAGCAAGCCGGCATGAACTCCAATAGCCTCGTAGTGCAACCGGTTAGATTAAATGAAAGTTTTACTTGACATATTCGAGCAATATACGTTTTTAAATAACAGAAGAATTAGTAGTTTCTTTATCGTTCTAAACGGTCAGAAATGCTAGTCTGATTGAGACAATGGCAGATATAAGCAAGTGCATTTATTCTAATAAAAGGAGATGTAACATGGATTTCAAAGACCAGATCCGACAATTATGCGATAGGGTAACCAAACTAAAGGAGCAGGTACAAACAGAGGAAGCAACAAAACACTCTTTAGTAATGCCCTTTATTCAGGCATTAGGCTATGACGTTTTTAACCCTTGTGAAGTTGTACCTGAATATACTTGTGACATTGGCACCAAGAAAGGCGAAAAAATAGACTACGCAATATTCAAAGACGAACAACCAATTATGCTGATTGAATGCAAACATTGGTCTGCAAATCTTACGTTACATGACAACCAACTTCTGAGGTATTTCCATGTGTCTAAAGCTAAGTTTGGGTTATTGACAAATGGTTTAAACTACAAGTTTTATACTGACTTGGAAGCTACCAATAAAATGGATGAAAAGCCATTTTTAGACATTGATTTGACTGATTTGAAAGACAATATGATAGAGGAGCTTAAGAAGTTTCATAAGTCTTATTTTGACGTAGACACCATAATCAATACTGCCACAGAGCTAAAATATACTTACGAGCTGAAAAACCTGATTAACAAAGAAATACTAAATCCATCAGAATTTATGGTTAAGCACTTTGCTAAGCAAGTATATAGCAGTATTATTACAGCTAAAGTTTTGGAACAGTTCACTGCATTGGTAAGACAGTCTTTTTCTCAAGTTATTTGGGAGTATATCACCAATACATTCAAAACAGCCTTGAATAAAGAAGCAGACGTTATTGATAAGGTTGATGAATCAACCCCGGATATTGTTGATGAGCATAAAAGGGTATTAACTACGGCAGAGGAGATGGAAGGGTTCTTTATAGTAAAATCTATCCTTAGGCAAAGAGTCGATTGTAATAGAATTTTCCATAGAGATACGCAATCTTACTTTGGCATTCTATTAGACGACACTAACCGGAAACCAATCTGCCGACTGATGCTCGACAAAGAAAAGAAGTACATAATACTTTTTGACGGTGTGAAAGAACGGAAAGAGCAGATACTCTCTCTAGACGATATATATTTACATAGCGATGCATTGACTAAAACGCTAGAGAAATATTAGAATTTCTGGATGTATGCTAATCAGGTTGTGATGACTGATAAGATTCGATAGTAGTCCCATATCTATTGCCGTCAATACCGAAGGCTACAACCATGCTGTTGGTGACCTGATATTACCAGAAACCATTATTTCATCATTTCATTATTATCTGCTATACACGGGAACAGCAGAGCAAAGCTACGGAGTAAATTAGTATAGTAGTATAGTATTATATATCATATAGATAGATATATCTGATGTCTGTTATGTATTATCCCCTTCCCCTGTCGTGTACATAGGAAAACGATGAATGATGCAAACGATGCAAAATTTAAAAAGGCGGGTTTAAGCCCCGCCTGTATCGGTTGACTTTGTATAATCAGAGTTTGTTACATTGCTTTTTACTTTCCAATTTTTCAAGCAAGTTAAGAAAGACCTTTTCGTAATGCTTCGTATAAATTTCAACCTTCTTAATAGCAGTGCCATAATCAACCAATTCATCTAGCACTTTATTGCGTATATCTTTATTAGTGTAGTCTGAGTAGTATTCCATACCCTTGAATATTATTCGCTGCACATCGGGCAAACTAGGCGCGCTTATTGCTTCTTCAAGCCCAGATTCCCAATAGCCTTTATCCCACATTTCTACCATAAAAGACCTAATTTCGGTTATAGCTTCTTTCAATTCGGCATAAGTAACAAAGTTCTCATTCCTGGGTGCAAATAGAAACTCTACGGTGTAACCGAGAGTGTCCTCTAAGATATTAAGATAGCGCCTCTCTTCCGCTTGTATGGCATCGCGCGCAATCCATACTTCTGGTATACACTCATGTATTTTTGTTTTGTAGTTTTTTTTGAAATCAAGCTTTGCACCTCCTCCCTTCTGGCTATAAGCATAGTGCCTTTCAAATATCACCCTCGGGTAAGGTATATTGGGTATTTGATCTTTAAAAAGCCTATCTGTTGCCAATTTAAATCGTGCGAAGGGGGCATTATCAATTTTGAATAAAGTTGCATGCTCTGGGGCTGATAAGTAGCTGTTGATCTGTTTGATTTCTTCTAGTTCTTTACCTGTGCAGTTGCCGGATTCTACTTTAGTTTTCAATTTTTTTATAGCCTTTATACATTCTACTCTTGCCTGCTTGTCGATAAGTGGTGGCACGGTGCAGCTCTTTGCGAATGGTGTTACCTCATAGCTGGTTTTTTTAATTATACTTGGACTTTGTAAACCTGGTTCATTAAAAGGATCAGGTGCACCTACAAGTATTGAAGCAGCAATTGCCTTATCAGGATTCTCAAGTAGCTTTAAGTAGTACTCGAGTCCCTTGTATTTGATATATGGTTTGCAAACTAAAGGGATGGTTTCTTTAACCCATGCTTTATATTCAGCCTCCCTTTTCGACTCACGCAGCAGTTCAGCTATCACAAAGCACAAATCAAGCATTTCATAGTTAAAATGAATATTACTATTTTGATACGTATAGTCATATATCTTGCCAAACTCACATAGCAATTCGATTCCCAATGGCATTTCTTCGCAATATGCCATACAAACAAGATAGTTCTTTAACCATGGCTTTAATTTGGACACGATTCCATTTGGTAAGAGTAAATCGTCTTTGACAAATCTACTGATGGTCTTTCTTTTTAATGCCTTAACATCGACATTGGTTGCATACCTGCCATGCTTGCTCTCGCGTCTTTCTACTTGCGGATTTCCCATCTAAATGTACCTCATGTTTTATTTATTGACGCCACACTATTGTGTTCATTATTCATGTCAACCCGATTTCGTGAAACTGCTTACTATTGTGTTGTAATGTAATTATATAGAAATGCGCTGAAGCTTTTCTGGCAAAGCATTCGGAATGCTTATCTACTTGCTATTTATATAGGTTACAGCTTGTTCCTTTTATCCCCGCCAATAGTTAGCCTTATGTAGGTATAAGCAAGTACACAGGCAGCACATACAATGCACACACACTCATCAACAAAATGCCTGAGTATCTGCTGAGTAACTAATGCAAAATAAATAAGATAAGGAGATGCACCATGGAAGTGGTATTCAAGAATCTGTTACACGCCTACAGCGGGAAATGCGATGGGCTGGTGTATTATTACAACCGCCGTTTGAACAAGGTGATTGCCCGCAGGCTGCCCGTCTGCAAGCCGCATGAGGGCAATGCCGCGCTAAGCGCCATCAGCGCCAATTTGAAAGCCCTGAACCCATCCGAGGCATACCGCACGGATATGAAGCTATACACGGAGCTGCTGCGCATGAAGGATAGCAGCATGGGCTTCTATTCCTGGAGCAATGTGTTCCGCAAGCTGATGTTCGGCATGGCAAAGAAATATAGCCTGAATCTGGCAACGCTAAGCCGGGAGCAGATAGTAACTGATAACCTGCCCTGCATCAGCGTGAAAGCAGCGGTGGAGGATGGGCTGTTGGTGGCGGTGACGGGGTGGGAGCGGTTTACAAATGAGATGTAGGTGCTGGGGTGTGGGCGTGATGGCGTGCTGGGGTGATGGGGTGTGGGGGTGCTTGCGAGGCGGGGTTTTTAACGCCAGTACTCCCGCACTCCCGCACTTTCTCCCAAATGTTAGCCTTATGTAGGTAGAGGGCAGAACGCCCGCCATAACTTTTGGAGGAAAAATGAAAGTTATATTCAAGTTCGGAATCAAGACCTACAGCGGCACCGTGGATGAGATGACCTTTGGCAGCTATCGCAAGGATAGCCTTTGCATCGGTCGCAAGTATGTAACCCCAATCCTTACCGCCAACAACACCCTGATGGGTGCGGTAATGAAGAACCTGGCAGCGGTATTCGGCGCTTGCAGCCCTGATTACAAGGCAGACCTGAAGGTGTATGCGCAGCGTAACAGCGCGAATGTACCCAATGGCAAGATACCCCCCACTTCCTATGCCATCTTCGTGAAGATGATGTATCTGTTCTCGGAGCTGGACGAGGGGCATGTGGATCTGGCTACGGTAACCTACACCGATTTGCAGACTTTGGGCGGGGACATTGCCTCCGTTGCCGATGCCGTGGAGAATGGCTATCTGGCAAGCGTGGTGGATGCGGACGAGTTAACGGCGAATATGTAAGGGTGAGGTGTGAGGTGTTAGGTTGCAGGTGTCAGGGCTGCGCTAAGTGTGAGATGCGAGGGCTGCATGTAACCTGGCACCTTAACCACCAACCTCAAACCTGCAACCTGTAACCTGCAACCTGTAACCTGTAACCTGTAACCTGTAACGCAGCATCCTTTCCATTAATTCATTAATATCGGGCAGACGGGAGAGGGCAGACACAGGGATCTGCCCCTACCGGGATGCATGTTTGCAGAGCAAAACAAAAGCCCGGGGAAACCCGGGCTTATCTATTTAGTATTGTCTCTTATCTATTAGCTGTCACCTAACACCTGTCACCTGTCACCTGTCACCTGTCACCTGCAACCTGCAACCTAAAACAGCTACTTCATCATCAGCATTTTGTTCAGGCTTTTGTAGGTGCCCATTTCAAGCTGATAGAAGTATATTCCGGAGCTAACGGGGTTTGCATCAGCATCTTTGCCGTCCCACACTATTTTGTGTTCTCCGCTTGGCAAGGCAGCATCCACGAGGCATTTAACCAACTGACCTTTAAGGTTATAGATGTTTAGCTTTGCCTTAGCTGCGGATTTGGCGGTGAAGGAAATGGTAGTGCTGGGATTAAAGGGATTGGGGTAATTCCTTAAATTGCTGATTTGCAAGGGGTTTACCAGGTCTTCATTAGATACATAGTTATCCGGTGCGGTAGTGGTAAATTTCACTGCCAATCCGGCTGCAAGTGCGGGTGCCGTAAGCGGATAAGTGTTACCATGCGTGTAGGTAAGCCCGCGTAATTGGGTTTCATCCTCGATGCCAACAGTGCAATAATTGGTGGTGGTTCCGGGATTATCCACAGTGTGATATTGCAGCACGATGTCGCCATCCATACCCACTCTGGGATATAGAATGATCTGAAATTTCTCCAGAGAGGCATTCTCGTAAGCATCAATATTATACTGGTTGTAAGCATCATTCCACTGAATTATATAGCGGTTGTTGGCGGTATCATGCCAATAGCAGAGGCGCATATCGTTAAACACGAAATTCACCGAATCTACCTGCACTTTCATGCCTTTAAGATCATCCCAATATGCAGCAAC
>CAYSGM010000139.1:0-384 GCA_964430595.1 uncultured Candidatus Cloacimonas sp.
CTCCTAATAAAGGTGAATCTGCTCCCAAACTCGTGATTTTCTCTGAATATGCCGATACAGTCAAATACCTCGAGCCAGCTTTAAGCTTGGGGTTCATGGCTTACCGCTGATAGGCACTGGCGACTGGAACGACGGTATGAACCTTGTGGGGGAGAAGGGCACGGGAGAAAGCATTTGGCTTGGGTTCTTCCTCTTTGATGTGTTACATAAGTTCGCCCCGATTGCGCAAAGCTATGGTGATCTTGCCTTTGCAGAAACCTGTTTGAAGCATGCCAACGAGCTGCGCATCAACATAGAAAGCAACGGTTGGGATGGCGAGTGGTATCGTCGTGCCTATTTTGATGATGGCACTCCGCTTGGCTCCAAAGAGAATAAAGAATGCCA
>CAYSGM010000139.1:394-6618 GCA_964430595.1 uncultured Candidatus Cloacimonas sp.
TCTATATCGCAAAGCTGGTCTGTTCTCTCCGGTGCAGGTGAAAGCAGCCGAACGCATCTTGCTATGCAATCTCTTAACAAAAGGTTGGTAAATTCCCAACAGGGCTTGATCCAACTTCTTGAGCCACCCTTCGATAAATCTGAACTAAATCCCGGCTATATAAAAGGCTATGTCCCCGGGGTGCGCGAAAACGGCGGGCAATACACCCACGCAGCCATCTGGGCAACCATGGCTTTTGCCAAGCTGGGAGATAACAAGCGGGCTTGGGAGCTTTTCAACATGATCAATCCGGTTAATCATGCCCGAACCCCCGAGGAGACAGACATCTACAAAGTGGAACCTTATGTTACCGCTGCGGATGTATATGCTGTGGTTCCCCACAACGGACGCGGTGGCTGGACATGGTACACCGGCTCCGCTGCCTGGATGTACCGGCTTATCCTTGAATCTCTTTTGGGCATCAAGCTGGAAGTGGATAAGCTACATCTTTCGCCCTGCCTGCCTGCGGAGTGGGAAGGCTTTGTGCTGCATTACCGCTATCGTGAAACGGTTTATCATATCAATGTGCGCCAGGTTCAATCTGAAAGCACCGAGGTAATCGTTCGCATCAATGGAACCGACCAGCCAGAACAAACCATCCAACTGGTGGACGACCAAATAGAACACTCTGTAGAGGTTATAATCCCCATAAAGCTCTGATGAAGCAGATTCCTTCTCCCTTGCTTGCCAAAGCAGAATCGCTGAGGGACTGACCATGAGCTCACCATGATTTATCCCGGTGAGATCATGGTGAACCCCGGCTTGAATCAGTAGCGGTTGAGCAAGGAAGAACAACTCTATCATTTCCATCATTTTCTGCTTGACATAATCTGAGCACTTTCTCCATTATCTCTCAATCGACTTTGGCAGGATTTGATTCACTTCCTGCCATAAAAATCATCAGATTAGAGGTGTATCATGCAGAAGATAGTCTTCGCGGTCACGTTTTTTTTGTTTTTTTGTGTTTACGCAGTTGCAAGTATTAGCATCTCCGGCGATATAACTGAAAATACAACTTTCTTCATGTCCAATAATCCTCATCAGATATTCGGAATAGTGAGAGTGTTGGATGGAGTTACGCTTACCATCGAGCCCGGGGTCAACTTGTTCTTCGAAGATGGATCAGAACTCCGGATTGAAGGGCAGTTATCAGCGATTGGAACGGATCTTACCCCTATCGTATTTACCACCTCGGGAGTATCAACCCGTAATAACACGCGGATATATTTCTCCGGGGCAGAGGGGAGCACACTTAACCATTGCTCTCTGGGGCGTTCTGGCAATAGCGAAGCCTTGCTAAGCATAGTGAATTCCGCCACCGTAAACATCCTAAATAGCTCGATTGGAACCAGTACAATCGGACATGGCATCTACATCAGTAATTCCACAGTGAATATTGATGCTACTTCCATTGCAAATGTAGCGCATGAAGGTATCTATATAGGGGATAACGCTAGTATTGTAAATCTTAATGGTATCAGCGTAAATGGCTGCCGAACAGGTATCTACACTCCATATTTCCCAACCTTGCTAATGGATGATATCAATTTACAGAATTGCTCAAGTTATCCCATCTATGCCAGCCTGATCCACTATGCCAATCTGGGCAGCTTGCAAGTATCATATTGCTCCCTGGAGATGCTTGCGATGTTTGATAATGCGATATACAGCAGCTATACTCTTCCTCATCAGGATGAGCCCTATTACTTTACCAGTAATCTCAATGTTGGCAATGGAGCTACTCTCACTCTGGAACCTGGTGTTGAACTGATGTTTATGCAATACGCAAGGCTGTCTTTCGCGGGAGGGGCTTCGCTAAATGCCAGCGGAACTACCTTGCTGCCAATCACCTTTAGTCCTGCTATAAATAATGCCTCTAGTCAGTGGGGGAGCCTGATATTTGATGTAGGGTGCTCGGGGACATTTGATCATTGTGTATTTGAGGGCAGTGGTTATTCCCAATATGGTTATCCTGAACCCACCATATCAGCAAATGGTATTGCCAACCTCAGTATTTCCAATAGCACCATTCCCGGTGGAGGAACCTACGGTATCTATGTAAGCGGTAACCATAACGGAACTTTGTCCCTGAATAACGTTGCTATAGAGGATTGCCCATGGACGGGATTGCATATTCTGGATAATACCATAACGTTCAATTACCATGATCTTGCGATATCCGGTTGCGCAAAACCCATTGCTATTCCTGCTTCGCTGCTCGATTTCTTAGATGAGCAACCGAACTTCTTTGATAATACCGATAACCGGATATTTATCCACAACAGTGGTTATTTGAACCGACCTACCACGATTCGCAACTGGGGATATCCTTATGTAAGCGAATTTTTGGATATAGATGCCAATTATGTCTCGCTTACTATCGAAGCAGGTTGCCTGATTCAGATGGGCTATAGTTGTGGTATTAATTGCAATGGCAATGTATATGTGAATGGCACAGCAGAAAATCCGGTTACGATAACCAAATTACCGGCTTCTTCACAAAATTGGAGAGGTTTCATCTTTTATAGCGGTATTACTGCCCATGTTAACCACTGCATATTGGAACATTGCGCCAGTAGTAACCAGTATAACCACGTTCAAGAAGCATTCAAAATCTACCGTTCCAATAGTGTGTTGATAGAGAACACTCAGATCATCGATGCTGTGTGTCGGGCTATTTATATAGAACAGAACGATGCTGATGCAGATAGCATCTCGATAGTTAGTGTAACCGTTACAGGTTGTGGGATGGATGCCGTTTATCAGAATAGTTCTGGTTACAAGCTCGCTATCAATGGTTTAAGTATAAGTGGTTGCAATGCCTATCCCCTAAGTATTTCCAGTAATTGGATACACAGGGTGTCCAATCTTACTTTAAGTGGTAATGCTCATAATGTAATACGCCTTTTGTATGGCAATTTGGCAAGCCAAACGCTAACAAACTTCGGTTATCCTTACCAACTATCCTCGAACCTGAATGTGGATTACACAAATGTGATTCTGCAACCCGGAACGCAGTTCTATTTCGAGGATGGGCGCAGTATGGAAATCCGTGGCACTTTAACCGCCAATGGCACTGTTGCTCAGCCTATCACCTTTAGCAGGATACCGGGTAGCAGCTATTACTGGAAATCTATCATCTTATACAACAACAGTAGTGCCAGCTTTGCTCACTGTGCTTTCAGCTATGGGGGGAAGCAAAGCGAATATGGACATGATGATGCCTTGATTGATAACTTTGGTGCAGCTTCTCTTAGTATGCAGAATTGCACTTTCACCAATACTCAGGCACAGGTATTTTCTTTTACAGAGATAGGCTCTGCTGATGTTGCCAATCTTAGCAATCTAACCATCGATACCTGCGGAACGGATGGATTCTATTGTAACGATACCGATCTTATCCTTTCAGTTGTGGATATCACCTTCACCAACTGCGGAAGGTTTCCCTTAGCCATTCCACCCCAATTGGCTGGCTGCTTCCAAGGTTTGCAGTTGGTTGACAACACCAATAACTTCATTCGTTTGTTTCAGAGCGGTTATCTGTATGGCTCGGTTTCATTCCCCAATCATGGCTATCCTTATAGGCTGGAAGTAAGTTTGGATGGGACAAGTGGGACAAGTGTCAGCTTTGCTCCCGGATGTCTGTTTTGGATTGCTGATAATCAGTATCTATCCTTTAGTGGTGCAGTTTCGGTGGTGGGAACCGAGGCTCAGCCTATCATCTTTACAAACTATCCTGCCAGTAAAGGCTATTGGCAGGGGATAAGAATCTATAACTCCTCTTGGGATGCCGATTTTGCTTATTGTCAAATACTATATGCAGGCTCGCAGGAAACATATGGTAACCGCAGGGTTTTGTATGATAGCGGGTGTAGCAACCTTAACATCACGAATTGCCTGATCCGCTACTGCACCGGTGATGGCTTTGTAACAGGTGAAATGGCAAGCACAGACATTCTTACTATCAGTGATCTTATTATCAGAGATGCGCCATGGACAGGGTTCTACTGTAACGATGAGTATCATCCCTTCACTGTGAACAACCTCACTATTCAAGACGTGGGTGGCTATCCCATGCAATGCTCCTCTAACCTGATTGATTGCTTCACGAATGTTACGATCATCAATCCTGGTAATCCCTATGTCCGTATAACTAACTACAATCAAAGCCGTAGTGCCACATGGCAGAATTTCGGACTTCCCTACTTTTTTAGCAACGGCTTTAGTGTGAATGACTATCTAACGCTTAACATTTCAGCCGGAACTACCTTGGTCTTTGCCGATTACATTCCCTATCAGGCAAGTCCTCATTTCACTGTTTATGGTTCTCTGAACACACTGGGAACATCAGAGAATCCAGTTATCTTCCGAGGCGCAAATCCTATTATGCCAAGCACATGGTTAGGGTTGCGTTTCAAGTATTCCGGTGGAACCAGCAATCTATACTATACCACCATTCAGAATGCCGGTTTGGATCAGGGGGATAGCCCAGCAGAGGATTTCTGTGCCGTGTATGCGGAGCGGGGAACGATAAATTTCACTGATTGCACTATCAAGCTTTGTAACCACAACCTATTGAAACAAGAAGCCAATTGCACCATTAATCTGCTGCGGACTACCTTACAAAATGGTGCTAATGGGATAATCCACCAAGCAGGGGCTATGTCTCTTATCCATTGCATTATCACCTCATGTAGTGCCAATGGCATCTTTCATAATGGCGGAACAATCAGTTTGGGTGATGAGGCTGGGGAGTGGAACAAGATATATGCTAACAACACCAATTTCTATAACAACACCATGCTACAGATCAATGCTCCTTATGTGTGGTGGGGAGATTTAACGGCGGGCGTCATAGATGCCTCCATTTACGATGATGAAGAAGGCAAGGGCATAGTATATTTCGAACCCTGGTATGATTCTGCGTGTGAAACCTTGTTCTACTACACATTGGATGCTCCCACGGGAATCAGCTTAAGTAAGCTTTCCTCCTCGTCATTGCGCCTTTCATGGAGCTCTGTTGCCTATGCAAATTCTTACAAAGTCCTCTATGCCTCCAGTCCTTATGCCACAGAGTGGAGTATCCTCCAACAAAACATCAGTGGCACCATATTGGATATTACAATCGCAGAAGGACAACAGTGGTTTTACAAAGTAGTGGCGGTGCGATAGAAAAGAATGGAGCGGGCAACGGGACTCGAACCCGCGACCCCCAGCTTGGGAAGCTAATGCTCTACCAACTGAGCTATGCCCGCTCACATGATGTCAAAAACCTGGCATACCATAAAAATGTCAAGCACTGTGTTGTCTTACGACAGGCTTGATATTTACAGTTTCTTCACATATTGTTCTTCAGCAAGGATTTGTTTAAATTTCTCACTGGCTTCATCCAGCGATTGCTTGGGGCTTTGATTTCCGCGCATGGATTTTTCCAAAAAGCCTTTCAGTTCCGGTCTGGCTTTGAACCAGGCAGGGATTTGCGGTTCATACACCGCGTTTTCAAGCTGATCATAAATCCCCTGAAACTGCGGAAATTCCTTTAGGAAATTAAGCAGAGCGGGTGAGGTCATGGCACTTTTACGCACGGGCATATAGCAGGTCTTTGCACTCCACTTGGCGGTTTGTTCGGTATCCGTGAACCACTTGATAAATTCCCAGGCGGCTTGTTCCCGCTTACGATCTCCGCTCTTGAAGATCACGATATTAGCTCCACTTACCGCGTTTTGGCTGGTTTTGTGCACGGGCAGAGGCGCATAGCCGATATTGAAGTTAATCGGCTGTTGGCGCATGTGGGTGATGGACACGCTACTGCCTTCATACATGGCTACGATGCCCGCCAGAAAGTCGTTCTGACCTTCATACTCGCGCACTACATACACGGTTTTATCCTTAAGAATCAAATCCGAAACATAGCTAAGGGCTTCCACGCCGGCTGCGCTATTCAGAATAGGCTGATTATTGGCGTCCAGAATACTCCCGCCTGCCTGATGCAAAAGGTTTATAAACTGCCATTCGTTCACGTTGTAATTGGTGCCGAACACATCAGCTTTGCCATCATTATTGGTGTCGCGGGTAAGCTTTTTACAGTAGGAGCGGAATTCTTCCCAAGTGGCGGGAAACTTGTTGGGATCAAGCCCGGCGCGGTAAAAATCGTCCTTATTATAGAAGTATGCGCGCACGCTTTT
>CAYSGM010000140.1:0-6533 GCA_964430595.1 uncultured Candidatus Cloacimonas sp.
CCGCCAACTGCAGGGGCAAAGTTATCAACTATCCATTTCTTAGGAACAACTTCACTGTCAGTAAATATGGCACTTGTACTAGTATCTATTCCATATATTCTGCCATTAGTTCCTCCTCCTAAATCTAGGCGCTTTTGAGGATTGGTGGTGCCGATGCCCACGTTGCCATTCATATCTATCCTCATTCTTTCATTTACAGAGGTATCTTTGGTGGTTGAAAATGTTAAATTTGAACCGTACCCTGGCCAATTTACCCCATGTGCAGCTACATTTACAGTTGTTATCGGCCAACTATATGAACCATAAACACTTAATCCGGATGGTAGCGTCGCATGAGAAGGAGTGTTTACCCAAAGCGAGCCTCCAGTGCTCTGATCTCCAATCGTCACTAATCCACCCACCGTACCAGTCCCCCATGTAATTCCAGTTGTCCCACTGATATTTAATTTGCTTACTGGATTCGTCGTCCCAATCCCGACGTTGCCATTTGGCACTAAAACATTACCGGTAGTAGCTCCTGTAGCCCTAATAATTAGATGCTGATTGGAAGCGGGGTCAGCTCCCTGCCAAGCAGCACCAAAAACAAGATCTCCAACTTCTGAGCCATTAGTTATGTTAGATAAAGCACCGCCAAACATGCCGGCAAATGTTGACACGCCCGTACTGTCAGGATATTTAAAATAAAAGCCAATTCCTCCATTGTTAGTTGGAGTCGTAGTTAATCTTTCTAATTTTGCTCCTCCATATATAGACGTGCCAGCAGAAGTTGTGTCTCTGATAATATCAACAACGGGAAATGTTGTGCTCTGAAAACGCCCCTGTCCGGCAACATCCAATTTAACTCCTGGATTAGTCGTACCAATTCCAACATTACCTAGTCCAACATTATATATTCCAGTAGAAGAGGTGGCCCAAAGAGAAGCGCCGCCAACTGCAGGGGCAAAGTTATCAACTATCCATTTCTTAGGAACAACTTCACTGTCAGTAAATATGGCACTTGTACTAGTATCTATTCCATATATTCTACCATTGGTTCCTCCTCCTAAATCTAGGCGTTTTTGAGGATTGGTGGTGCCGATACCGACAAAACCCCCTGATTTAACTGTCATAGCTGTTACTCCGCCACCTGGTTGTATTGAAAAATCATACAAAGATTTCAAATAGAGAGTACTATCTACGGCGTTTATTTCGTTGCCGTCAAAATATAAATTAGCAGAACCATCATAAATATGGAATTTGCTCTGAGGGCTACTTGTTCCAATTCCGACGTTGCTATCACTTGAAACGACTAAAACATTATCATTAAGATTGCTAGCAGAATATGTTTTAAAAACTAAATTTGTAGGGACATATGCGCCCGCAGCTCCATTCTGAGTTGCAACAATTGAAGCGCCGCTTGCCACTATACTGCCAGCATTTACACCTGCAAATCCTAAAGCGCCCAATTTCTCCCCACTGACCGTGGTGGTTTTTGTGCCCAAAGTAGAAGAATGAGATTTTCTAAAAGAGAAATAAGGGTAGTCATTTGAATCAGCAGAGTAAGAATAAAAATTTGCACCAACAGTGCCAGTTTTAGCAATAGTTAAAAGTTGGTCCGGGTCAGTCGTTCCAATACCGACGTTACCATTATTTTTTATAATCATCTTCGTGTCGACGTTATCAACTGAATAACCATTACTATCAGCAGCTGAATCTAAAATGAAATACATATCGCCACGACCATATCCACCGTTAGCCTTGCTTAAAATGGCGCTCTTAACTTCACTTGAACCAGCGTAAGTACTATGGGAAAACTCAACACCGACTTCACCGGCATTCTGAGCATCATGCGCTAGACGAATCTTAGAATTAGCCCCAGCTACATCTAGTTTAACTCGAGGAGCGGTAATCCCTATACCGATGCTGCCTAGCCCAACATTATAAGTACCGGCGGAAGAGGTGGCCCAAAGAGAGGCCCCGCCTACTATAGGAGCAAAGTTGTCGACTATCCATTTTTTAGGAACAACTTCACTATCAACTCTTACGGCCGCTGGATTAGTATCTAAACCTATAATTCTTCCTGAAGTTCCGCCGCCCACATCTAATCTAACTTGAGGATTAGTTGTTCCTATGCCGACATTGCCAGTGTTCAGAATTGTCATTATCCCTCCAGTCCTAACACTGGGCGTAATACTCGATGATTGATAACCTATTTCAAAAGAACTAGCTGTATTTTTTCTTCCGATTGTCCATATATTGTTTGATGTTGAATTAGCGAAGCCAAGCATTTCATCTGTTGAACCATTTGAAAGTATTTTAATCCTAGAATCATTTGTAGAGTTCAATTTAGCCACTGTTAGTTCTTCTGCGGGACCAGTAGTCCCAATACCGACGTTACCTAAATTTAAAATTGTAAAATAATCACCAACAACATCACCAATTGTCATTCGCGTTGAGCTGGCCGGAGATTTAATATCCCAATAATTCCAACCATTCTGACGTATTCTTATTGAAGCTTCTGATTGCGAAGGCGAGAACACCTCCAGTAATTTACCCGGATTTGTTGTTCCAATCCCAACATTTCCTCCGCTAGTAATAGTCAAATCAGTGCCGGTTCCGCCAGCCAAATTAAGACTTCGGGCATTCCCCGCAACTATGTTTAGCCCAGATCCCTCATTAATATACGTGTTGGTATCTCTAAAGTATATCATGTTGCCAGAATCAATTAGTACATTACCGCCCACCGTTAACTTCTGGGTTGGATTGGTGGTGCCGACTCCAACATTACCTAGCCCAATGTTGTATGTTCCGGCAGAAGAAGTGGCCCAAAGAGAGGCTCCGCCTACTATAGGAGCAAAGTTGTCGACTATCCATTTTTTAGGAACAACTTCACTATCAACTCTTACGGCCGCTGGATTAGTATCTAAACCTATAATTCTTCCTGAAGTTCCGCCGCCCACATCTAATCTAACTTGAGGATTAGTTGTGCCGATGCCGACATTGCCAGGCGAGTTTATAACCAGGTTATTAGCGGCAGTAGTAGAAAGAGTGGAGTATTGATTATTGTCGACTATATTACTAGAAGAAAAGTTATTTCCAGCGATTAACGGGCCCTTTGTTATTCTTTTTAGAGTAACATGATCAAGTTGGGTGACGGAATCAGCAGAAGAACTATAATTTATTAGACCCATGACTTTAACATATCTAGTCCCCACTGGAAAATTAGGATAAGAAGTTCCCTCTCCAACCGTAGTAGCGGAAACTTTATGCCAATTTCCGTCAGCGGGAAGGTTGTATCCAGAAGCAGCAAAATAACAATACGTTCCGCATGGAGCTGAAGTAATTAAATTCTTATTGGCATCATAAGCCATGTATCCAAAGTAGAGAACGCCTGGCGTTGTTCCCGCCACAGTCTTCTTTAACCAAGCCTCAAGATGGAAAATATCTTTAGTGGGGTCGACCGGGATGAAATCCTTACTAGTAACACTAGCATAGCCGGTAATCTGAGCTGTATAGTTGCCAGAAACACCTCCAGAAACAACAGTTGATAATCCCGACCAACCATAAGTACCATTCATTTCAAAGTCACCATTTACAAGCATGTTATCAGTTGCCGCATCAGAAACTAAATAGCCGGATTGGCGCATTACACCTCCTGACAAATCAAGTTTTTCTTGTGGATTAGTATTACTTATTCCTACATTGCCATTTTGTAAAATAGATAGAGCGGTTATTGGAGAGTTGTTATTATGAACATCGAAATTAACGCTATGATTAGTTGCCGTCCTCAATCCCCAATAGCCAATTGGTCCGGCAAGCATATAATTTGCATTAATAGAAGTCCAGTCGTTTAAGCCTACAGTATTGCTCTCAGCTATGCCTGAAGAAATAACTCCAGATACCGATAATTTCCCCAACGGGTTAGTTGTCCCGACTCCAACCTTTCCAAGTCCAACATTATAAGTACCGGCAGAAGAAGTGGCCCAAAGAGAGGCTCCGCCTACTATAGGAGCAAAGTTGTCGACTATCCATTTTTTAGGAACAACTTCACTATCAACTCTTACGGCCGCTGGATTAGTATCTAAACCTATAATTCTTCCTGAAGTTCCGCCGCCCACATCTAATCTAACTTGAGGATTAGTTGTTCCTATGCCGACATTGCCATTACTGGATACTCTAATTTTCTCACCAACAGTCCCGTCTAATGCAGTTTGAATTGCAAAGTAAGTATCATTGGTGGAACCAGAAGAAGTCCATTCTTGTTCCTTCCCAAATAATAAGCCTCCTCCCTGTCTTTCTGTGGAGTCTGCCGTTCTTGCAAAAGTAAAATTAATTTTATTAGCATGTGAAAACCCAGCTGAAATATCACCACTTCTTAGAGTTAACAGGTTTTGAGGCGCGGAACTATTGTCATTGTAATTAATTACTAATCTTCCGGAAGTATCAAAAATAGAATATCTCCCGCTGGAAACAACCATTCCAAATCTAGCATCTCCTAAAATGTCTAATTTATATCCGGGGTTAGTTGTGCCTACACCGACACGACCATTTGAACTTAATTTCATTAAATCTGTCCAAGTGATAGTAGACGTCCCTTGATTAGCAGCATAAGACCAAGTAAAGCCACCTTGATGGTATCCACCACTAAACTTATATGCTCCAACCACATCAGCTCTAGAATGATACCAGTAGCCGTCATCAGCTCTATAGGCATTGTAAGCTGTATAAAAACCATAATCCTGTGTACCATTTAAAGGCCCCCCATTACCAGAAGCCCCTATATGAACATCACCGTCACTGGATTGGCGACCTAATATAAGTCTGGCATACACATTACTAGCAAGTATGTTGCCGCCACTAATATGTAGTCTTTGGGATGGAGAATTAATTCCAATTCCAACATTACCAAGTCCAACGTTATATATTCCAGTTGAAGAAGTAGCCCATAAAGAAGCACCGCCAACTGCAGGGGCAAAGTTATCAACTATCCATTTCTTAGGAACAACTTCACTGTCAGTAAATATGGCACTTGTACTAGTATCTATTCCATATATTCTACCACTAGTTCCGCCTCCTAAATCTAGGCGCTTTTGAGGATTAGTGGTGCCGATGCCGACGTTGCCAGACGATAGAATTCTCACCGCTTCTGATCCTTGATTAACAAAGAAGCCCAGCCCACCGCTAGGACCAGATTGAAATTCCATTAAATTAGACGACATGCCAATTCCATAACGACTGCCAGAGGAAGTACTAGTAAATAAATCCCATTTTAAATTATTAACACTACCGGGAGCGCTATTTCCATACGTTGAACCAAAAGAAACATTTACAGGAGTCGCTGTTTGAGTAGAAACCCCAACTTCTCCAAATACCGCAACTCTTCCTGAAGTACTATATACATGTAATTTATTTGCGGGAGTTGTCGTCCCAATTCCGAGATTACCAGACGGTAAAAAAGAAAAAAGTTCAGTTGACCCCCCAGATGATTGATTTGATGTATTGTGATATAAAGCTAACCGATCATCAGCCGTCCTAAAAGCAAACGCCCAATTTTTTGTAGCAGTTACAGATAAGTCTTTATTATTTGAAAGATTAAAAGAACTATAAGAATAACCATCCCCCGCCCCATAGAGATTAAAAATTGTTCCATATCCTGCTACCGGCGCGGGAACATTGAGCCCGCCTGTTGAAGTTGATGGAGAAAAATTAACGGTTCCTAAAACATCTAATTTAGCACTTGGAGTTGTCGTTCCAATCCCGACGTTGCCAGCAAAATAGTTACTGGCAATTGTCCCTAGAGAAGTTATAGAACCGGCAATGTTTAAAGATGTAGTTACATTTGAAGGATCAAGCTTAAGCAAAGTATTACTTCTATCAGTAAAAGATTCAAAAGTAATATTGCCTCCGGTGTCACCAACTACATTACCGTTACTAGCGCTAAAGTTCCCAGCTACATTTAGCTTATAGGTGCTAAGACTGGTTGTGCCAATGCCAACATTTCCCGAAAAAGCTGTCCCTAAGAGACTGTCCACCCAAGGGTTAAAAGCTGGAGAGCGATATGGTGATGCTAGGGTGGCGGACGCACTAACTTCTTCAATCTGAACACCATCAAAATAAATAGTCTCTGTCGCTGTTCCATTAGAGTCAACATCGGCTCTGATAACGTCTAATCTTGTAGTATCGGCAGCGGTGGTAAAAGATGTTGAACAACGAACCCATTTTCCTGTTCCCAAACTAGCCGCGCTAATTGAGCAACCTCTATAAGTTTGGGCCGTGCCATTCTCCCTGGTATACATCTGAGTGCCGGCAACTGATCCGCTAGCACGATAGGCGTAATAGGAAAAAATGTACTTTGTAGACGGCTTAACAGTCATGGTTAAATTAGAGTTCAAAATACAATAACCATCAGTTGAATTAGTTGTTAACTTATATGAATAATTTCCATCTATAGAATAATCACTGCTGACAGATGCTGTAACCCCAGACGCAATTCCAGTGTGAACAGATTGTCCATTATAGAAACTCTCAAAAGAAGAGTAGCGGTTTTCCATGAT
>CAYSGM010000141.1:0-6427 GCA_964430595.1 uncultured Candidatus Cloacimonas sp.
GTAGATGTTGTACATAAGCATCGCCGGCTTTTGCCTGAATGGCTTTGAGCTGTGCCTCAAGCTGCTTGTTATGGGAGAAAAGCTCATCTATTTTAACTTCAAGCATGGCAGGAGAGCAGTGCAGCATTTCAGCAAGCCTGGCAGCTTTGCCTTGCATTTCTTCCACATATCCTAAGGCAGTTCTACCCGTATAGGCTTCAATACGCCTTATCCCGGCAGCAGATGAACCTTCCGATATGATCTTAAACAAGCCGATTTCCCCGGTGGCACACACATGCGTCCCCCCGCAGAGTTCCTTGGAAAAGCCTTCCACGCTTACCACACGGACTTCATTGCTATACTTTTCGCCAAAGAGAGCCATTGCCCCCTCGTTCTTGGCACTCTCGAAATCCTGAATAGTGGTATTTACGGTTCGGTTGTCAAGAATAGCATTGTTTACCTTCTGCTCCACAGCTTTAAGTTCTGATTGGCTTAAGCCCTGGAAATGCGTGAAATCAAAGCGCAAGTATTCACCATGCACCAACGAGCCTTTCTGCTGCACATGGGTGCCCAGAACATCTCGCAAGGCTTTATGCAAAAGGTGAGTAGCCGTATGGTTACGTGCAATATCTTTACGGTGGCTTTCATCTATCCGGGCAGTTACTGCATTTGCAGAGATCGCCCCCCGCACCAGTTTTCCATAATGGATTACGTAATCATCTTGTTTCTTTACATCGTGAATGCTTAGTTCGAAATCACTATTATAAATTGTGCCAATATCAGCAACCTGTCCGCCGGATTCCGCGTAGAAAGGCGTTTTATCCAGCTGCACCAGCACGGATAAATCTTCATCAATTCTATATCTCAGGATGTTAGCGGTAGTATTTATCTCATCATAACCCACAAAGCTGGTAGGCACTATCCTGCCAAATTCTATCCAATCTGCATCAAAGCTTTGGCTGGCAAATTTACTTGCACTGCGGGCACGGTTACGCTGAAGCTCCATTTCGGCGTTAAAGCTATCAATATCAACGCTTAAGCCTCTCTCTTCCGCCAGGATCATCGTAAGATCAAGCGGAAAACCGTAGGTGTCATACAGAGTGAAGGCATCCAGCCCGGAGATCTTTTTATCTACCGAGTTATTGCTTAGCTCATTTAGCCTGTCAAGTCCGGTATCAAGGGTTCTATTGAAGCGCTCTTCCTCTGCTTTTATCACCATCTTGATAAACTCTTCCTTGCCGGCAAGCTCCGTATAGTGATGTCCCATCACCCCTACCACCGTATCGACTAGGGTATGCAGGAAAGGCTCGGCAAAGCCAAGCAAACGCCCATGCCGGGCTGCACGGCGCAAGATACGGCGCAACACATAGCCCCGCCCTTCATTGGAAGGGAAGCCGCCATCGGCAAGCGCAAAGCACAAACAGCGCACATGATCTGCAATCACGCGGTGGGAAGTGCCATCTTCCTGAGAGTATGGAACGCCGGAAATATCTGCCAGCTTAGCGATAATAGGCATAAACAGATCAGTTTCGTAGTTACTGTCTTTATCCTGCAATACCTGTGTAATACGCTCCAAGCCGGCTCCGGTATCTACGAACTTATGTTTCAGCGGGGTTAGTTCCCGGTTTGCTTCACGGTTATATTGGATAAACACCAGGTTCCAAAGCTCTATATAACGGGCACAATCGCCATTCACACTACATGTATGCCCCTCGGTTCCTTGTTTATCACAGGCATTTGCACCCCTGTCTATATGTATTTCGGAGCAAGGACCGCAAGGTCCCGTCTCCCCCATTTCCCAGAAGTTATCCTTGTCGCCGTGATAACTTATGTGGCTGTGGTCAATATCTGTCTTGGCTTTCCATAGTTCGTAAGCTTCGCTATCACTGGTATGCACGGTGGCATACATCAGGTGCTTGGGGAGCTTCCACACCTCGGTAAGCAGTTCCCAAGCCCACAGGATAGCTTCTTCCTTATAGTAATCCCCAAAGCTCCAGTTTCCCAGCATCTCAAAAAAAGTGTGGTGATAGCCGTCCTTCCCCACTTCTTCCAGGTCATTGTGCTTTCCCCCGGCGCGGATACATTTCTGGCTATTTACGGCGCGGGGAATTGTGATCTCCTTTTGCCCCAGGAATATGCTCTTGAACTGGTTCATCCCCGCATTGGCAAATAGCAAAGTGGGATCATCCGCAGGGATAACCGGCGAAGAATGCACAAAGCTGTGCCCCTTCTCCATAAAGAAGCTGATGAACTGCTGGCGAATATCTTTGCTGGTGCTGCTCATATCAGTCTTCCAGAGAATCATAATTCTCTATAATCCATTTCTCTGCGCTCCAGGCTGCCACAGCTCCATCGCTGGTAGCGGTAACCACTTGCCTAAGCACGGTATGCCGTATATCTCCGGCAGCATAAATGCCGGGAACATTGGTATGCATGGTCTCATCGGTAAGCACAAAACCCGCTGTATCAAGCTCGATGCGCGATTCCAGCAGCTTGTTATTAGGAAGGATGCCCACATATATAAAAATCCCATCCACAGGCAGATGCGAGATAAGATTGGTTTTGCGGTTAAATATCTCCAGTTCTTTCACTTTCGTATCTCCGCTTATTTCCTGCACCACCGTATCCCAGATAAACTCCATTTTGGGGTTCTTAAGGGCGCGTTCTTGAATTATCTTCTGCGCTCTCAGGCTGTCTCTGCGGTGGATTACATACACTTTCTTGGCAAAACGGGTAAGGTATAGTCCTTCCTCGATGGCAGAATCCCCGCCACCTACCACTGCCACCACCTTATCGCGGTATAGAGCACCGTCGCATGTGGCACAATAGGATACCCCGCGTCCGGTAAGCGGTTCTTCCCCCGGAACATTCAACCGGCGTGGATGCGCTCCGGTGCAGATGATTACAGATTTTGCCCGATAGGTGTGTGATTGCGTTTGGATAATCTTGCACAAGCCTTCCAAGCCAATGGCAGTAATCTCTTCATCATGAAACACAGTCCCAAAGCGTTCTGCCTGCTTGCGCATTTTATCCGTTAGTTCAAAGCCAGATAAAGGCTCTTCAAAGCCGGGATAGTTTTCCACTTCGTCCGTAACGGTAATCTGTCCGCCAATCAGCGCTTTCTCGAATATAGCGGTTTTCAATCCGCCTCTGGAACTGTATATTGCTGCGCTAAGCCCTGCCGGACCTGCACCAATGATAATTATGTCGTATCTCATAAATCTTCCTTTTATCAATGTGTTATATTAGTTTGCACTTCTTTATGCTACAGGTGTTTAGTCAAGTGAAATTGCAGATAGTATAAGAAATCCGCTTTGTATCACAACCCTTAACTAATCCCTCTTAAAAATCTGGTGCCCCCTCATCACTTTATAACTTCGTCACCTCATGTAGGAGCAGATATCATGGCTAAGTAAGTGTTGGCTATTTTAACTGCAAATAGCAGTTTTGCTTGACGAATACTACCCCTTCTTTCACAAGGGACAAAACGATATTTACAGAAAAGGAGTCCCTATGCTTCCCGGTGGAAAAAATATGAAAGACCTGATGAAACAAGCGCAAAAGATGCAACAGGAAATGATGAAATCTCAGGAAGAACTGGAAAACAAGCTGTTCCAGGCATCTTCTGGAGGCGGAATGGTAACCGTTGAAATGAATGGCAAGCACGAGATTGCTTCCATAAAGATAGATCCCCAGGCAGTAGATCCTGACGATGTGGAAATGCTGGAAGACCTCATTCTGGCTGCCTTGCAGGAAGTGAGCACCAAGGTATCTGAGGCATCCAACGACGCGATGGGTAAGCTTACCGGCGGAATGAAGATACCCGGATTGTTTTAAATGATCCTTTCCGATAATCTAGAGAAGTTGATTCAGGCTCTGAACCGCTTTCCGGGGATTGGGCGCAAAACGGCACAACGTCTTGCCTGGTTTCTGGTATCGCAGGATAAGAACTTTGCCTTGCAGCTTTCTGAGACGATTAAAACAACCGTGGAGAGCTTTACCTCCTGCAAGCTGTGCAATATGCTTTCAGAAAGCGACCCCTGCCCGATATGCAGTGCTCCGGACAGGCTGGATACTCACCTTTGCGTGGTGGAGAGCAACTCGGACATCCAGATTATTGAAAATATGAATGAATTCAGAGGGCGGTATTTTGTGATGGGGCATCTGCTATCCCCCATCGACGGCTATGGACCGGAGCAAATACATACGGACATGCTGTTTAGGCGGATTGCCGGGTTGAAACCTACTGAAGTTATTCTGGCACTTAAGCCTTCTGCGGAAGGAGAAGCTACGATCCACTATTTGTGGGAACTGCTTAAGGATAAGGGTGTTACCATCACCAGGCTTTCCACGGGCATACCTTTCGGGGGTGATCTGGAATATAGCAGTATCAATACTCTTGCCAATGCCTGGAAGAGGCGTTACACGGTTTGATATGTTCACCGGAATAATCGAAAGCACCTCCCGGATTTCGCAAGTATCACCACTCTCCGGGAAAAAATTGCTGAAGGTGGAACGTCCGCAGAGTTTCGATGACCTAAAAGTGGGAAGCAGCATTGCCTGTAATGGCATCTGCCTCACGGTGGTGGAGTTTGACAGCCATAGCTTCAAGGTAGAAATAATGCATGAGACCCTGGAAAAAAGCACTGCCGGAAACTGGCAGGTGGGAACGATCCTGAATCTTGAGCGCGCCTTGAAACTGGGTGACCGCCTGGATGGACACTGGCTGCAAGGGCATGTGGATAGAAGTGTGAGAGTGCTTTCGCGACCCAGAATCGAAGGAACGGATTATATCCGCTTTCAATTGGTTAATGAAGACCGCAAACTGCTTGTCCAGCAAGGTTCTATTGCCATAAACGGGGTTAGCCTCACTATTGCGGAACTGCGTTCCTCATATTTCTCCATAGCTCTGATTGGGCATACGCAGGCAAATTCGAATTTGGCAAGCGTGAAAGCGGGAGATACTGTGAATGTGGAATATGATGTGTTGGGTAAATACCTGCTAAATCAAAAAGGATTATTGAGAGATTAATGCATAGATTGGTTCGCAACATCGGTAGCTTGGTTGCAGTGGTAGCATTACTTGGCGGTGTTTCGGCATGTGGGAGTAAAAGAAATCCAACCGGTGGTCCTCAGGATACATTGAAGCCACAGGTGTTGGGCTGTTCCCCTGCTGAGTTTGGTGAGATTACCAAGGGAGTTATTGAGATCTCCTTTTCTAAAGAGATGGATAAAACCTCGCTTGCGAACTCTATCTATATCTATCCGCCGGTGCTGAATAAGAAAGTAAGCCTGGATAAATCCACCTTGCGGATAAAGCTGGGGGAAAAGCTGAAAACCGATACCAATTACTTCGTGACCTTAAGTACGAGGCTGAAAGATACGCGGGGCAACCCGCTTGAAATGAACCAAACCTTAGTGTTTAGAAATGGTGAATTGAATAATTACCGCATCTCGGGCACAATTAACTATGAACGGCCGGGTGATATTGGTTTGCCGATCGAGCTAAGCCTTGTTTCCACAGATTCGCTGCTGGTGCTTAGCAAACGTATCAGCGGAGAAGCATATAGTATAGATTCCCTTAACCCTCAGGCACATCTGTTACGCGCTTATATTGACAAGAATCTGAATGGACGCTATGATTTTGGGCTAGAACCTTCGTTTGAGGGGATGTCTGACGGAAAAGCTTTATCTACCCTTGATATGAGTATAGCCTATGCGGATAGTAGTAAACCTAGGATTCGCAGGTTAGTGCCTGTTAGTAAAAGAGAAATTCAGCTATTGCTTAGCGAGCAGATTAAAAGCTATCAAAGTGTAAGGGTGATTGGGGCAAGTCCGGTTACTGTGCAGCACCACATATTGGAACAGGATAAGATTAGTGTTCTGTGCACTGAGATGGATAGCACTGAATATACGGTGCAGTTGCTTGGGGTGGAGGATTTTAAAGGTAATCGGTCGGAAGTGCTTGAGATAAAGTTCAATAATAACACTGTCCCCGATACCATTGCGCCAACCGTTGTGACTACAAACCCACGTAATGGGGCTTCTGTAAATAACTTGCTGCCTATTTTAGAGATACACTTTTCGGAGCTTGTTCCCGAAGCAAATGTGAATGCGATATTGTTATCAGGTAGCGAGAAAATCCCTTTAAAACTGCTATCCGGGTTTGGACGTGTGCATCGCTTTCAACCTACTAAAGAGCTGGTTAACTATCGAACCCACACGCTTAGAGTGCTCACCACTACAACTGATTATTCTGGCAATAAACTGAAGCAAGAATTTGAATTACAATTCCTTCCGCTGATGAGAGATAAATAGATTATTACCTTCTTCCTAATTAGCTCACTAACCATAGATACTTCATCCCTACATCATTTCGTTATCTCCTCACTAAACAAAACAGAGCCGTTGGCGATGGCGGCGACCTACTCTTCCACACAGTTGCCCA
>CAYSGM010000142.1:0-6318 GCA_964430595.1 uncultured Candidatus Cloacimonas sp.
TCCCTCCACCACCATAGCATTCAGCATTCCCCAACCCGGCAATGTGAAGCTGTGCGTTTACAACATCAAAGGGCAGAAGGTGAAAGAAGTGCTGAATACAGACATGGAGAAAGGCTTCCACAAGATAGTGTGGGATGGCAGAGATAAAAACAACCGCAGTGTAAGCTCCGGCATTTATTTCCTCCGTTTGGAATCCGGCGGGCAAAGCTCTATACGCAAAGCCATGCTGATGAAATAGAAAATGGGCTGATCCGTTATAAATATGATCAGTTGATCAAATCCGGCTTCCCGTTTGGCGCGCCAAAGGGAAGCCGGTTTCAAAGTTAAAGCTTATCTGTCACTTGGGTGACGTTTCAATCTCGGTTCTTAGGGGTTCGGCTCCGTTATGATATTCTGGTCTAGGTTTATAGCCGTATGAGCCAGTAGTCTGCCATTCACAGAAGCACCATTGGCAAGGATGATGGCGGTGGAACACAGGACAATACCCTCAAGATGGGTATCGGTGCCAAGCAACACCGGACCAAATGCCTGCCAGAAGATGTTCTTTGCCTTTGCTCCGCCCCCAAGGATAACGCTTGCATTCGGAGCCATGGTAATACCTTCCGAAACCTGGAATATCCACACATCATCATGGGCACCGGACAGAGTTACAGGAGTGTTAATAGTAATTTCGCCATTCCATTTGTAGATTCCGGGAGCCAGGATTTGTCCGCTGATATTGCCGGAAAGCAGATTAATGAAATCCGGGTTTGGTCTTGCAGCAGCTTCCGCATAAGCAGTTTCCATATCACTGATTGCGGTGGTCATATTTATGGGAGTGGGAGCAAAGTAGTCTGCTGCATACACGTTGCCGTCCACCTGATTGGAAGTGGAAAATAAGCCGGATGAATCCAGTATCAAAGAGAATCCCGTGATGTAGGACGCAGCTGCGGGGCTGATCCCCATGTTCCCTGTGATATCACAGCTTAGGTTAGAGCTGATGGCTGATGCTGCCAGAATCACAAAATCGCCGGCAGTGCCAAGAATAAACCGGGGCGGGACCATCAACAGCGGTAACCTGATAGAACATTTTGGCAGAAGGCTCCGGTTTTGTCCAGCTTGTGGTAGTCGGGAAGGTGCCGGTTTCGTCCAATGTATAAACCCCATAAGGAGTATCGCAGACAAATACTTTGTAAAAGTCTGCACCTGCCACAGGATTCCAGTCCAGGAACACATTAGTTTCATTGTGGATTATTGCGAGATTTGAAGGAATAACAGACGTCTCGTCTGTTCGTGCTTTCCCAGCTTATGAAAACCGCTACTACTTCCAAGTTGTCTTATGGGATCAGACAAGTGTGTCTGATAATCAGGACACCTAGTTTGAAGCTGTGCCAGAAAAGTACTAAGAAGCCCTGAAACTGTTGGAGAAGTAAAGGCATCTGACTTACACCTATCCGAAACACCGGGATTGACAAAATCACCCCTTCTAAAATGCTGGATTTGAATAAGTAATGATGTGACGATGTAACGAAGTAATGATGTGGTGAAATGATAGGAGTTCACAATGAAGACACACAAAGACTTGGATGTGTGGAAAAATGGGATGGAGCTGGTTGTAACCATTTATGAGCTTACAAAAAGCTTTCCCAAAGACGAATTGTATGGGATTGTATCCCAAATGAGGCGTGCGGCGATATCTATTCCATCAAACATTGCAGAAGGTGCCGGCAGAAATCATGATAAGGAATTCCAGCAGTTTCTGTATATCGCACTTGGCAGTGTTGCCGAACTCGAAACGCAAATGTTACTTTCAGAACGTTTAGGATACGTTAGTAACCCAGATTTGGAGATGCCAACTAATCTAATCATTCTAATCAGATCTCAAATATCAGGCTTGATAAAATACCTGAAGAAGTGATGGGGTAATGAAGTAATGAGGTGGATGAAAGTAGTTTGTCCATTGTCTCATCATCACTTCATCACTTCGTTACCTCTTCACCAAAATCATTGAGGAAAAATGAGAAAATACATTGTATCAATCGTAGGGCGTCCCAATGTGGGGAAATCGACCCTGTTTAACCGCTTATGCCGGAAACGCATGGCAATAGTGGATTTTGAAGCCGGGATTACACGCGACCGTAAATATGAGGACGTGGAGTGGAACGGTAAGTTATTCAAGCTGGTGGATACCGGTGGAATAATCTACGACAGCAACGAAACCATGGATAAAATGATTCAGCATCAAGCACTGCTTGCCATTGACGAATCCGACCTCATCATCTTTATGGTGGATGCCCAGACAGGGACAACCGATCTGGACAAAGCCATTGCTAAGATTCTTTTCCCGCACCGTGACAAGGTAATGCTGGTGGCGAATAAGGCAGATAGCGAAAAGTTTGAATGGGAAGTGTATGACTTCCTGCAATTGGGCTTTAATGATGCCTTCCCCATTTCTGCCTCCCATGGCAGAAACACAGGGAACTTTCTGGATGAATTGCTTTCTCTGATGCCTGATACACAAGATGCTTACGAAGATGAGCAACCCAGTCCTACGCGCATAGCCGTGGTGGGTAAGCCGAATGTGGGTAAATCCAGCATTGTAAACCTGTTGCTTGGTGACGATAAGCAGATAGTTACGGATATTCCCGGCACCACGCGTGATTCAATCGATACCCCCTTCCGCTATCACGGCATGGAATATGTGCTGATCGACACAGCAGGCTTAAGGCGTAAAACCAAGGTTACCTATGGGGTGGAATACTTTAGCTCCATGCGCACCATTGATGCCGTAGATAGGTGTGATATTGTGGTTCTGGTGCTTACCGCCGATGAGGAGCTTAGCACACAGGATATAAAAATTGCCAGCTATGCCAGACGCCGGATGAAAGAAATCATGATAGTTTATAACAAGTGGGATCTGGTGGATAAAAGCACCGGCACCACGATGGAATTTACCAAAGAGCTGCATTACCAGATGCCTTTCCTGCAGTTCGCCCCGGTGCTGTTCCTTTCTGCCAAGACCAGCCAGCGGATTCACCGCATCATGGAAACAGTGCTGGTGATAGAAGAAGAAAGCCAGAAGCGCATCCCTACCGGCGAACTGAACCGTTTTATGGAAAATGTGGTGGAACACCGTCCGCCCACACACCCATCCGGCAAGCACGTCCGGATATATTACCTTACCCAAGCTGCCGTGAAACCGCCTACTTTCATCTTCTTCTGCAACACTCCGAACCTGATTACTGAGAACTACCGCCGTTTTATCCATAACCAGATACGGGAGATGTTCAAGTTTGAAGGGGTTAGCATTAAGCTGATCTTTAAAGGACGTAAGAAGGACGAGGATGACGAAGCTAACCAGAATCAGGATGGAAAGCTGAAAAAGAACGATGCAAAGAAAACCAGAAATAGAAGCTTTGGCGCACACGATGGCACTAAAAGCCGTGTCGGAGTATATGGGCTGAAGAAAAAAGACAAGGATAAAGACAAGGATGAAGAGTAACCTGCTTCCTTTTATCCTGCCATTGTTTGCCTATTTATTGGGCAGTGTTCCCATTGGCTGGATTATCGGTAAAGTGTTTTACAAAAAGGATATTCGGAAGAGTGGCAGCGGTAATGTAGGTGCCACAAATGCATTAAGATTGTATGGAACCACTTCTGGGGTTATAGTCCTGCTGCTGGACATGGGGAAAGGCTTTCTAGCCACCCAGCTTGCAAGGAATTTGTTACCTGTGGGAAGCCCAGTAATTGCCTTAAGTGCTCTATTAGTAATCCTTGGGCATGTGTTCCCGCTTTATCTTGGCTTTAAGGGTGGGAAGGGTGTTGCCACTGCTGGCGGTGCCTTCCTGGCATTAGCCCCGTTAAGCATGCTAACTGCCCTGGGTGTGTTTATCATGGTCACATCCATCACCAGATATGTATCCATGGGAAGTATAATTGCTGCACTTGTATTTCATGTTCACAGCCTGTGGCAGATTTGCCTGGCAAATAGTTCGGATTATGCATCCCTGATCCTGATATGCTTTGTGGTGTTGATGATTGTGATAAAGCATCGTGAAAACATCCTCCGCTTGTTAAACGGGACAGAGCACAAGATAGAGTTTACGAAGAAAGGAAAGGGCTGATGTGCGGAATCATTGGTGTGTTCGGGACTGATAATGCAGCCAATATGGCAGCTCTGGGGCTTTTTGCCGAGCAGCACCGCGGGCAGGAAAGCTGTGGCATGGCAGTTAGCGATGGCTTGGTTATCCGCCTTAGGAAGAAAATGGGTTTGGTGAAGGAAGTGTTCAATGACGAACGTCTAAGCGAGCTTCCGGGAACCATTGCCATTGGTCATGTTCGCTATCCTACCAAAGGAAGTGCCACGGAGTTTAACACGCAGCCTCACCTTGTAGAAACCCTTGCAGGACCTACTTATGCCCTTGCTTCCAACGGAGATCTGGTGAATTATGCCTCGATCCGCGATAAGTTGGAAGCCCAAAACGTGTATTTCAAAAGCGACAACGATGGCGAGCTGTTGGTTAAATACCTTGCCTACAGGATTATCCGCCATGGAGATGAAACCAGTGAAGCCATCCGCAATCTGATGGGCGAGGTGAAAGGTGCTTATTCCTGCGTACTGTGTACCCGCACCGAACTGTATATGTTTCGCGACCCGCACAGTATCCGTCCCATGGTATGGGGTATTGCTCCGGATGGGGCAGTGGTAGTAGCTTCGGAAAGCTGTGCTCTGGACACCTTGGATGTGGTGGATAGGCGAGAAGTTCCTCCCGCGGGGATCATCCGTATTAGTAGGGGATCAAGCAATCTGGATGCAAGAAGCAATGATATCCTGGTGATTGAGAATGATCCCAATCTATATCGCAATAGCAACACAGAAAAGCACTGCATCTTCGAGCATATCTATTTCTCCAGGCCGGATAGCCACCACTTCGGAGAGGATGTTTACAGAGTGCGGGAGAGCATAGGTGCAGCTTTGGCGAAGCATGACGAGGGCTTGAACCCGGATTTGATTGTTCCGGTGCCTGATTCCAGCAATTTTATCGGTTTAGGATATGCCAATGCCAGCAAAGTTCCACTTTCTCTGGGGCTTATCCGCAATCACTACATAGGGCGAACTTTCATAAAGCCTGAACAAACCATCCGCGATGAGAGTGTCCGCCAGAAGTTTAACGTTTTGCCCAATTTTTTTAAGGGCAAGAAGATTGTTCTGATAGACGACAGTATTGTGCGGGGGACTACCATCCGCAAGATAGTGAAGCTAATCAATGATGCAGGAGCTTCTGAAATCCACCTGCGGATAGGAAGTCCTCAGGTGCGCCATTCCTGCTATTATGGCATAGATACTCCGGATGCCTCAGAGCTGGTAGCCAACTGTTTTAGCCTGGAAGAGATTCGCGATAACACTGGAGTGGACAGCTTGAAGCATATGAGTATTGAGGATTTACGTTCCTGCGTGCAAAAGCCGGATAGCTATTGCTATGCTTGCTTCACCGGAATATACCCTTTAGGAGAGCCTTCATGAAGAAAAAAGCCAACCTGAAAGAACATCTGGATGGATTTGCCAATTATCGTGTTCTGGTACTTGGTGATATCATGCTTGATGAATACCTGTGGGGAAAGGTGCAGCGCATCTCCCCGGAAGCACCCGTACCGGTGATTGAATTGAACCACGAGGAATACCGTTTGGGTGGGGCTGCGAATGTGGCATTGAATATCGCTGCATTGGGAGCTAAGGTTGAGCTTGTGGGTGTTTGTGGCAAGGATATGCAGGCAAAAGCTGTTAAGAAACTACTTCAGAAGCAGAAGATCAGCACGGATGGCGTCTTTGGAGATGAGGATAGACCCACCACCCTTAAAACACGTATCGGAGCAGTAAGCCAGCAAATTGTGAGGTTGGATAGGGAAGATACAACAGAGCTACGGGATGACTTAAGAAAGGTCATAGAATCCTATCTGGAGAAGTTAATTCCACACTGTGATGTACTGATTATCGAGGATTATGATAAGGGGTTGCTGAGCAAAGACCTGATAAAGAAAGTGTTACATCTTGCATATAAACACAAACTCCCCGTTGCGGTAGATCCCAAGAAAAAACACTTTGAGCTATACATCGGGGTAGATATATTTAAACCCAACTATGGGGAAATACAGGATTACTTAGGCAAGCACTACAGTGATACCATTGGTTTTTTTACCGCAGCCTCAGAATTACAACATAGAATGAAATGCAAACACTTCGTTATTACATGCGGGAGCAAGGGATTATATGTGCTTACAGAGGGCAAGGAACCTCAGCATATCCCCAGCTTTGCCAAGGAAGTGTTTGATGTATCAGGA
>CAYSGM010000143.1:0-6304 GCA_964430595.1 uncultured Candidatus Cloacimonas sp.
GCCAACCCCCCAATATCGCAAAGCCAAAATCCTTGAGCGCATGGTGGAACCGGAAAGAACCATTATTTTCCGTGTCCCATGGCAAACAGACTCTGGCGAAGTTATTGTTAACCGCGGTTTCCGTGTTGAATTCAACAGTGCCATCGGCCCTTACAAAGGTGGCTTACGCTTTCATCCCAGTGTAAACCTTGGCATCCTGAAGTTCCTCGGATTCGAGCAGATCTTCAAGAACAGCCTTACTACCCTGCCTATGGGCGGTGGTAAGGGCGGTTCCGATTTCAATCCCCGCGGACGTAGCGATGATGAAGTACAACGCTTCTGCCATTCCTTTATGCTGGAATTATTCCGTCATATCGGGCATAACACTGATGTGCCGGCTGGTGATATTGGCGTTGGCAAACGTGAAATCGGCTTTATGTTCGGTATGTATAAGAAGATCAAGAACGAGACTACCGGTGTTCTTACCGGCAAGGGACTTGATTGGGGCGGAAGCCTGATTCGTCCGGAAGCTACCGGTTTCGGAACCGTCTATTTTGCCGAAGAAATGCTTAAAACCCGTGGTGAAAGCTTCGAGGGTAAGGACGTGATACTATCCGGCAGCGGAAACGTTTCCCAATATGCCATACAGAAGGTTAACGATCTGGGCGGTAAAGTGATCACAGCTTCCGATTCGGATGGATTTATTCATGATCCTGATGGAATAAAGGGCGATAAGTGGAAGTTCCTCATGGAACTGAAGAATGTCCGTCGTGGCAGAATTAGCGAATATGCAGAAGAATTTGGCTGCAAATACTATGCCGGTGAACGCCCCTGGGGTATTCCCGGTAAGATTGCATTACCATGCGCCACACAGAACGAAATCAATGGTGAAGAAGCCAAGCTGCTGGTTAAGAACGGTTGTATGTGCGTATCTGAAGGTGCCAATATGCCCACTACCCCTGAAGGTGTGGAAGTGTATCTTGAGAACAAGATTCTCTACGGTCCCGGCAAGGCTGCCAATGCAGGTGGCGTTGCAACTTCCGGTTTGGAAATGACTCAGAATTCCATGCGTTTGAACTGGAGCAGAGAAGAAGTGGATGCCAAATTGCACGGTATCATGAAAGCTATCCACGAACAGTGCGTTACCTATGGAAAATCAGGTCAGTTCATAAACTATGTTAAGGGTGCCAACACTGCCGGATTCATCAAAGTAGCAAATGCTATGATGGATTTGGGCTTAATCTAATAACTTAATATCAGCCGGAAGCTCTCTAACATGGGCTTCCGGTTTTTTATTAACTGAATTGTTAAATCACGTTAGCTTAGAAGACAGTGTATTTGCTTTAAAAGAGCGAATCAAAGAGCTTAGCTGCTTATACAGAATAGCCGAGCTTGCCAATCTACCTGAACTGGGACCCGCAGCCTTGCTACAACAAGCACTAAGCTTAATTCCTCCTGCTATGCAATATCCGGAGCATGCATGTGCTCATCTAATGGTGAATGGAGTTAGCTACTACAGCGATAATTTTAAAACCAGCACCACCTGTCTTGCAGCAGGAATTGTCACCCAGATATCTTCTATGGGCTGCCTGGAAGTATTCTATCCCGATAACCTTAAGCTTCAGTTTCTGCCTGAAGAGGAGAAGCTGATCGACACTCTTGCTCAGCATATTTCCCTTATTATGGAGCGCAGGAGCATTCAGGAAAACAATGCCAAGCTTCAGGAACAGCTCCGTCATGCTGACAGGCTGGCTACCATCGGGCAGTTATCCGCCGGGATTGCTCACGAGATTAACGAGCCACTATCGGCAATTCTGGGCTTTGCTCAATTAGTTATAGCAGAAAACCCTCTTACCGATAATGCTAAGCAAGATCTGCAAAAGATCGTAAACGCTTCCCTTCATGCGCGGGAAGTAGTACGCAAACTTATGCTTTTCTCCCGACAGGTTCCCCCCAAGATGGTACCTGTGGATATAAACAAGCTGATAGAGGATGGCTTTTACTTCCTGGAAAATCGCTGTGCCAAGCAAGGGGTGCAGATTGTCCGCGATCTTGATCCCTCCATTCCAAGTGTTATTGCAGACCCCAGCCAGATGCATCAGGTTCTGGTGAATTTGAGTGTTAATGCTATGCAGGCTATGCCGGATGGCGGTCTGATTCAGATTTCCACCCGCCGCGTGGATAACGACGTTCAACTATGCATCAGGGACACAGGTGAAGGCATGACTGCTGATGTGATGCAGCGCATATTTATCCCCTTTTTTACCACCAAGGATATCGATCAGGGAACCGGTTTGGGCTTAAGTGTGGTGCATGGTATAATCAGCGCACACAACGCCTCCATCAAGGTAGAGAGCGAACCGGGAAAGGGTTCGGTATTCAAAATACTAATGAAGGTAAACAGTGAAGAAAGCTCCTGAACAGATACTAATTGTTGATGATAACACAGATACCCTCCAAATGCTAAGCCGGAAAGTTGTTTCGCGAGGCTGGAATACGCTGCTTGCCACGGATGTTAGCCAAGCTTTGCAATTGTTGGAAGCAGGCGGGATCGATTTAGTTTTGACTGATTATAAGATGCCGAAGATTACCGGGCTGGAATTGATCCGCCATTTGAACAACCATTATCCAAACATACCGGTAATCATGATCACCGGATATCCCAGTATCGAAGGTGCGGTGGAAGCGGTGAAAGTGGGGGCAGAAGAGTATTTGAGCAAGCCATTCACAGATGAGGAACTGTTTAAAGCAATTGACGCTGCAATCATCAAGGTTAGACAAAGAAAGAACAGAACTCAGGAAATCCGCACCAATCCTTATGGACTAATCGGCAATTCCGAACAGATGCAGGAATTGTATCGCAAGATACATAAATCTACCACAAATAATGCCACTGTCCTTATCCATGGAGAAAGCGGTACCGGCAAAGAATTGGTTGCTAGAGCCATCCACTATCATTCTCACCACAGCAAGGCACCATTTGTCCCTGTGAACTGCGGTGCCATTCCCGAAAGCCTGCTGGAAGCTGAGTTATTCGGGTATTTGAAGGGTTCCTTTACCGGTGCTAATGAAACCAGAGCAGGATATTTTTTAACCGCGGATGGTGGCAGCATCTTCCTGGACGAAATAAGCGAGACCTCATTATCCATGCAGGTAAAGCTATTGCGCGTATTGCAGGATAGGCAGGTTTATATGATTGGCTCCAAAACCCCGCGCAAGGTTAATGTCCGCATTATTGCCGCTACCAACAAAGACCTTCCTCTTTTAGTGAAACAAGGCGGTTTCCGGGACGACCTATTTTTCAGGCTGAATGTGCTCCCCATCTACATTCCACCCCTACGGGAGCACCCTGAAGATATCTCTATGCTCATCAGTCATTTTCTTAAGAAATACGCAGGCGAGAATTCGCTTCCTATCCCAAGTATCAGCGATGATACCATTGCCTCCATGATCAATTACGCCTGGCCCGGAAATGTCCGTGAACTGGAAAACCTTATCTATCGTATGGTTATCTTGTGTGAAGGGCAGCAGATCGGCATTTCTGATTTGCCAGAACACATGAAATTTAGCATCAATCAAGCTCCCAACTTACAGAGAACCCTGGAAGAAGTGGAGCAGGAATACATCAACGCAGTATTAGCCTCAGTAAACGATAACAAATCTCTGGCAGCAAACATATTAGGCATTGACAGGAAAACCTTGTATAACAAACTGAAAGGCATCGAATCCTAAACTACCGATAGGGAGACATCATGATTTATGATCTTGTAGAACGCAACCGCAGCTACCGACGCTTTCACGAATCCCAGCGGATTACCCATAAAGAACTTACGGAATTAGTTGGTTTGGCAAGGATATCCCCCAGTGCTGCAAATCTTCAGAATATCCGCTACTACCTTATCCATGAAAGAAAGGATTGTGATGCCATATTCCCACACCTTAAGTGGGCGAACTATCTGCGTTACTGGGATGGTCCTGTTTCCGGTGAACGCCCCTCCGCCTATATCATTCTTCTCGTCCCTGCTCACACCACCAAATATCACTATATGGATACCGGCATAGCCGCTCAGTCTATTATGCTGGGGGCTGTGGATAGAGGGCTGGGGGGATGCATGATCGCTTCCGTGGATAAACCGGTTGTGCAACAAATATTTAACCTTCCCTTCGATATGGATATCGCCCTGGTGCTTGCCCTGGGTTACCCATCCGAGAAAGTGATTATTGATAGCATCGAGGATCCTGAAGATGTGGAGTACTGGCGCGACGACGAAGGTTGCCACCATGTTCCTAAACGCAGACTGGAAGAGCTGATCCTGAATAACTGAACCACTCTGAAAATCCATTCCGACCAAGAGCTGTGAATTACCAAAAACTAAGGGCGGTTTCCCGCCCTGTAGTTCACTTGTTGGCAATACGTTACAGGTTACAGGTTACAGGTTGCAGGTTTGAGCTTACAGGTTACAGGTTACAGGCAGCTCTCGCATCTCACACTCAGCGCAGCCCTGACACCTGCAACCTCACACCTCACACCTTACATGTTAGCCGTCAGCTCGTCCGCACCAACCACACTCTCCAGATAGCCATTCTCCACTGCGTCTGCCACGGAAGCAATGTCTCCGCCCAGAGTTTGCAAATCGGTGTAGGTAACGGTTGCCAGATCGACATGCCCCTCGTCCAGCTCCGAAAACAGATACATCATCTTCATAAAGATGGCGAAGGAAGTAGGCGGAAGCTTGGTTTTGGGCACATTCACCACGTTCAGACCCGCGTAAATCTTCAGATCATCCTTGTAATCCGGACTGCAATCGCCAAACACCGCAGCCAGGTTCTTACACACTGCCCCCATGCTAGTGTTGTTAGCGGTAAGGGTGGGAACCACATACTCGCGCCCGATGCATAGCTTGCCCTTTCGGTAACTGCCGAAGGTCATCTCATCCAGCGTCCCCGAATAGGTCTTGATGCCATACTTGAATCTTACTTTCATTTTGTCCTCCTATAGACATGATAGTAGTAGAGGAATGCCCTCTCTATATATACGGGCTACGCGGGGTGGGGAGTGATGAAGTGATGAAGTGATGAAGTAATGAGGCGGGATAAGTTAGACGTTAAACGTTAGAAGTTAAACATTTAACCACACGCTTCGTCTAACGTCTAACGCTTAACTTTTAACGTAATAGTGCTTGACACAAACTGCCACTATCCTATTCTGCCCCCAATTACTTAGCCTATCTTGGAGGAAGAAAATGACAGCTACCGAATTGCTTACCAACTACCCCGTAACCGCAGACGCCCCGTCTGCCTTTGTAGCAGCGGACGTCCCGTCTGCTGAAATGGCTGCTACAGACAAGATGTCCGTAGCTACCGATTTACTAACCACCTACCCCGATTGGGAAGGCGCAAAAGTGCTAAATGTCTTA
Organism: uncultured Candidatus Cloacimonas sp.; assembly: GCA_964430595.1. Classification (GTDB taxonomy): domain Bacteria; phylum Cloacimonadota; class Cloacimonadia; order Cloacimonadales; family Cloacimonadaceae; genus Cloacimonas. Next base: position 5,397 of record CAYSGM010000143.1, read on the forward strand.
ATGGAATACCCCAACACCCCCATCTATAGCAGCGTGTTGGAAACAGCCTTACAGATGAGTATTCCCTTGCCTGAAGCGCAGGCAAGCATCTACCACCTTGCCCCCGTAAAAATGACCGATGAAACCACCCTGAAAGCCGTTAAGAAACGCCTAAACCAACTAATCGCGCAACTCGCCAGTACGCCCACACCCCAACACGCCAACACCATCACCGATGAAATCCGCGCCCTAACCCAATACATCAAAGAAACCACCCTCCCCACCGGTGGCATCAAATGCTTCCACGATGAAGACCGCGCTGCCTACCGCCGTCAATCCGCCGCCATCCGCCGTTTGCTTGCCCAAGCAGTCAAAGACGGACACCACGAAGCAGTCGCCTACATAAAACACCACCTCTTTACAGGAAAGCAAATGCGCTGGGAGGAGTAGTTGTTTGACTTAAAAAGGGTCGCATACCCCATTTTCGCCTTTCTCCGAGCTTCACCGCGACACTTTTTGAGTTAAACAACGGCTGTTAACTCACACCTGAAGCCCGTATAATCACAAGTAAAAGCAATGCAATCGGATGGCTTCAGTTGTAAGTCAAACAACCTCGTAACTATATGCTATATAACACACATACGCACCCTCAATAAATCTTTCAAAACCATCAAAAAGCCATTGACACAATCCCCAATCCGCCTATTTTTGCCCCATAGGGCTTGGGCTAATCCCCTTCCCTTGTGTTAACACTATGTAAAAGCGTCAGTTAGGCTGGCAGTTGTGGGAATAACGAAAAAGATAGGCAGACCGCCTAAGGGATTGACCATGATATCTTTAGCTACCAGTTGTCCGCGGTCGGATGAAACCCCCGCCTATTGTATCAACGCTTCGGAGCTACCCTGCCCCGAAGACCCCCTTCAATACGA
>CAYSGM010000144.1:0-6217 GCA_964430595.1 uncultured Candidatus Cloacimonas sp.
AACTTTCCGATCTCAGCTTTGTCGTGTCAGCTTTGAGCAATTACGCAAAGGTCTTCTAAAGTGGTCTTGGAAAGGATGAGTAAGGATGAGCAACGATGCGACAGTTTGCAGATTTCGCTGCACAATTTGCAGTTTTCGTTGTCACTTTGCAAGAAACCTGTATATCTTTTGAGTTCGAGAATTACCACTCGTTTTGTAATTTATCTTGACAGCATATCAAAGTAAAAGCATTGTGCATCTGAGCTTAGTATGCGCTTTCTGATCAGTAATCTGGCGCACGCAGTTAACTAACTATTTTTCATGTCCATAAGGAGGAATCATGAAGAACAGGAATTGCAGTCTCATAACCTTTAGTCTGCTCCTATTATTAGTTTTGATGGGTTTCAGTGCTTGTAGTAAGGACTCCCCAACCACTCCCACACCCCCGGCAGCCCCAAGCGGATTTATTACCGGAACTGTATATGCCCAAGGCAGAGCTGTCCTTCCCGATGTAAAAGTTAAAGTCGGCACTGATTCCACTACCACCGATATCTATGGCATGTATATGCTTAACGATGTCCCCGTGGGTGCCAATGTAAGAGTGGATTTTGCTAAAGACGGGTTTATCTCCCTGCAGAAAACGGTTGCCGTGGAAAACGGGAAAACCTCTAACCTTAGCTGTACCATGTTTACCCCGAACGTTGTAGAGATAAATGGCTTAATCGGAGCTACTGTTAGCGAAGGCGGAGCAGATATAGTAATCCCGCCCAATGCCTTTGTGGATGCTAATAATGTTCCTTTTACTGGGACAGTTAAAACCGAGATGAAGTATTTCGATCCCACGAATGCTGAATGTCTGGAAGCCTTCCCGGGCAATTTCACAGGATTGCTTGATGGAGTTAGCACTGGTTTTGAATCTTACGGCTTTATTGCTGCCAGTTTCTTTGATGCCGCTAAAGTTAACAGCAAGCTGACACTCGACCCATTAAAACCCGCTACTCTAAAAGTTCCCATTCCCACGTCATTACAAAACAATCCACCTCTCTCCATGCCCCTGTGGTATTACGACGAAGCCGCTGGAACCTGGATAGCTGATGGAACTGCTAATAAAGTAGGAAACTTTTACGAAGGTACCGTTACGCATTTCACCTACTGGAATTTTGACAATCCGATCACCGTTACAGACGAAGCCGAGCTCACGGGTTTTGTGAAGTGGAATGGAGCAGGTGGCGATCCCGTAGCAGGTGCACAAGTGGTTGCCACGGGTGTTGATTATGCCGGATACACCAAAGTTTATTCTGGCACCGATGGTAGTTTTACTATCACCGTAAAGGCAAATTCACAAGTGAAAGTCCGGGCTTACATCGGGCAGAACAGTTCCACCGCATCCTCTCCCACTATCACTACTCCTGCGGGAGGATTAAGTGACCCCACCCCCATAGCGGATATATACGTATATGATGTTAGCTATAGGCTAAATGGGAAATTGGTGACCACAGACAACCAACCACTTGCAAATCAGACAGTTGATGTAAACCAAGTAGGTGGCAACAGCATAAGCGGTTCTACCCAAACTGATGCTAATGGGAATTTCTCCATCCAAGTATATCCTTCAGAAAGTAAAGGACTTATAACCGTAATGTTTAGCAGCGGAGGCTGGGGTGAACCAAGCCTTTACTCTCCCCAACTTCAATTTAACGAACCTCAGGTGGGGCAGATATACAACTTCCCCAATCCCATCGTTATGGGACCCGGAGGATCTATAACCGGAACGGTTAAAGACAACAATGGAAATCTTATCACCAATAGCCAGATGTGGTTCATGTCTGAAAGTGGCGGAATGCAAGGCGAATTAATGGCTAACATAGACGAGAATGGAGTGTTTTTGCTAACCGGTGCCCCAAATACCACTTTATCAGGGCTGAGAGGAAGCACCTACTCGAATGGCACTAGTTACCAAAGCAATAGCCTGATAACATTCAACTTCCCCGCAGCAGGTCAAACCTCAAACTACGGTGTTATAGTCTGCTCTCCCTACGTTGCTCCAAGCAAAAAGTAATATATTAACGTGTAAAGGGAGCGTGATTTTCGTCCCGCTCCCTCTTTTTGCTGAAAGCCCAAATTCCAATTCGGCGGTGGCAAAGCGAAATTTGCCACCCCTGCCCACACTTGAAATCCCTTGCTTGCATACCCCTATCTGACCCCACCTTGACCTCACAAAGAGAGGTCAAGGTGAGGTTTGCTAAGAGTAAAGCACTGGGAACATGGAGCAATAGCCCTATCATTGCCCACCCATTGCCCACAAAGAGGGCAATAGGTGGGCAATGATAGGGCTATCCTGCTAAGGTAATTCATGTTTAGCAGTTTTCCCTTTCCAGAACTGTAAATGAAGCCTTACATGGTACAATTCTTGCATTCCAATATCTTTACCGCAATTTTACATTTGCTGTGAACAAAGCATGGTTGAGGAGTTTAATAGTGTTGATAACCAATGCTTTGCTTTTTAGTACTAGTGCTTTAGCTTATTACATTAGCCGTGGTGAATTGCTTTTACGCAAAACAAACTGCGGGTAATTGCGCATATTCCCGTATTACTTGTAGCTCCGGTTAGTCCGAAGCTGCAATGTGATGAAGTGAAAAGAAAGAGGTAGAGATGAACACAGACCAATTGATGACCCTTGCCGTGAACAAAAACGGCTTTATCTTCGATCCCGAGAATGGGATTAGTTACACTGTGAATGATACGGGTTTATTCATTTTGAAGCACCTGCAAAAAGGGCTGAATAATGAAGAGATCATCAAGCTGCTGGCTGAGGAGTATGAAGTTAATACCGAGCATGCCCGCAGCGATATGGAACATTACATGGGCATGCTGAAAGCCCTGCGCCTGGTGGAAGACTGATGCCGAACTTAAGCCACCTTAATATCACCGTTGCCGTATCGGGACTAAAAACCGGAGACAACCCCCAGCCGGGAGTTCCCGTTATCCGCAGTATCCGTGCTGCCGGTTTCACAGGCAAGATCATCGGGCTGGTGTATGACGCCATGGAATCCGGCATATATCTGGAAGGCATTGCCGACGAAGTTTATCAGATGCCCTATCCCTCCACGGGTGCTGAGTCCTTTCTGGCACGGTTGGATTACATCCTTAGCAGCAGTAAGATTGACGTTATCATCCCCACGCTGGATTCCGAGATACCTATTTATATCCGGCTGGAAAAAGAACTTAAAGAACGCGGCATTCATACCTTTTTGCCCACCGAAGAGCAATTCAACCTGCGCGATAAGATAAAGCTCTCTCAATTCTTCCCTCCCAAGGGCATTGATATCCCCAAGACACACCTGCTTCAGTCCGCAGATCAGATTGTAAAACTGCAAGATGAGGTGACCTTCCCCGTAATAGTAAAAGGCAGGCTTTACGAAGCTTACAAAGCCAACAATGTATTTGAAGCGCAGAAGTATTTCTACGAGCTTCAGGCAAAATGGGGCTTGCCGATCATAATGCAGGAGATTATCTACGGCGATGAGTTTAACGTGGTGATCGTGGGTGACGGCAAAGGCGGATGTTTGGGCATGGTGCCGCAGCGCAAACTGGTGATAACCGATAAAGGCAAAGGCTTTGGCGGCGTGGTGGTGAAGAACCCCGGCTTGGAAAGCTATGCCAAAAAGGTGATCGAAGCCCTGTCCTGGCGCGGACCCTGCGAACTGGAGATAATGAAAGACGCAGAGGGTGTGTTCTATTTGATAGAGATCAACCCCCGCTTCCCCGCCTGGGTGCGTCTGGCAGAAGGCAGCGGACAAAACCAGCCTGCCGCAACCGTGCTGCTGGCAATGGGCGAAGCGGAAGTGCAGATGCCCCCCTTTAAGCCCGGGACGCTGTTTATCCGCCATGCGGAAGACATCATCAGCGACATTAGTCTATTGGGCGAGATATCCGTGAATGGCGAACTAATCAGAGAAGAGGTGAAGAAATGAAAAAGAGTTATACAGCCCCCTACATTGAACGTAACAGCGCCGGAAACCTGAATAAATATGCCCATACTACCGTGGTTAGGCATCAGGACAGCATAGACAATGTGCTGATTAGAGACTTGATTGAGGCGCATGGCAGCCCGCTGTTTGTGTTCTCCGAGAAGCAGATACGCCGCAGCTACAGGCGTTTGCAGGATACTATCCGCATTCATTACCCTTTAGCAGATATTACGTGGAGCTACAAAACCAACTACCTCTCTGCCATCTGCAATATCTTCCATCAGGAAGGTGCGCCGGCGGAAGTGGTATCCGGCATGGAATACGAACTGGCAAGGCATAACGGCATCCCCGGCGATAAGATATACTTTAATGGACCTTCTAAGCGGAAAAGTGACCTCAGCAGAGCTATCAGCGAAGGCGCAGCCATACATATAGATCATCTGGAAGAGATGTATTTAATCGAGAAGCTGGCGGATGAGCTTGGTATTACCCCCAAGGTGGCGATCCGCATGAATATGGACACGGGCATCAGCCCGCTGTGGACACGCTTTGGCTTTAATTATGAGAATGGTGAAGCCTACCGCACCGTGCAGCGCATGGTTTCCGGCGGCAAGATGAAGCTTTGCGGGCTGCACACGCATATCGGTACCTTTATTCTGGATCCCAATGCTTATTATTGGGCTGCCTCCAAGATGCTTGCCTTTGCACAAACGATCAAAGAAAGCTTTAATATTGTGGTGGATTATATCGATCTGGGCGGTGGCTTTGCATCCCAGAACACCTTGATAGATCAATACACTCCCGGTGAGCTTGCCTCCCCTTCTTTTGAGCAATATGCCGAAGCCATTGGTACTGCTTTTAACGCCTCCACCTTTGTGAATGAGCACCACCCCCGCCTGATCTTGGAAACAGGCAGAGTGCTGATAGACGAAGCCGGCTACCTGATCGCCAGCGTGCTTGGCAAGAAGAACCTTCCTACCGGCGAACGTGCGGTTATCCTGGATGCGGGCGTGAATGTAAATATCACAGCCTGGTGGTATAAACAGCGCGTGGTGCCTACCAAGCCATTCCCCGGCAGCTACCAGAATACCGTGTTCTATGGTCCGCTGTGCATGAATATAGATGTTATCCGCTCTGCCATGCCCTTCCCGGATTTGTATTATGGCGATACGGTGCTGATCTCCCCGGTGGGTGCATACAACGTTACCCAGTGGATGCAGTTTATAGAATACCGTCCCAATGTGTGCCTGATATCCGAAACCGGCGAAGTGGAAGTTATCCGCGAGAAAGAAGATATGAGCGATATGATCGCCCGGGAGTTCATACCGGAGCACCTGAGACGGATATAAAGATAAATGAAGTTTATTGATCGCCTGAAGCCGACATTCCGGGTTGTTGGAAGCGTGGTGCTTGCCATTCCGCATAGCTACGCTTCTATTCTGTTTTCGGATTCCACCCTGCTGGGCTTAATGCTGCTGCTGGTAACCCTGCTGTCGCCTATCGTGGGGCTTTCCGGCTTGGTTTCCCTGGTGGTGGCGATTCTGGTATCCCGCAGCATGGGCTTCGAAAGCTGGGAATCCAGAAGCGGGATTGCAGCGTTTAACAGCCTGATAATCGGTATGGCGGTAGGATATTACTACCCCATGCAGATGATAACCCATGCACCCGCTTTCTACTTTGGCTTTTTAGCGATGATTTCCATCGTTACTCTGCTTTTGTATCTGCTGCTTAGCTACATCTCCAATACCTTCTTCCGCCTGCCTGCCATGAGCCTGCCGTTTTCTATTGTGGCACTGGTGTTGTGGTATTATTTTGCCCGCTTGGGTTACCTATCTAACTATCCTTTCGACAAACTGCTGCTCTTCTCCCAGCCACCGGTATTGCCGGAATTCTGGCGATTGTTCTTTGTAAGCCTCGGCTCTATCTTCTTTACTCCGGAGGTGGTGGCAGGCATGCTGGTGGCAGTGGCGTTAATAATCATCACGCGCATCGGCTTTGTTCTGGCACTACTGGGCTGGACAATCAGCTATTACCTGATGCTGATGATGGGCGGAGTTGCCGGAAACGGGATTTTCTATCCAGGCTTCAATGGCATCCTGATCATGCTGGCAATCGGCGGGATATATCTGTTGCCCGGGAAAACATCCTGGCTGGTGGCAGCTTTCTCCACGGCGATTGGCTTCCTGCTGATTATGCTGCTGAATGTAACCTTTCACCACTATAATGGCTTCACGGGGCACTACACGCCTTTAAGCGTGCCTGTATT
>CAYSGM010000145.1:0-6174 GCA_964430595.1 uncultured Candidatus Cloacimonas sp.
TGCCGCTTCCGTGTCATGCGGAGGAAGGAGACATATTAAGAAAATGAAACGTATTAATGAATTCCTTACCATGCTGCCAGGCTTGAATTGCAGTGCCTGCGGCAGCCCCACCTGCTATGCCCTGGCGGAAGATATCGTACTTGGCAAGGCGACAATAGACGATTGCGTGGTGCTGCTCAAGCGTCATAGCAAGGAAGGGGAGGATTGAGGTGTTAGGTAACAAAGAGGTAAAGAGATGATAAAGCTTACAGATTATATGAAGGCAATTGAGGGAGTTAATTATACTCCTGCCCTGGAGCTTAGCGCTATCGAGCTGGAAGGCGCGTATGTGTGCGATATGCTAAGTGATGTGATGGGTTCGGCGAAGCCCAAGCAAGCCTGGATAACCATTATGAAGCATTTGAATGTGATTGCAGTGGCATCCATGACCGGGATTCCGGTGATTGTGCTGTCCAAAGGCAACTTACCGGATGCGGCAGTGATAGACAAAGCCACGGAAGAGGGGATAGCAATTGTTTGCAGTCCTTTGCCTACCTATGAACTGGCAGGTATTCTGTATAAGATGCTGAAGGCATAACCTTCCTTAAATGCGTTGGTTTCGGGCAGATCTGCATATCCACTCCGTCCTCAGCCCTTGCGGGGGTTTGGAGATGGCTGCGCATGATCTGGTGAAGCGATTGAAGGAATGCCACATAGATTGGTTTGCCATTACGGATCATAACACCATGGCAAATTGCCCCGCCTATGCAGCAGTGGCTGAAAAGGCAGGGCTTTGTTATACTTGGGGAGTGGAAATTCAGACCTCGGAAGAGATACATATACTGGCGTATTTCGATTCTGCAGAGCAGGCGCAAGAGTTTGATGCAGAGCTGTATAAAAGCTTGTTGCCGTTGGAAAATGACCCGGACTATTTTGGGGATCAAGTTGTTATTGACGAAAATGAGAACATTATAAGAGTGGAACAACGTGCCCTGATAAACTCATCTTTATGGGACTTGAACCATACTGTAGAGCGGATTGGGGCTTATGGCGGACTTGCTGTTCCGGCTCATATAGATGCGGGAGTAAATAGCATTATCAGCCAGTTAGGCTTCATGCCGGAAGAACCTGCCTTTGAGCTTTTTGGGGTTACGGCAGGTTTGGATATGCAGGATTGGCGAGCCCGGCAGCCGGACTTTGCACAGCGCAGTTTGATGAAAGCTTCAGATGCGCATTATCTGGCGGATATTGGCAAGGGATACAGCGAGCTGTATCTTGATAAGCCATCTGTTGCAGAGCTGCAAAAGGCTGCTCTGGGTGCGGATGGAAGATACTTAAAGAATTAGAAAATATATAGAATACAAGGAGGAGTTATGGCTCCCGAGACAAGTTTGGACAACCAGCTTTATGCGCGTCTGAAAGAAGTTATTGATGAGAAGAAAGCCTTGCGCAACCCACTTATAGAGATACTGCGTACGGCACAGGAAATCTTTGGCTACCTGCCTATCGAAGTGCAGGAATTCATTGCCAATGAAATGGACATCCCCGCCAGTAAGATATACGGCGTGGTTACCTTTTACAATTTCTTCTCCATGAAGCCCCGCGGTAAATACACTCTGAACGTCTGCACCGGCACTGCTTGCTTTGTGAAAGGCGCACCACGCTTGATTCAGATGATCTCCGAACACCTTGGCATTGGCATGGGGGAAACTACCCCGGATAGGTTGTTCACCATGAGCGCGGTTCGTTGCGTGGGTGCTTGTTCACTTGCACCTGTATTTGTTATTGGTGAGGACACATTTGGTCGCATCGAAAACAAGGACAAGATCGCCGAGATTTTAGCCCGGTACAAATAAGGTAGCTAATGCAAGATATCTCATTGCACCTGTTGGATATAATAGAAAACTCCGTGCGCGCAAATGCCAGGAATATAAAAGTGCGCGTGATCCGCAATGTGCAAAAGAACCGGCTGCGCATCATCGTGGAAGATGATGGCGTAGGGATGGATTCCCATACCATAGAAATGGCACAGAACCCCTTCTATACATCCAAGCTGGATAGAGAAAAGAAGGTGGGCTTAGGGATTCCGCTGTTCAAGCAGAATGCGGAAGCCACCAACGGCTGTTTCAAAATGGCAAGCGAGCCGGGCTTTGGCACCGTATTAACGGTGGATTTTGAGCTTGACCACATAGACAGAATGCCCCTGGGAAACCTGAAAGATACGCTGTTAGGCGCAATAATCGGGCACCCGGAGGTGGATTTCTACATAAACCTTACTACCAAAGAAAGGGGTGTGGAACAAAGCTTCCATTTCGATACCGCCGCCATCAAAGAAGAACTGGGGGGAATCCCCCTAACTTACCCGGATGTAATAGAATACATCGACCAATCGTTATTAGAAGGAATACAAAATACAAACATGGAGGATGTCTGATGAAAACACTCGCAGACCTTAAGAAAATCCGTGAAAAAGCGCAGGAAGAAATGAAACTTCGTGGCGGAAACACACGCATCAAGATAGTGGTGGGGATGGGAACATCCGGCATCGCAATGGGTGCACGTGAAGTCATGAAGACCTTCCTGGAAGAAATTGCCAACCGCAACCTGACCGATGTGCTGGTTACTCAAACCGGTGAGAAAGGTCTTTCCTCGATGGAACCGGTGGTGGACATCATTGAAGATAGTAAGCCAAAGGTCACCTATGGAAATATGACCCCGGACAAGGTAAAAAAGGTAGTAGTAGAGCACGTCGTAAATGGCAGAACCGTCTCCGATTATGTTGTCGCTACCGGCAATTGATGGAGGAGGAATCTAAGGATGTCTCTGAAACGTATTGATCTCTTGATCTGTTGTGGTTCAGGATGCGTAAGTGCCGGTTCACTTAAGATCAAGGAACGCTTTCACGAGGTTCTGCAAGAAAAGAACCTCGCTAACGAGATCAACATCATCGAAACCGGATGTATGGGACCATGTGATTACGGTCCCGTAATGGTTATTTATCCGGAAGGAACCTTTTATAAGGCAGTAAGCCCGGATGATGTGGAAGAAATCGTTAACGAACACTTTATCAAAGGACGCCCCGTTGCCAGGCTGATGCTTCAGGATGAAGAAGACCACACTTTCAGCACCAAAAAGGAAGTGCCTTTTTACCAAAAACAGGTGAAGGTAGCACTAGCGAATTGCGGTTATATAGATCCTGAAAGTATGGACGAATACATCGCTACCGGAGGCTATGAAGCTTTGGGGACAGTGCTTACCACCATGAACCAGCAGGAAACGATAGACGTGGTTAAAAAATCAGGTCTGCGTGGACGTGGCGGCGGTGGATTCCCTACCCATATTAAATGGCAGATGGTTCACGACAATGATTCGGACGAGAAGTACGTGATCTGTAATGGGGACGAAGGCGATCCCGGTGCTTTTATGGACCGCTCGCTTTTGGAAGGTGATCCGCATCGCATCCTTGAAGGGATGATGATTGCAGCCTATGCCATTGGTGCTAATGCCGGATTCCTGTATATCCGGGCTGAATACCCGCTGGCGATAAAGCGCATTAAACTTGCCATCACTCAGGCAAAAGAAGCCGGACTGATGGGAGATAACATCTTCGGAACAAAGTTCTGCTTTGATGCGGAAGTCCGCACCGGTGCCGGAGCATTTGTCTGCGGAGAAGAAACTGCGCTGATTCACTCTATCGAAGGTTCCCGAGGGAATCCAACCCCCAAACCGCCTTATCCAGCCTTACAGGGACTTTGGGGCAAGCCTACCATCGTGAATAATGTGGAAACCTTTGGCAATATCCCCACCATCTTCTTAAAGGGAGCGGAGTGGTTTGCTTCCATGGGAACCGCAACCAGCAAGGGAACCAAGGTATTTGCCCTCACCGGCGATATCAGGAACACCGGATTGGTGGAAGTCCCTATGGGTATAACCTTGCGCGAACTGATCTTTGATGTGGGCGGCGGAATGACCGGCGGACACAAGTTCAAAGCTGTTCAGCTTGGCGGACCCAGTGGCGGTTGCTTAACGGTGGAACACCTTGACGTGCCTGTGGATTATGAAAGCCTGAAAGAACGTGGAGCTATGATGGGTTCCGGCGGTGTTATCGTGATGAACGATAAGAACTGTATGGTGAACATGGCCAAATACTTCATGGATTTCTGCGTGGATGAATCCTGCGGAAAGTGCTCTCCCTGCCGTATCGGTTTAAAGCAGATGCTGGATATCCTGGAACGCATCACAAGCGGACATGGCAAGGAAGGCGATATTGAAGAGCTGCAACGCTTAGGCGAAGCAGTAAGCAAGCTATCGCTGTGCGGGCTGGGGCAATCTGCGCCTAACCCCGTGCTTTCCACCATCCGCTATTTCCGTGAGGAATACGAAGCTCACATCCGTGACAAGAGCTGTGCCACCAAAGTATGCCTTGACCTGATGCACTTCGATATCGATAAATCCCGTTGTATAGGCTGCTCGCTTTGTGCTCGCAAATGCCCGGTTACCTGCATCACAGGAAGCCGCGAAGAGAAATACACCATCCATCAGTTGGATTGCGTTAAATGCGGAAATTGTCAGGACGTGTGTCCTGTAAAGGCTGTGTCCCGTATACCGGGAATGCATCCGGAAGTATGCACCAAGCGCGAAGCTGATGCCAAAAAAACAAACCATTACGACGAATAAAGGGGACGGTATGACATTAGAAATATGCCAAAAGTATGCTCCCAATAAGGATAACCTGATCCAGATACTTCACGATGTTCAGGATGCCCATCCTCAGCACTACATCTCATCTGATGCTGTGGATGTTATAGCTGAATATCTGAATGTGCCTGCGAATCATATCTATGGCGTGCTGACATTCTACACAATGTATAGCACAAGCCCGCGCGGAAAGAACATTATCCGCCTTTGCGAATCACCTCCCTGCTACATTAAGGGCTCGGAAAACATGCTTCGCAAGCTGAAGATGATCCTGGGAGTTCAAACCGGAGAAACAACCAAAGACGGTATGTTTACCCTGGAACTATGTGCCTGCCTTGGGGTGTGTGGTAATGCCCCTGTAATGATGATTAATGATGACGTGTACGGCGACCTAACGGAAGAGAAGTTGGAAGAGATAATCGATAAGATAAGAGGGATGAAATAATGAAATACTATCGCAGTCATATCCTTGTGTCGATTAACGAAACATCCATCGCCGCCGGAGTGCACAGCTTTTTACAAAGCCTGCGCAGTGAGCTTGCGAAAGCTGACTTAACCGGTGAGATCAATATTCTGGAAACCGGCCCGCTTGGTTTCTTTGGTCGCGGTATCTGCCTTACTGTTTATCCCGAGAACGTGAACTACGAATCAGTCAAATTGGAAGACATTCCTGAGCTGGTTTCGGAGCACTTCCTTAAAGGCCGCCCAGTTAAGCGCATTATGCTGGATTCCATGGGCAAGTTCAGCCCCAAATTCAACTATGCCAACCGTATCGTGCTGCGTAACTCCGGTATTATCGATCCCGAGAACATTGATGACTACATCGGTGCCGGTGGATATGAAGCCTGGGAAAAAGCCCTAACCCAAATGCAACCTGCCGAGATCATTACCGAAGTGAAGAAATCGGGCTTACGCGGTCGCGGTGGTGCAGGTTTTCCTGCCGGTGTGAAATGGAGCTTCACTGCTCCGCTTGATGCCCCGCAGAAATACGTGGTTGTAAATGCCGATGAAGGCGAGCCCGGTACCTTTAAAGATCGCCTGATCATGGAAGGCGACCCGCATCAACTGCTGGAAGGCATTATGATCTGTGCCCGTGCGATCGGTGCCACCAAAGCCTATATCTACATCCGCGGTGAATACAAGCTCTGCATTTCGCGTCTAGAACTTGCCATCAAGCATGCCAAAGAATACGGCATACTGGGTACTAACATCTTCGAAAGCGGTTTCGATCTGGATATCATGATCAAGATCGGTGCCGGTGCCTATGTTTGCGGCGAGGAAACAGCTCTCATCGAATCCCTGGAAGGCAACCGCGGTAATCCCCGCTGGAAACCGCCGTTCCCGGGCGTGAAAGGCTTATGGCAGGCTCCCACAGTGGTTAACAATGTGGAAACCCTGGCTAACGTTCCCTTCATCATTGCCAAAGGCGCGGATGAATTCTTGAAAGTCGGAACACCTGAATGTACCGGAACGAAGGTTTATACCATTCTTGGCGAC
>CAYSGM010000146.1:0-6019 GCA_964430595.1 uncultured Candidatus Cloacimonas sp.
TGGGACTCAACAGAGGCTCAAGCCCCATATTACTAATGCAGAATATAAATTGAATCAGTTTGGTGCCAGCAACAATGAGTGACTGGTAATGGAGGATATATGGCAAGCTTCAGCGATACTGTCCGAGATGATGGAGGCGCGGCAAGAAAACCTCTCTCCCCTGTTATCATTTCAGCATCCAGAGCAACTGACATACCAGCATTTTACAGCGACTGGCTGATCGGTCGGATCAAGCAGGGCTACCTTAAGTGGAAAAATCCTTTCAACGGCGAGTATTCCTATGTCACCTTTGACAAAGCCAGGCTGTTTGTCTTCTGGACTAAGAATGCCCGGCCTTTGATGGACAAGCTGGGGTTCTTTGAAGACGAGGGATTCAACTACTATTTTCAATTCACTCTCAATGATTATGACTCAGAGAGGTGGGAGCCTGGGCTGCCGTCTGTTCAGGCAAGGATAGACACTTTTTTAGAACTGGCGGACAAAATTGGCAAAGAGAAAGTGATCTGGCGCTTTGATCCGATCATCGTGTCCCAAATGCTATACCCAGACCAGGTTTTAGAACGTATCCGGGATATCGGCGACCAGATCCATGCGTTCACAGAACGGCTTGTCTTCAGTTTTATTGACGTAGAATGCTACAGAAAAGTGAAAAATAATCTCAGCAATCTGAACGAAGCGATCCGGGACATAGACCAAAGTACCATGGATTATCTAGCGCGGGGAATATCCGATCTGAACAAAAAATGGGGCTTGGCCTTGGGAACCTGTGCGGAAAAGGTTGATTTGGAAAAGCATGGAATTGAGCATAACCGCTGTATTGATGACAGGCTTATCATTAGACTATTTCCAGAGGACACTGAACTCATGAAATATCTTGGAGTTGACGCCCATCAGCTGTTTTTGGACATTGATTCTAGCCCATATTCATATGACAAGATCAAGGACAAAGGGCAACGCAAAGCCTGCGGGTGCATTCAAAGCAAGGATATCGGACAATACGACACCTGCCCTCACGGGTGTGTATACTGTTATGCGAATACCAATCCCGACCAAGCTAAAGATAACCATCTAAAAACTAATCAAGATTCTGAAATGCTGTTGTAGCGTGGTATGGCAAGAGACGAACTAATTGAAAAACTCGATAGCGTAGGAAAGCTAACTGCCTACGGCATCAAGCAGGCGGCGTTTCTCCTGGAAAGAAAGGCACCGCCAAGCAGAGGTGCCGATCCTACCGAGTGTCCTTCCCACCTGAACTTTTATCTAAACAAATACTGGCCAATGCACAATGATAAGCAGAACGATGCCTATGACCTTCTGTTCCAAACCATCAGGGAATATTTCACCACTGAAGTCAATCTTGTTGACTGGGGATGCGGACAGGGACTTGCCAGCTTTTCTTTCATAGAGTTTATAAAGAGCAAACAGATAAAACCCAGAATTTCAAGCATAACCCTGATAGATGAATCAGAGCTGGCGCTCGTGCGTGCCAAATACATTTGCAGCCGGGCTTATGAGGCTGTCGAACCAATTACCCTGGTAAGCGATCTAAATCATCTAGATCCAAAGTCCATTCCTCGAGGGAAGGCTAAGCTTACGATTCATTTCTTTTCAAACATCCTGGACGTGCCAGGTCTTGATCTATCGCACATTATTTCATGCCTTGTCAATACACAACAGTCCAGGAATCTGGCCATCTGTATCAGCCCATTCATCTACGATTCTCGCAACAGATCCCTGACTGCTTTCGCGGAGCATTTCAAGCATAATTACACCAATTCTTATGTGCCGTTGTCTCTGAGAATCTGCAAAAATGGAGAACCATGTAAAAAATGCGGCAAGTACTTCGAGAAATTTTGTAGAGATCGCTTCACAAATCGGAAGTCAACTAGACATGAACTGATCTTTGAGTTTATGCTCCCAGATGCTCCTGCTGCCGAGATAATCGACTTTCCTCCAATCGAACTACCGGTGGCTGAAGCAGAACCGGCCAGAGATTTCTTAAGACTGCTTCAGGCTGCCTACGCCCCTGACCCAGTAATATCTGACAGAAAGTATGAGCCGCTGAAAAAATACCTTGCCTGCAATTCCTATTTCAGCCTTAGTAGCAAAAGCATATCGGAGCAAGAATACTCCGGTCTAAGCGCGTATTACGCAGTCCTTGCCAACCAGATTATGCGAGGTGTGCCGACCTTTCTTCCGATCGACTTAGCAGAAAAGTTTGATGCAGAGTTAAGCATTCTTACACAAAGAGAAAGCAAATATGGAGCTATCAACTACGCTTTCAAGGAGGATTGGGATGGCCATTACGCCGCCATCAATGACGCAAAGAAAGAGTTGATAACGCAATGTGTGGAAACAGCCTGGCTACAGCTAGCCGTCCTGATATATCTAATTCATAAAGATATACAGACCGATACTCTTTTGGTGATTACGACTGGCTTCCAACAGTTGACTGCCGAAAACGCAATCGAATCGTTGAACCAGATGCTGAGTCACTTGACCACGCTTTCAGGCACTAAACTTGCCGTGTTAAAGCACAATCAGGGCGATAATGTTACTTTTAGGGATGTAACGCTGAAAATAGAAATGGGAAAGGATACAGAGGCGCAAGCAAGTAGTGATAGAAACCATTCAATCGCGATAACCAGGCATGATTTGTCGAAAACTGATGATCAATACCAGAGGAAGTACTATTCTAGGGAGTTAATCAAATATTCCAAGCTCTATGACGCAAGTGAAGAAACATATGACCAAGCTTCGACAGATTCTCTCACGTATTTCCTGCGTACTTTGTTCCGTAAAAAGAAGTTCATTGAAGGTCAGCTAGATATTCTGAGGCATGCCCTCCGACTGGATTCTGTAATTGGCCTGCTGCCAACCGGTGGGGGAAAATCGCTCATCTACCAACTGAGTGCTCTCATGCAACCGGGCTTTGCTCTGGTTATCGAGCCCATCAAGTCACTGATGAAAGATCAATATGACGAAATGCTGATGTTGGGGATAGATTCAGTGTACATCAATTCCGATAAGAGCAAGGCTGATAAAGCGACCGCAGAGTTCAAGATGCTCTCTGGGCAAAGCCTGTTTACTTTGATCTCACCCGAAAGAATGCAGATTCAGGAGTTTCGCAACGCATTGATGGACATGTCCGCGGAAGATAACTATTTTAACTATTTCGTCGTTGATGAAGCCCATTGTGTGTCTGAATGGGGCCACGACTTTCGGCCCAGCTATCTAAGCCTGGCAGCTAATGCCAACAGGTTTTGCAAACCCTTTGATGCTGGAGATATCACCGTCATCGGGCTTACGGCCACCGCCTCTTTTGATGTTCTAACTGACGTCCAAGCCGAATTGGAAATCAAATCCCAAAAACCAATCCAAGTAGAAAAAGCACTTTCCCTCAAACGGGATGAGATTGTATATAAATTTATCCGGTTTTCAAACCACAATACCTCTGAAGGCAAAAAAAAACCTGAGTCGATTAAGCTGGCTAAGCGACAGGAACTCCTCAATCTGTTAAATGAACGCTTGATTGTGGATATAAACAGTGTCAACAAAACCTTGGGTCAGGATAGCAAGAACTTCCTGATTAATGGCAATCCTGGTATAAAACTTAACGATGAAACAGGAATAATAGTTTTCTGCCCCCATGCTACCGGTGTACTGGGAGTTAGCACAAAGGTTGGTCAGAAAACTAGTAACCCTGTTTCCGGCACTTATGAGTTCCTGGCAAGAGAGCTTAAAATCGACAGGAATATCAAACTAGGCTATTATAGGGGAGGTTTGGAATCAGACTTCAAAGATAGCAGCATGGAGGAGTATCAACGTTTATACAAGGAGAACAGGATCAACCTGATGGTCGCCACCAAAGCATTCGGTATGGGCTTCAATAAGCCCAACATTCGTTTCAGTGTGCATTTGAACTATCCTGGCTCAATTGAAGGTTTCTCGCAGGAGACTGGGCGTATAGGCCGAGACAGGAAGCTCGCGCTGGCATACCTGATGTATTCCGAGCTGGACATGGAAGTACCAAAATATTTACATGATAACAACTACCTTGAGGTTCACCGGGAGCTAGAACTAACCAAGAAGATACTAAATTACATAGATAAAACCGAGAATAAGTCAATCAACGATTGTTTGAGGGAGAAGGATCGTAAACGGGATTTTGTGATCGAAGTAGATTCGGAGGATAGCTCTTATACAGAATATCTTGGGGTTGGAATACGGAAAAACAAGACAATCTTTGGCAAGATCATCTACAGGCTTACCTTGGTTGGAGTAATTGACGATTATACGATAGAATACCGCAAATCAACGGTTTACCGGCTGACAATAACCCCCAAGGAAAGGGAATCGTTGACAACAACCCTGAAAAACTATCTGATGAGATACTTTACTGAGAAAAAAGCCCAGATAATGGTGGAAGAGTTCTTCATAAAACACAAGGACAAACCGAACTACAGCGACCTAATCAGTTATTACATTGAGTTTGAGCACAACTATATAAAAAAAAAGAGGGAGCAAGCCATCTCGGACATGGATTTTGCTTGCCGCTATGGATTGGATAATCAGGATTCGGATCCTCTGTCGGATAGCTTTCGCGAGTACATCGACGTGTATTTCAGTTCGAAATACTTCCGAGATAATTACTTCACCCCGGATGGTAGAGAAGCTTCCCTTACCAATGCCACCGAGCGAGGCAAAGTGCAAAGTGAGAACATAATATCACTGTTTATCGACATCGTGAAGAATGACGCTGGTGGCCTGATCCCTAATTGCAAGGAACTTCGTGGTGCCTGTATAAGGCTTCTGAACGATAATCCAAACAATTACAGCCTTCATATTCTAAATGCGTTCACAAATTTCATCATCTCTAAGAAAAAGACATTGGAGTTTAATCAAGGCACGAAAGAGTTGCTAAGAGGAGTTTCTCTGTATTTGGAAAGTAGTGGCGAACTTCTTGGTTTCAGAGACTTCAAGACACTTTTGGGAACATTTTGGCATAGTGTTAATGAAGAAATGCCGGATTTCGAAAACCACCTTCAGCAGACAACCGGATATGATTTCAATGATCTAGAAACGCTGGCCTATTTGACCAGAGCTACTCAGTCCATCTCGAAAACGGTTATAGGAGATTAATATGGAAAACCAAGATGTACAAGAATTTGCAGGCAGTCTTGCCGCAGTTATTAATAAAATCGAAAACAACATCGAAAAGATTGATGGCACATCCGAGTCACTTCGGACCCAATTGGATGGACAGCAGGATAAAATCAATCAACTTGCCGACCTAAATAACCAAATCACAAATTCGTTAAATGAGTACCGAGTTTTTGTTTCCCATCACCTTGAAGATCTATCCAACCAGTACGAGGCTTTTACAAAGGAACAATCCGAGAACACCGCTGGAATGGCTGAAAAGATTGCAGATTTTCAAGATATCTTGGCCTCAATTAAGGAAACAATGCTCAGCCTTGGGCTTGATCTGAACGAGATCGCGGAAGACACTTCAAAGAAGATCGATACGTATGTAACTCAATTGAATAAAAGTTACGAAGCCTGGAGTATAAACTCAAGTAAATTGATTACAGGATTTGAAAACAGACTTATCGAACTGGATCAAAAGATATCCATCAACCTCAACTCAGCAGCTAACACTGTTTCAGGTAAACTTGAGCCAACTCTTAAGGGAATAATTGAAGCGCTAGTAGCTACTAACACAAGAATGAAACGGGTATTGATGATCAATTATGCCATGATCCTTGCAGCCATAGTGGCTATTGCAATGGCCATAGTTTTGTGAGTTTATACTCCTGATTCTTTATTGTTTCCTGAATTCTGATAATGTATAGTATGATTGTGTAGTGAAGTTTGTCTATGATGCAGAGTATATTTCTTCTTTATTGAACCATCTACTCTAATAATCTATACCACCCCATTTTATTCAAATTCCTGAGTTGCCCCAATATACCTTTCTGGACTTTTCTGCCGATTTTGGGCACGTTTTGGCGGGATA
>CAYSGM010000147.1:0-6004 GCA_964430595.1 uncultured Candidatus Cloacimonas sp.
ATCCCCAATCTGGAGAAAGCTATCCAGATAATGCAGAGCGAATTAAACCTGAACATGCTAAATATCTAAGAAAT
Source organism: uncultured Candidatus Cloacimonas sp. (assembly GCA_964430595.1). GTDB lineage: Bacteria > Cloacimonadota > Cloacimonadia > Cloacimonadales > Cloacimonadaceae > Cloacimonas. Next base: position 75 of record CAYSGM010000147.1, read on the forward strand.
CATTTGCCAGCACGCTCTTAATGGCTTATCATGGATATAAATATAAATATACACTTAGGAGAAACCATGAAACAACTTACGATCATCATCGTGTTTGCCTTATTATTAGGCATACTTAGCGCAGTTGATTTTGACTTTTCGGGTCAGTTCCGCACCCGTGCCGCTTTCCGCAACAATGATACGGAAGATGATGGAGGATCCATAGACAATCGATTACAGCTTGGTATGGATAGTGAATTAGAAGAAGGATTAAAACTGCATGCTTTGTTAGAAATCGGTAACATCACCTGGGGCGGTTCCGGGGGTGGCTTAAGTACGAGTGCAGTAAATATTGAGACCAGTGAACTGTATGTGGATTACCTGATCAACGCCATAGATGCCAAAATTAAGGTTGGACAACAGTATTGGGCAGATCATCGCAGCTTGATCTTAGACGACTATTTTTCCGGGGTTATTCTTAGTAAGGAAGATTTTGCCGGTATGAAAGCAGAGCTTGGGATGATGAAAATCCAAGAGAATGCAACATTCATGAAGGATGATTACAATGTCTTTATGGCAAGTTTACAGGGTGAAAGTCCCTTCCCCTTCGGCATGTTAGCGATGGGAGGTTACCTTGCAGATAGTAACTACGGAAACTTTACCCTGATGCCTTATGTTACGATGACAGCAGGACCAGCAACTCTGGACATCACTCCCTTCCTTGATTATCAGGTTAATGATATTGCTGATGATGAAATGGGTATGGGTGCAGCCATAAAGGCAGATGCAGAACTAAATGCTATGCAGCTTGGAGCTGATATTCTGTTTGCCTCAGAAAACGGACTTACTACGCTCAGTCCATGGTATCAGAATGGATTGTATATTTACGGAATCGGTGCCAACCATGATGGATTGAACCTTTATTGGGGTACTCCCTACTCATACAATATTGATGCTTTTGTAAGTGCTGTTGGTAAGATTCGCGTCCCTGTAAAAGAGAATATGACTGCTTTCGGTGCTGCCGGTATGCTTACTGACATGGGTTGGGAAGTAAACGGTGGTGTGGAAATGAACTTAATAGAAGATATGATGAAAGTATCAGCTTTTGGTGCATTCGGAACCTCAACGGAAGGAACAAAGCCTGCTAACTATGCCGTTGGGACATCGTTGGTGGTTAACTTTTAAACCTTAGCTGCAATAGATTCTAAGAGCGGAGTGCCATGTGCATTCCGCTCTTTTTCATATTATACAAGTTTGAGCGTATGATTACGAATCAGCTAACAACCGATATATATCTTTACAATTTATGTGAGCACTAGCAAACTGTATAACATGCTAAGTTTGCACGGTATGAAAAATTTACTTGCCAGATTATGAAGGACACTCATAATAGGACATGTATCAGAAGTGCATCTTGATAAGCTTGTTATACAATCATTGTAACTCGCTTTTATTCGGTTTAAACTAAGTGAAATAAACTGTAATGGAGTAGATTATGAACAGACTGACTCTTTTCGTAATACTTATGCTGCTTCCTCTGTTGATTTGTGCCAATGCTGTACCAGGTCCGCAAAGGGAAAAACCGCTTTTTGCGAAAAACATTTTAAAGCTTCAACTGTCTCAGCAAGCAATGGATCGTGTTGATTTGCCGGAAGCCCTTACCGCTTCGATAGACAGGCTTGGAATCAAAGAATTGGATGATCTTATCTCATCTTATGGAAAAGCAAAGATATTCAGGGCTCATATCCGTCTTAAAGACAAAGCCTTTGAAAATGAACATGGAGTAGATCGGTGGATTCTGATTAAGTTTGAGAATAGTATTGATGTTTTTGCTGCTCTGGATGCTTTCAAAGCCAAAGATAGATGGATCAGTTGGGCAAGCCCGGAGACCTATTTCTACACAACAGCAATACCTAATGATACTTACTATGCCAATAACTGGGGACATAACAATACGGCGCAGCTCCCAGTATATAGCGGAGGAAGCCATTCCGGCGCAGGAGTGGGAACTGTTGGCTTTGATACTGATGCACCGCTTGCCTGGGATCAATCTCAGGGTTACGGATCATCTTCAATCATTATCGCCGTTATTGATACAGGTGTGGATACAGCTCATCCTGATTTACGGTTGGTTGCCGGATATGATTATGGTGATAACGATGCTAATCCCATGGATGATAGTGCCGATCCGGGGCATGGGACCGCATGTTCGGGTGTTACTGCCGGGCGTGCAAACAACGGACTTGGGGTTACTGGTGTTGCGGGTGGTTGTAGCGTTATGCCTGTTAAAATTGCCGATTCAACCGGGGCATTAACCGGAACAGCTATTGAAAATGCACTTTATCATGTTGGAGATAATAGCGTGGATGTAGCTAGTATGAGTTACGGGGGAGGCTATGATTATGGCGATTACCCTTCATCTGACACTGCCTACAATTATGCTTATACCCATGGAGTGGTGCTTCTGGCAGCCACTGCAAATGATAACACTTCCACCATATCCTATCCTGCCAACCATCCATATGTTATCTCAGTTGGTGCAGCAAGCCCGACTGGACAAAGAAAGAGTGACACTTCATCCGATGGAGAGTACTGGTGGGGCTCCAATTATGGGACAAATACCATTGATGCCAGAGACGCTGTTGATATAATGGCTCCTACGATATTACCCGCAACTGATATAACCGGCGCAGGTAATGGATATAATACTTCCAGCGATTATTATATGTGGTTCAACGGCACTTCCTGTGCTACTCCTTATGCAGCGGGTGTAGCAGCTTTAATTTTATCTAAAGAACCCACCCTTACTCCGGCTCAGGTACGCACTGCTTTAACCAGTACTGCCACAGACATGACCTTCGACGGCGGTGCAGGTTGGGATAGATTCACCGGTTATGGATTGGTTAATGCCAACAATGCTCTCTCGTCTTTAGTTCCTGGCTTACCTGCCTGCACTATAACTGCTCCTGCAATTGGTGCATTTATAAACATTGGTGAAACAGCAACGGTTAATGTAACCGCCACAGATAGCGATGGAACCATAACTCAGGTTCAGTTCTTTATAGATGACGTGTTGCAATACACAGATTTTGCTGCTCCATTCACATGGAACTGGGATACTACAGGTTACAGCAACGGTTCCCATGCGATCAAAGCTATCGCAACGGACAACAGCAGCAATAGTGCTGAAAATAGCATATCAGTAACCTTGCTTGCTCCTGCGGATGAAGGTTTTGAATCCGGTAACTTTAACGCATTCAGTTGGAGTAATTTAAGTGCTTCTCCTTGGACGGTGCAATCTGATGTATCCTTATCTGGCACTTATGCTGCCAAATCAGGAATAATTGCACATAGCGCAAGTACTTCTTTGGCAATACCGATGACAGTATCCAGTGCGGGGAGCATTTCCTTCTACCAGATGACATCCTCTGAATCCGGCTATGACTATCTTAGGTTCTATATCGATGGCGTGCAACAAGGTCAGTGGTCTGGTGTAGGTGTCTGGACTCAGCAAAGTTATGCAGTTACGGCGGGTTTGCATACGTTCTCATGGACATACTCTAAGGACGTATCTTATATAGGTGGAAGTGATTGCGCTTATCTGGATCATATCATCTTCCCTCCCCATGGGGTGTATTATGCTCCTCCTCAGAACTTCACTGTCACTGCGGGTAATGTAGTGGTAAATCTTGCCTGGCAAGCACCTGCATCTGGAACTCCTACGGGCTATGATATCTATAAAGACAGCGTATTTTTAACCAATGTGGCATCTCTTAGCTATGCTGATCATGCTGTGACAAATGGGACTTCTTACAGCTATTATCTGAAAGCTATATATTCCGGTGGAGATTCTGATGCAACCGAAACTCTTAATGTAACTCCTGCTGCCCTTGTTCCCATCTCTGGAACTATAGGAGCAAATGCCACAGTTACCGGTACTTCGGAAGGCTGTCCTATCAATATATACTATAAAAGCCTGCATGGACAGTCCGTTTACACCAGAACTGAACTTGAAGCTGCCGGTATCACCGGACCTATAAATATTACCCAGATTGGCTTCTATATCTCAAGCAGTCCTACCTTAGCACTGCCGAGTTTTGTTATCCGCATGAAGCACACAACTGCGGCTAATGTATCAAGCTGGCAAGATGCTACGGGGATGACAACAGTGTACTCCTCTGCTTCCTATATGCCTACAGCAGGCGGATATGAGATGTTGACCTTAAGCACCCCCTTCCTTTGGAATGGGACTGACAACATCGTGATTGATACAGCCTTCAACCGCGTGGCAAACTGGTCTTCAACCGGAACTGTTCGTTATACTTCATCTGCTAATGGATTCCGTTTTGCCCGTAGCGATGATAGTGACCAAACTGGAATCTGGACGGGGGGTAGCGTAACAGCATCCCGACCCAACCTGAAACTAACCTGCCTGCCAATTCCTGAAGGACCTTCCATAGTTGTTGCTCCTCTAACCCTTACTTACGGTAATGTTGCAGTTGGTACCACCGATACTAAGCAGTTTACCATTCAGAACACCGGAGATTTGGAGCTTACGGGCACAATAACTCCTCCAAGCGGATATTCTGTGGCATTAGCAGGGGCAAAGAGCGCAAGTTATAATCTCCGTGACAGTGGCAGTAGAAGCCGCGTTGCTCTGGATTATAGTGTTAATGCTGGTACCACAAATACATACACCCTTACCTTTGCACCCTCTGCGCTAATCGCCTACAACGGAAATGTGGTAATCAGCAGTACCGACGTGGACAATCCGACCGTAGATATAGCCGTCACCGGCACGGGCTGCACCTCACCTACCATCAGCTTTAGTACAGATGCGATATCTGCCGATGTTATCTTAGGCGAAGAAAGCTCTGATGCCTTCACAGTATACAATACCGGAGACTTAGCATTAACTTATACCATCACCATTGAACCCAGCGAGCCACCGGTAACGTGGTTCAATGCTTTCCCGCTATCGGGTTCTATTGCTGGAGGTGGTGAGCAAAGTATTGCTTGTTTCTTTAGCACAGCCATACTTGACTTTGAGCCTGGTCATTATGAAGCTACCCTATCGATTAGTTCTAATGATCCGCTTAATCCAAGCGAGGTAATACCGATTACAATGGATGTTACCGCACCCAATAATGCTCCCACAATTGATCTTCCGGAGACTTTTGAGTTTGACATGAACCATTTCATTGTAGTTGATTTCAGCCTTTACGTGGATGATTTGGATAGCGATCCTCTGGAACTTACCGTTTCCGGAGACGAAGACCTGCTTGTAACGATTGAGGGCTTGGAAGTAACAATCGCATCCTCGGAAAGCTGGATAGGCTCCGAAGAACTAACCTTTACCGTTAGTGACGGTACAGACGAGGATTTTGATATAGTAACCGTAAACGTCAGTTTTGTTAATACACCGCCCACAATTGTGCTGCCGGATAGCTTTGAATTGGACATGAACCAGTCTCTCATCGTGGATTTTAGTGCTTATGTAAATGATATCGATGAACAAAGCCTTACTCTGGACTTCAGTGGTAATACTAACGTATTTGCAGTAATTGACGGACTTGAGGTAACATTTACCGCTTCTGAAGATTGGTATGGCGAGGAAGAACTGACTTTTACCGTTAGCGACGGCATAGAAGAAGCATTTGATACGGTGATGATTACGGTTAATCAAGTGATTACCAATCTTGATATTCCCGTTGTAAGCATTAGTAGAGGAGAAGGTCTCACCCTTCTGGAATGGAGCGTGGTGCCAAATGCGAACGGGTATTGGATATACCGTGCTGAAGCTCCGGGTGATGAGTTTGTAAAAATAAATGAGACAACCGAGCTTGCATTCGAAGACTACGATTCACTGGATAAAGCTTTCTACCAAGTGAAAGCTGTTTATATTCCCCAAGTCAAGGGCAGTATAAACTATAGCAAGTAAACACCAAATG
>CAYSGM010000148.1:0-5997 GCA_964430595.1 uncultured Candidatus Cloacimonas sp.
TCTTGTAAGCGGTGTGGATTACTTGTTGTTTTCCTCCCGCGATAAACGACAAACCGAAGTATATTTCGGCATCAAGAACAAAGAACCAATGTTGTTTCTTAACTACCGCTGGTAACCTTCATTCTCGCTATAAGATAGCTGATCACCCAAATGTATTGTTAGCTCATATCCAGCTTTATGATAAGGATTTATATCAGTTAATCTTTAGATACATCCATAAATACTTCTGCAATAGTGGGATGAGCATGCACGGTGCGGGCAAGATCGTAAACCGTGCCTTCCAGTTCCAATAGCACACCGGCTTCGGAAATAAGATCTGTCGCATTGGCTGCCACAATCTGAACCCCCAACACCTGACGGTATTTGTTTTCAAACAACAGGCGGATAAATCCCTCCGAAGTCCCCTCAGCCAAGGCTTTTCCATTGGCTGATAAAGGCATCTCCTTCACCTTGTAATCCATCCCGGAATCCTTCAGTTCTGCTTCAGTTAAGCCCAGCTGAGCTATCTCCGGTTCGCTGTATATATTTATGGGGTAATCGGGTATCTTTTCATCCTCAATACCATTGATTAAGTTTATAATGCTAAGCCCTTGTGCTGAAGCTGCATGCGCCAAATAGCTAATCCCATTAACGTCACCCGCTGCGAAGATATTGGGAACTGATGTCCGATAGCGCAAATCCACGTCAAGGTAGCCTTCCTTTTGCGTTAACACTACATCAGAAGCTGGCAAAACGGCTTCACGCAAGTTGCAGTTAATCACTGCATCAAACTCCAGAATTGAATCCCCATGATGCACTCCATCTGCATCAAAGCGGATATCTGCCTGGGGGATAACAGCGATCTTATCCTTCTTCAATTTTCTGATCACATACGCCTCCAGATGCGCATCAAGCTTGGGAATCAGGGGTGAGCCAGTGCTGATAATCGTGGGATGCTTGCCAAGCATGGAAAAAAGCTGGGCAAACTCAAGAATTATCGCCCCTCTACCATAAAGAGCAGGTTTTTCAGGCAGGTTATCCAGAAGAAAGAAATCCTCCAGCTCTATTGCATCAGGGAACAGGCTTTGCTTCACAGGGCGTGAACCTGTAGCAATAATAATGTTCTTGGTGTTGTAAATACGGTTATCGGCTTCCACTTCGGTGGGAGACAAGATCTTCGCATCTGACATCAGGAATTCCACCCCATTCTTCTTCCAGAGATATTCAATCCCTTTCCCCAGCTTCTGGACAATCCCCTTACTGCGCTTCACAGCTTGAGCCCAATTGAAGCTTAAGTCATCGGGATTATATCCGCCGATGCCAAATTCAGAGGCTTCATTCTTGATTCTTTTAAATAGTTTTGCGCTTTCGAGGATGCTCTTTGTTGGTATGCATCCCCAGTTCAGGCACATTCCCCCGATGTACTTACGATCGATAACCAGGGTTTTAAGCCCTGTCTGACCGGCTCTGATAGCTGCCACATAACCGGCAGGCCCGGAACCAATAATGATTACATCATAAAGCATCTGTACCTCCTTCGTAGGCAAGAATCAACATGGGCTCATGCAGCATATCAAGGACTTCATTCAGAAAGCGCGCCACTTCTCCCCCATCCACGATGCGATGATCCACGCTCATGGAGATAGGCATCACTTTCCCGGGAACTACGGCTGCATCCTTGATCACAGGCTTGTCTGCGATGCGCCCCACACCAAAAATGGCACTCTGGGGATAGTTAATCACCGGCACGGCAAAATAACCCCCAATGGAGCCATAACTTGTTATTGTAAAAGTGCCGTCACGCATATCATCCATGGTAAGTTTACGGGTCTTGGCTTTATCTGCGAAACTGACAATCTCTTGGGCTAATTGAACCAGGGATTTCTTATCAGCGTCACGGATTACGGGCACCACCAAGCCATCCTCGGTATCCATCGCCAAGCCGATATTGTAATACTTCTTGTAGATTATCCGTTCTGCTTCCATATCCAGTTCCGCATTAAGCACAGGATGTTTCTTCAAGGCAATGGCGATTGCTTTGATGATGAAAGGCAAATAGCTAAGTTTAATACCTTCCAGCTTTGCATTTATCTTACTACGCGCTTCCACCAGTTCCGATACCTCCACCTCGTCCATAACGCTCATGTGGGCGGTATTTTGCTTGGAGCGAAGCATGTTTTTGGCGATTGTCTTGCGGATTTGAGAGATGGGCTTTACTTCTTGCCTTTGGTCATTCACAATCGGTGATGGTTTATGGAGCATTGGCTGATTGCTTCCTTGGTGAGGGCTGTATTTCTCTATATCCTTAGAGGTTACTCTTCCCGCGGGTCCGCTGCCCTGAACCATATTTATATCTATCCCACGCTCTTTCGCCATAGCGCGGGCTACCGGTGTTGCCAATACTTTCTTTGTGTTTGTCTGAACTTTCTCTATCTGGGTAGTGGCTTCGTTACTGGAGGGCAGATAAGCTCCATTACCCGCTACTTCCATAGTTCCCACCACGCCGAAACCCTTTTCATCTATGGCTTCCACGGAAGGGGTTTCCTGTTTTATCTCCTCTGGCACCACAGAGGCAGGGTCACCTTCTATATCTATCTCCACTAATGCGTTACCGACTTTTATGGTTTCTCCCTCTGCGCCAAAACGTTGAGCTATCACTCCACTTTTGGGGCTGGGGATATCGGTTACCACTTTATCAGTCTCCATCTTAAGCAGTGCATCACCGGACGCAATGGTCTGTCCCTTTTCCACATACCACTCAATGATCTTGCCCTCTTCCAAACCTTCGCCAATATCGGGGAACTTAAATACATATCTCATGCTATCCTCCTAATACCTGATCAGTTTCTCTATCTCGAAAAAGATACGTTCCGGGCTTAGGATATAGTATTTTTCACCCAAAGGAAGGGGGATAACCGTGTCGAAACCCGTCAGCCTGGTTGGAGGTGCTTCCAGGGACAGGAACGCCTCTTCATTTACAATGGAAATCAGCTCTGCTGCTGCGCCATAGCTCTGTGATGCCTCGGTAACGATAAGCACCCGCCCTGTCTTGCGCACTGATTCCCTGATCGTATCTCTGTCTATAGGCCAAATACTGCGCAAGTCGATAAGTTCCACAGACCAGCCTTTCTGCTTTGCCATGGCAATGGCTTTCTGTGCTTCGCGGATCATTGCTCCATAGGCTATGATAGTAAGCTGTTCACCTGTGTTCAACACTCTTGCCTTACCGATGGGAATGCTATATTTCTCTTCCGGAACTTCCTGTTTTATAGCCCGGTAGATGCGTTTGGGCTCCATAAAGATAACCGGATCGGGATCTTCTATAGCTGCTATCAACATCCCCTTGGCATCATAAGGAGTGGAAGGAATAACCACCTTCAAGCCGGGGGTGTGCCCAAAATATGCTTCCGGGCTTTCGGAGTGGTGTTCCAAGGCATTTATCCCACCTCCATAAGGAATACGGATTACAGCCGGAACCGTGAACTTGCCTCTGGTACGATTTCTAAACCTGGCGATATGAGATAATATTTGGTTAAAAGCAGGATAAGAGAAACCATCGAATTGCATCTCGATCACGGGCTTCATCCCTGCTATTGCCATGCCCAAAGCTGTGCCTGCTATGGCAGATTCCGCCAGGGGGGAATCGAACACCCTATTTGCTCCGTGCTTAAGCTGTAAGCCCTCGGTAACTCTGAATACACCGCCTTCCACGCCCACATCTTCGCCATATACTACCACGGATTTATCTGCGCTAAGCATGATATCCAGGGCATCATTTATCGCCTGAACCATATTCATCACTTTCATTTGCCACCTCCTTTGTTCTGAAGGTAGTTTTCGTAGGCATTCTTCTGCCGTTTCAGCTCATCCGGTAATTCCTGATACATGTAATCAAACACATCATTAAGCGGATACTCAGGGTGCTTTTCCGCCGCTTCGAACTCCACATCAATCTTTTTCTTATATTCTGCTACCAGTTCTTCTTCCTTGCTTACGTCAAACAGCTTATTAGCCTCAAGGTAGCCTTTTAATCTCTTAAGAGGGTCTTTCCCCGCCCAGGCTTCTTCCTCTTCCCTGGTGCGGTATTTGGTGGGGTCATCGGAGGTAGTATGCGCTCCCATTCTGAAGGTCTTTGCCTCAATAAGCATGGGACCTTTACCGCTAACAGCCTGCTCGCGTGCATAGCTGAGTGCTTCGTGCATAGCAAATACATCGTTACCATCCACCACCACAGAGGGCATGGCATAAGCTATCCCCTTCACCGCCAGATTTATGGATTTGGTTTGCATCTTCAGGGGCACGGAAATGGCAAACTGGTTGTTTTGCACGATGAATACCACAGGTACATTCCACACTACTGCGAAGTTCAAAGCCTCATGGAAATCGCCTTCGGAAGTTCCGCCATCACCCACAAAGGCAAAGACAGCCGCCTTCTCCCCCTGATAGTTCATGGCATAGCCTATCCCCGCTGCGTGTACCAGTTGTGATGCGATAGGCACCGATACCGGCAACATCCGCCTTGCATTTGAAAATCGTGATCCATCCTCATTCCCTTTGAAATACAGGAATATCTCTCTTAAGGTAACGCCCTTGGCAAGCCAGGCTCCCAGTTCCCTGAAAGCAGGCACCAGCCAATCTTCTTCCTTCATCACCATACCGGCTGCGATGGAGATGGCTTCCTGCCCCAGATTGGGAGGATAGGTGAACATCCTGCCCTGTCTTTGGTAGCTTACCGCCATGTAGTCTGCCGTGCGGGCAAACAACAAATCCTTGTATGCTTTTACTATCTCTTCGTTACTCAGGGAAGGCTTCCAATCCTTGTTCACAGGCTTGCCATCATCATCTATCAGTTGAAATATCTTGTTATCTATCGGGTTATGTTTTTTTAATGTATCTTGGTTAAACATATGCTACCGCCTTGGTTTATTTTTAATTCCTACTGAAAAGATATGTTTACAAGCCCGCTTGGCAAGTGCTTTCTGTTTGTTCCCTGCTAAATCTGCTATATCTTGTAAGTAACGCTTAAAAGGAGTATAACGAACATGATGCAGATTTGTGATTTACCCACTGCCTACGCCAAAGTGCATTTACCCGCCAAGGTAGCTTTGGCTGTTACCCAAAAACCCGATGGAAACTATAATTTAATAACGATAGAATGGTTCATGCGCACCTCCATCCAACCCCCTATGTTTGCCATATCGATAGGGCACACAAGGTATTCTCATGATTGTCTGGAGGGGGGGCGCTTCTTCAATCTGGTATTCCCCTCGCAAGATCAGAAAGCCCTGCTTACCCTGTGTGGTTCAAATTCAGGTAGGGATATTGATAAATTCACCGCCGGGGAAGTAAAGCACATTCCCGGTAAACTCCACAAGCTTCCCATATTAACAGATGCGATCGTAAACTTCGAGTGCGAAGTGGTTAGCCAGGTTCGCAGCGGAGATCACACCATCTATGTGGGGCAAGTGCAATACAGCTGGATAGATAAGGAACATGAGCTGTTCTACTACCCAGAATAAACTATAATGTAGTGGCGGACGCCGTTCCGCCCACAAGAATGTAGGGGCAGATCCCTGTGTCTGCCCCCAATAGTGAGAACTGCGTTAGTGAGAGCAAGCAAGTGAGAACTACGTTAGTGAGCAATCTCACCTGCCGTAGCTCTCACCTGTGCAAGGCACTCTCACTTGCCACCGGCTCTCACTGCCCCTTTAACCCACCTGCTTCCCAAACTGCCTAAGCACCATCTCGATAACCACTTTCACCACCATCTCGAAGAAGGCTTGCTCGTCCTCTTCGGATACCAGCGGAATGTTTACCAGCTTATTCAGTTGCGTTGCCAGTTCTTTTGCCAAAGGCTTAATCAGTTCCGTGTTCATCTGTCCTCCTCTGTAACCCGTAACCTGTAACCCGTAACCTGTAACCTGTAACCCGTAACCTGTAACCTCTCCATGAACCGGACTGTTCTCATCACCGGCGCGGCCATACGCATCGGGAACACCATCGCCCGCACCCTTGCCC
>CAYSGM010000149.1:0-5974 GCA_964430595.1 uncultured Candidatus Cloacimonas sp.
GAACAATTGGCGGAGAGGTTCAAAGCGGAGACTGGGTTTACTGGTAATGTAGACTATTATCTTGAACGTATGAAGCTTGGACCATACGAAGGTAAATTTGCAGATATCCCATTCTCTGCAGATGCAGATACAATTTCCTTTAGGCAGGCATGTATCCGTGTCTTGGACAAAATACTCCCTTATTCCTTTGCTAAACGCAGTCAGTTGTCTATGAGTAGGATTTCGAAACGTAGTGGGTATATTAGCACTGATTATTATCAGCAGGTTAATGGATATCGTGTTGAAGGTTCTGGTTTCATCGTAATCACTTATGATGCGGGAAGGTATAGATTCGATATTGGCGATAATGCTGTGGAATTGCCGGAGGAACCCTTGGGCAATATAATCTCAGAAGGTGAAGCAAAACAGAAAGCTATTCAAGAAATGAACAATGAGAGATATCAATCTGCAAGAGTATTGAAAACTAGGTATTCTAATACTTCAAGTAACAGCTACTATCTTGCCTATTTTATTTGTGTTTCAGATAAAGAAATACCGTTATTCGGCGATTACATAATCTGGATAAATGCAGCTACTGGAAGAGTAATGAGGAAATCTAAGGATTATTACATGCCTTAAGATAAAGATGCAAATGATAAATAATCGGTTACTGAAAGCTGTTATCAACCAATAATCCAATGGTGAGGAGTTAGAAAGTAATATGAAGTTAAAGACACTTATGACTGTCCTGCTGATAATGTCCCTTTTGATTGTGCATGCCTTTGTGGGAATAGTATGGGTTGGAACACCGGATTTATCCGGTTGGCACTGCCGAATTTATTCGGCTCAATCAATCCAATGCCAACTGAAGTTGGCAGTGCCAACCGAATGAATTCGGTGTTCCGTATATTGATGTTCTGGGGTTGTTATGCAATATAAACTATACTATCGGCGTAAATTGCCACATTATCAGCCCAAGCAAGGGGTGTTCTTTATCACATTCAGGCTGGCTTTTGATATTCCGCAGAAGTACTTGCATGCCCTGAACGACTTTAGAGCTAATTTGAACGATGAAACAGAACCCTACGATAGAGAAAGCAAGGTTCTCAACAAGAAAAAGATGATTGCTTTTATGGACGATGCCTACAATGATTGCCCTTCAGAATTATCCTTAATTGCTGATCCCAGGCTTGCAGCCCTGGTGGGGGAGAGAATTCAATTCCTAAGTGACAGCATGTATTATCTTTATGCTTACACAATTATGCCTAATCACGTACATCTGGTGATTAAGCCCAATAATGATGGGGATAATGCGATTAGTCTGGCAGATATAATGAAGCAGATTAAAGGTGCCACAGCCAGAAGCATTAACCTGATGCTAAACAGGACAGGAAGTATTTGGTATCATGAATATTATGATTATTGGGTGAGAAACCAGGAAGAACTATACAGGATAATTGAGTATATCAGGCAGAATCCGGTGAAGGCAAAACTGGTGGAGAAGCCGGAGGACTGGGAGTTTATATTCGTTAATCCGGACTTGCTTTCGTGAGAGTATTTATGTTTGGAACACCGGATTAATCCGGTTGGAACTGCTAACTTTAGTTGCCAGTTGGTTGGCACTGCCGAATAAATTCGGCAGTGCCAACCGAATGAATTCGGTGTTCCAGGGTAAAAAGCACGCATCCCCCCGAAATTTTTGGAGTGCAATCTGTGAGCTATTTACTGGTAGTAGTTTGTGGCTCAATCTAATCTGAAAAGCGCAAGTGCATTTTCGGACTAACATATTCATTCTATTATAGTTATGTGAGTTGGTGGTCAGACGGGGTTGCAATATTGTTAATGTGTTGATCTGCATTCAGATAGATATACATATTGTCAACATATTTTGCTTTACAAAATAAGCCGACTCCCGTTAGTGGTTCTTACCAAAATCATCACAACAAGGAGTCGACCATGTATGATGAACATCAAAAACAAACCAAGCAAAGCCTGCAAGTAAAATTTGGACAGTATCTCGGAAAGTTCAAGAATAAATTTACTCTTCCAGAGTATAAGTTTCTACGTGATATGTGTTTGGGGGTACTGAAAAGTCAATCTGTTATATGCCTCAGGGCGGCCTGTATGCTGGGTGAAAGCATAAGTGTGAAGAAAGTATGTGAGCGTTTCACTCGCCATTTGAATAAGCCAGGTATGAAAACCAAGCTCCAGAGCCTGATTATACAAGAGCAATGCCGTGGTTTTGACCATGATACCGCAATAATCGTTGATGATAGTGACATTGTGAAATCCAAAGCAACAACCATGGAGGGGCTGAAGAAAGTAAGGGACGGTAGCACGGGTAGAAACGACCAATTGGGTTACGATGTACTCAATATAGTAGCTTATCAAGATAGCAAAGAAGGCTACGAGATCAAACCGCTCAGTTCGGACATATTTGCGGAGAACTTAGAGTTAGATACCCTGTACCAGATAACGGAGGACAGACTTATAGACATATCCCTAGCCACTGGCAACAAGGGTGTTTACGTCTTTGATCGTGGATACGATAAGAGGTACTTGTTCTCTTTTCTGAAGCAAAACTCATTAAACTACATTATCCGCGCAATTGGGTCTAGGGGGCTGATTACCGGAGGAGTTGAAAAGCCCTTTCTGGAAGTAGCAAAGTCGGTTAAGCTTGATCAGGAATACAATTTAAAGAAAGATGGACAATGTCTTAAATGCGGCATCAAGCGTGTATCCATACGGCTCAATCCTCATCCGGTAAAGCATCCTGAGACCGTGGACACTTGGCTGATAGTCGCACGCTACAGCACGAGCAAAACAGAAAATGGAGGCTTTCTATACTTGTTTTGCGACTTCCCTGGACAACCGGATTTGACCCTTCAAGAGATCGTTATCAAAGCCTTGAAGATGTATAGAATGCGTTGGAAGATTGAAGAAGTACACCGTCACCTGAAGCAAGCATACGGGTGGGAGAAGATACAACTAACTTCTTACACAAGAATTAATAACATGAACCAAGTTCTGCTTCTTGCCATGTGCTACCTCTACTCGCTCAAACGGTTTGCCTATATCTACCTGCAAGCATTCCCATCAATAATGAAGTACAAAAACAGAGACTGGAAGAAGATATACGACTTTGTTTACTATCGGTTATCAATGCTCATACAGTCTTGCTTTAGCTCCATTTCTACCCGCAACATCAATCCATACAAAGGTAAATGGCACGAAGCAAACCAACTTATAATACCATGTTTGAAAAACGGGGGGAGGTGAGCCAGGGTAAAAAGAAATTGACAGAATAGCCTATCCGAAATGTTATGCACCCAGAAATGAAGCCGTATGCTTCTGCCTTACTGCCTGATGTGCTCGTAAGGCTGTGA
The DNA here is from genome assembly GCA_964430595.1 of uncultured Candidatus Cloacimonas sp. GTDB lineage: Bacteria > Cloacimonadota > Cloacimonadia > Cloacimonadales > Cloacimonadaceae > Cloacimonas. The sequence continues at coordinate 3,366 of CAYSGM010000149.1, forward strand.
AACATAAATACTAAAGATGAAATCTTTACTGTGAAGCAGGCGGAGTTCTTGGATTGAGAATGCCGCCTGTTTCATTTCCGGTAAGAAGGAGGTTCTTATAATCCGGATCAAAAAAGGTAAGGCCAGAACCAAGGAAGTAGTGCCGAAAGAACGCATTAACAACCAGATCATAGCGGACAAGGTTCGCCTGATCGGTGCCGATGGCAGACAAATTGGTGTGGTCTCCGTACGTGAAGCCCTGCGCAGAGCAGAAGAAGCTGAACTGGACTTAGTGGAGATATCCCCCAATATAGACCCACCGGTATGCCGTATTTTGGACTTTAGCAAGTACTACTTCGAGAAAGAAAAGAAAGCCAAAGAAGCTCGCAAAAAACAGCATGAAGTGGAAGTGAAGGAAATAAAGTTCGGACCCAATACCGAAGAGCACGACTTTAACTTCAAGAAAAACAACGCCATCAAATTCCTTAAGCAACACAACAAGGTGAAATTCACTATAAGGTTCAGAGGACGCCAGATGGCGCACAAAGAACTTGGTTACCGGGTTCTGGATAAACTGAAAGCGGAACTTGCTTACATCGTGGATATTGATAGCGAGCCGGTATCGGATAGAAACCTGCTATCCATGGTTGTTTCCCCGAAAAAGGAAATTGACCGCATCCTTGCCAAAGATGATAAACCCGGTGATGTGGCTGCGGAAGGAACCGAGATTCCTGCAGTGGAAGCAATAGCGGAAACTGTGGAGCCGGTTAGCCCCGAAGCCCCCGAAACAGATAAGGAATAACACCAGTATATAGATAACCCTAAAGCTAAAATAAGAATTGTCAGCTGCTTTGTGGCTGTGAGATTTAGTATAAACCTAAGGAGATAAACATGCCCAAGATCAAAACTAACAGATCTGCTGCCAAACGATTCAAGGTTACCGGATCGGGCAAGATTGTGCGCCACCACGCCAAGAGCGCACACATTAAAACTAAGAAATCACCAAAACTGAAACGTAACCTTCGCGCCAGCGCCATCATCCGTAAATGTGACGAAGGCAGAGTTTACCGGATGCTGGGACTTTAAGAGAGGAGATAAGAAATGCCAAGAAGTACTAATAACGTCGCAGCCCACCGTAGAAGAAAAAAATATATGCTCAAAGCCCGGGGCTTTTTCGGTTGCCGGAGTAAAACATATCGTGTAGCAAGACAAACCGTTGAACGCGGTATGGCTTTCTCTTTTGCCCACCGTAAGCTTAAAAAACGCCAGTTCCGCAGACTGTGGATCGTTCGTATAAACGCAGCTTGCCGCCTTAACGACATGAGCTACAGCAAGTTTATAAATGGCTTAACCAAAGCGAATATAGATATTAACCGTAAGTCTCTTGCCCACCTTGCCTGGCACGATGCACCCGCATTTGCCAAGTTAGTAGAAATAGCTAAGGGTTTGTAATTTAGGTTACAGTTGTCAGGTTACAGGTTACAGAAGCAGAGGAATTAGCATTGCAAGAGCAGTTGAACCTACTTGTCCGGCAAGCCGAAAGCGATATTCTGGCTTGCCAGAACCCAAATGACGTGATGAACGTAAAGGCACAGTATTTGGGCAAGAAAAGCTTGTTGAACGGGCTATATGCACGTTTGCGCGAGCTTCCGCCGGAAGAGCGTCCTGCTTTCGGTAATCAGATAAACGAAAGCCGAAGCCGGATTGAAGCACTGCTGGAAGCGCAAAGCCTAAAGGTGAAAGAAGCAGCCTGGAGCAGCCGCGAAGGCGATAAGGCAACAGATATGTCCATGCCGGGGATCACTAGCTCACGGGGGGGATTACACCCCTTAACCATTATCCGCCGTGAGATTGATGACGTGTTTCTTAGCATGGGCTTTGAGATTGCTGAAGGACCAGATATCGAAGATGACTTTCATAACTTCGATGCCCTGAATACTCCCGCTAACCATCCTTCCCGTAATCTTGCAGATACCTTTTATCTGGAGGATGGCGGCTTGCTTCGCACTCAGACTTCAACTGTGCAGATCAGGGTGATGGAAAACTATCCACCGCCCATCCGGATAATCTCTCCCGGACGCTGCTATCGTAACGACAAACCCGATCCCAGCCACTCTCCGGTATTCCATCAGGTGGAAGCTTTGGTGGTGGATAAAGGGATTAGCCTGGCAGATATGACGGATACTTTGTCCCAGTTCGCTTCCATAATGTTTGGGGCTAACGTGGGTAGCCGGATCCGTCCGCATTTCTTCCCCTTCACAGAGCCAAGCGCAGAGATGGATATCTCTTGCGTGGTTTGCGGTGGGGCAGGATGCCGGGTTTGCAAATACTCCGGTTGGCTGGAAATGGGTGGTGCCGGAATGGTTGATCCCAACGTATTTAAGATGCTTGGCATAGATTCCGAACTGTATACAGGCTTTGCCTTTGGTTTGGGAATAGAGCGTATTGCCATGCTAAAATATAACATCCCGGATATGCGGATCCTGTTCGAGAATGACCTCAGGATGCTGCGCCAGTTCAAGGGAGAATCACGATGAAGATATCCTTAAACTGGTTAGCAAAGTATATTGAGCTGCCGGCTTCGGTTACAGAGCTGGAAAAGCTTCTTACCTTCGCCGGAATTGAAGTGG
>CAYSGM010000150.1:0-5881 GCA_964430595.1 uncultured Candidatus Cloacimonas sp.
ATGCCTTCCTGAAAGAAACGTCGGTATCGGGCAAGCACCAGATACGCTATGCACAGCAGCTTGGGATGGGCAATATGGGCTATAAGATGATAGACATAGACGGCAAAAAATGAGAGTGGAGGAATAATGCAATTACATCGTTCGGTGAATGACAGAGTCCTTGGCGGAGTTTGTGGTGGATTGGCAGAATCTCTTTCTGTAGAGACGATCTATATCCGTCTGGCTTTTCTGGTGTTGGTTCTTTATGCTGGAAATGGATTATTGGTTTACCTGCTGCTTTGGATGATCCTACCCAAAATGGAATCCGGTGATCCTGATGAAAGACGTTATCGCTTTTTCCGTTCCCGCACGGATAACATGGTTGGCGGGGTCTGCGGAGGTTTATCCCAGGCATTAAACACGGATGTATCTATTATAAGGCTGATATTTATAGGCTTAACTATCTTTGCCGGAGGTGGGATAGTGGTTTATCTGCTGCTGTGGTTGATAACCCCGCTGGAGCCGGCAGATGGGATATAGCATAGCCCCTGTTTAAAGGAGTTTGTGTGCATATCAAAGACCTAACCGAAGCTGATCTCCCAAACTACTTAAGCTGTCTGGAAGGCTATGCAGATATCCTTAAACAGGGCATAGAACTGAAGCAAAAGTGGTATGACAGGATGAAAGAGAAAGGGCTGCGGGTGAAGCTTGCCATAGATGATGATGGAGCAGTGGCAGGAATGATACAATTCCAGCCGGTGGAGCATACCCACATCACGGGTAAAGACATGTATTACATCTATTGCATTTGGGTGCACGGGCACAAGCTTGGGATAGGTAACCGCCAGAAACGTGGAATGGGTAAAGCATTGCTAAGCGCAGCAGAGAATGATGCCAGAGACCTGGGAGCAAAGGGTATTATTGCCTGGGGCTTAAGAATCCCGGTGTGGATGAAGGCAGCCTGGTTCCGTAAACAGGGCTTCATAAACGCAGACAAGCAAGGTATGATGGCTTTGGTGTATAAACCCTTTACTGCTGATGCCGTGAAGCCTGCCATTCCAAAACAGGTCAGGAAGCCTGAAATGGGTAAGGACAAGGTTATTTTAACTGATTTCGTGTGCGGATGGTGCACTTATGCCAATGTAAGTCATGTTAATGCAGTCCGGCTGGCTGCGGAATATCCAGACAAAGTAGAGCTGGTAACCCTTGATGCTACAGACAATGCAGTCTTGAAAGAATGGGGGATTGGCGAAGGGCTTTTCATCAATGGCAAGGAAGTGCGCAGTGCGCCTCCGCTGGCTTACGATGTATTAAAACGAAAAGTGGAGCGATGCATCAAACGGCTAAAACAGGCATAAAGTTTGCTGCTTCATTGCCCCATGGATGATTGTCGGTTAGTTGAATTGCTATAGCATTACGGATGAAACACGGATGGGATTAGTATTTCATCCGTATTGCATGCGTAATTGCAGAGAGTGCTAATGTGATCCAGATAAAACCATTCCTTGACAAATATCGGCAGTCCAATTATGAAGAACAAATACTCTAAAGGTGTGTCAGATGCCAACTTGGGAATTTTACGCCCGTGGAAGAGTGCAGGGAGTTGGATTTCGTTGGCTTGTACAACGGATAGCTATCCGGCATGGAATTCATGGATATGTCCGCAATCTTTCCGATGGCTCGGTATATATTCTTGCCGAGGCGGAAGAACACGTTTTAGAGAGCTTTCAGCTTACCGTCGCAGCGGGTACAAATGTTATCCGGGTGGATGAGTTGGAGGTGTATAAATTAAGTTCCGCAAAGAAGTATCATGAGTTTGAGATTAAATAGATTTATATGGCTGCTGGTATTGCAGATAATGCTTATTATCCCTGCATTGCTGATGGCAGAACCGCAGATGCATACTGTAAAAAAGGGCGATACATTGTATAGTCTTGGTAAACAGTATGGTACCACTGTGGATAAGCTGATGAAGCTGAATAACCTACAGGGCAATAGCTTATCAATTGGGCAAAAGCTGGTGATTAAAGCAGAGGCTACCCCGGAGAAGCCTAAGCCTGTGGCAACAACTCCGGAAAAGCCTAAACCTGTGGTTGTTACCCCGGTAAAACCTCCAGTAGAAGAACCCATAAAAGAAACTACTCCCACACCATCCAATGTCCAGCCCCTTGTGCCTGTTGCCATTCCCATGGATCAACTTAGCGCTGAGTATTTTTACGTTGTGAGGGCTAAGGATAATCTTTACCGCATCAGTGTGGAGCACGGTATTGCGTTAAAGGATATGCTTGCCTGGAATGGCTTTGCCAATAGCAGCGTGCCAATACATCCCGGAGATAGAATTGTTATAAAAGATCCCACCGGAGCAGAGCCTGTCTCTGTAGGAAACACTGCCGAAGTAGCAAATATTAGTGCGCCAAAACCGCAACCGGCAGTTTCGGATACAGTGGTTGTGGAAAGGGTTTACGTGGTTCAGAAGAAGGATACTCTATACAAGATTGCCACCTCAAACGGGATGACCGTGGATGAGCTGAAAAAGCTGAATAGCCTCACAAGTAATGAACTGAAGGTGGGACAGCGTATCTATCTGGCAGGGAAGAAACGCCCGGATGGCAGCGTTAAACCAACTCCATTGCTTACCGAGGAAGATATTAACAAACGCGATAAGATACGAACGGACTTAATGATGCCGGTAGAAGGGAAAGTGTTCTCCGAATACGGCTTGCGAAACGGACGTCCACACAAAGGTATAGATTTAGGTGCCAAGCAAGGAACCCCTATCTATGCAGTTCTGGATGGAACGGTAGTATATTCCGGTGTACAAGGTGCTTATGGTAATGTGGTGGTGATCGAACATCCAGATTTTGCAATGACGGTTTATGCTCATAACGAGAAGAATTTGGTAAGCGTGAACGATGTAGTGAAACGTGGGCAACAAATTGCTACGGTTGGATCTACAGGAAATGCACAGGGTGCGCACCTACATTTTGAATACCGCTTGAAGGGGAAGGCTTTGAATCCCCGCAAAGTGCTGCCTTTTAAATAAGGGAAGGATTGAACGCATGAACAGACGTGAAAGCGTTTTTGCCGATAAAGCACTGCAAAATTATCTGAATGAGATATCAAAATATAAAACCCTTACCCGTGAGGAAGAGCACGAACTGGGGATAAAAGCCAGAGCCGGTGATGCTGAAGCATTGAATCACCTGATTCAATCCAATCTGAAGTTTGTGGTAAAAATAGCCTCACGGTATCAGAATAGAGGGCTTTCCCTTTCAGAACTGATTAGTGAAGGGAATATCGGTTTGATTAAAGCTATTGAGAAGTTTGATCCCGATAAGGACATTAAGCTGATCTCCTATGCTATCTGGTGGATAAAGCAAAGGATCATGCTGGCGGTAAGCGAAAAAAGCTCACTGATAAGAGTCCCCCTGGGGAAATCCAGTGCAGCGCACAGGGTGAAGGCAACTTCCGACCGTATCTTTACCGAAACCGGAGTAACCGCTTCCACAGCCGAGCTTAGTGAGCGCATGAATATAACGGGTAAATCCATAGATCAATTGAAGGGACAAATCCCCGAAACCAGCTCTTTTGATGAGATATTATCCACTGATGATTATCAGGATTATACGACTAAAGACCTCTTGATAGATAAAGATGCTTCTGATCCTCAGACCCTTTATTATCATGATCGGATGCATGAACGCATAAACCAGGCTATAGACAAACTTGATGCCAGAGAAGCAGATATTATTCGCACCTATTTTGGTTTGAATGAAACCCACGAATCACGCAATTTTGCCCAAATAGCGGAAGTGATGGGGCTCTCCAGGGAAAGAGTTCGCCAGATACAGAAGGAAGCATTAAAGAAAATCCTGTATGAGATCAAGCCGGAAGAAGATGCTTTTGTGGATGACTTCATTGAGAAATACAATTACTAAGGCAGGGAAGAGATATGTTCAAGAACTTTGATGAGATGATTGCCCAGGTAAAACAGAGCCGGAAGGGCACGGTGGTTATTGCTGCTGCCCAGACAGAAACAGTGCTGGATGCAGCCGTATTGGCAAAACGGGAAAACCTTGCAGAAAGCATTCTGGTGGGTGATAAAACTGCGATATTGAACTTGCTTCAAAGCTTGGCTCCTGATCTGATAAACAGCTTTGAGATTGTGGACACGGGAAGCGATCTGAAAAAAGCTGCCTCAGTGTCCGTTGCCTTGGTTAGAGAAGGCAGAGGGGATTTGATCTTAAAGGGTAAAACCGATACGTCTGTGCTGCTAAAGGCGGTGTTGGACAAGGAAAACGGTTTGCGAGTAAGCGATGTGATCTCAGATGTTCTGGCTTATGAGCACCCCAGCGGAATAAAGCTGATGAGCGATGGCGGAATAAACATTCTCCCGGAGCTGGGGGAAAAGATAGCAATTATCAAAAACGCCGTAGCTGTTGCTCATGCCTTGGGTAATCCCAATCCAAAGGTCGCGGTGTTATCAGCTGTGGAAGCAGTAAATCCCAAAATGCCCTCGACGATAGATGCTGCCCTGATAGCCAAGATGAATGAACGCAAGCAAATCCCCGGTTGTGTTATTGAAGGTCCTTTGGCTTTTGATAATGCGGTTAACCTGGAAGCAGCACGGACGAAAGGGATTACCTCCGAAGTTGGTGGGGCAGCGGATATACTAATCGTTCCTAATATAGAGGCTGGCAACATCTTTGGTAAGACCTTAACCTACTATTGCGGGTATCGTGTAGCCCATGTAGTGATGGGTACTAAAGTTCCTATTCTGATTCCCTCCCGTGCCGATGAAGCAGAAACCAAGATGCTTTGCATGGCAATGGGACTTGCCACAATGTCCCTATAAGTGAAAATAACAATAATCCAAATCGGCAAGACCAAAGATGTCTGGATGAACGAAGGCATCGCAGAATACCTGAAAAGGCTTTCTGCTTTTGTGAGTGTAGAAGTGTTGGAATTGCCTGATACAAGCATAAAAACCGTCGGTAATGCGGAGGCAGTTAAAGAGAAAGAAGCACAGACAGTGCTTAAGAGGCTTACTCCGGATGACTATGTAATCCTACTTGATGAGCTAGGAGGACAAAAAACATCACTTGAGTTTGCAGATTTTCTGGTTAGTTTATCTGAGAGACTGAGGATAGTGTTTGTGATTGGCGGAGTATTTGGTGTAGCCCAAGTTCTAAAGTCCCGTGCCGACAATACTATGGCTCTTTCCAGGCTGACCTTCACCCATCGCATGGCAAGGCTGATCCTGTGTGAGCAGATTTACCGTGCCATGATGATAAAGGCTAACCGCTCCTATCATATATGAAAAAGAGGTTAACATGTTTCCGATAATTCTATCCACCATATACAATGTGAAGTTCTCGTTATGGATGATGGCTCAGGGGATGCTGGGCATATTCATCTTTATGGCGGTATTCTATGGTTTGATTTACGCACTAGAGCGGGTCTTTAAAGCAGAGGAAAAATGAGACGCATCCTTCTCTTGGTGCTCACAGTTGTTACACTTGCATCGCTGGATGCAAAGGCAACTTTACTTAGTACACGGGGTAGTGAACTACTGGTGGAATACACACTGGATGATTGGGAAATTGTAGCTTCAGGTGAATTCAGCCGGATTGTTGCTAAAGGTATGGATTTTAGCACTGTATCAGGAGCTCCTTTAATTCCCCACGATGTATTTAAAGTTGGGCTTCCTCCTTCAGGGGATTATGTATTCAGTGTTCTTGAGAGCGAAAGCAGCACTCTTAATCTAAGCACCAGGTTGTTACCTGTTCCAACTATTACTATCAAGAACGGAATGTCCGATTATACTCACGCGATTGATTCCTCTTTGTATAACACAACTGCAGAAGAGATCGTAAAAGTTAATCCCGGAAGTTTTAGGGAT
>CAYSGM010000151.1:0-5675 GCA_964430595.1 uncultured Candidatus Cloacimonas sp.
TACTAATCTCAGCTTACATCTACCTTGCTTTCCACTGCTGTATCGCAACGGGGTTCATCGGGGGTTGATCGGGCAAAAGCCCGATGATCTCATGGTCAGATACCAGTTGGCTCATTGTCCGCAAGCAAGGAAGCTGGAAGGGAATGAGGATAAATGAGTTGTTATAGATATAGGGAATAAGTTAAAAGCTAACCGATGAAATTCGGTATTTGTCTGGAGGAGTACATGCAATAATCTTTTGGTAATTTAGTGTTTATGAAACTCACTTTTCCCACAGAGATATTCTGCAGATTTTGGGGCAATAGCCATGATCTTATTCGCCATGAGATGAGATAAGTCTTTAATCTCCCACTGAGCATGCTCATCCGACCGAAGGCGTGTAAAATGGTATATCTCCCTTAAGTTCATCTTGGTGTAAACAAATAACAGTGACGCGTTTAACCTGCAATAAGGCGAAATACTACTGAGCTGGGGTGGAAGCCTAAAGGCAAAATTGGAGGCTGTGGAGGCGAGGTCTTCCCAAATCTTTGTCCTGCCGATGGTAGCAATGCTCTCTGGGAACTTACAGATGGAAGAGTTGCCACCCTTGCGCAACATTGTGCAGAAGCGGTGACGTTTGAATTGTGCCCAACAGCTTTCGCTGATAGTAAGCTCGAAGCTGAAATCTATTGTCTCAAAGGCACGCGGGACTTTGTGCCACGCTTTTAAATTGTGAAATACCTGATTCCAAAGCTGCTGTTTTACTAAGCGAGGGAGCCGGGAAACAGTCTCACGGGTGTCATCCCAGTTTAGCTCTCCTTGTTGATATATTATCGCTGCTAATACATTGTCATCAGGATTCGAGGGGCTGTGCAGGACTTTAAGTTTGTTTTCCATATCCAGCTCTTCCATCCAGGGAAGTTCTTGCTGTAGGAATCCTGTATATCCAACTCTTTCTAGATCAATCTTACCGGTGTAGCCGTCATCTTCAGTATAGCGGATGAGGGAGGGAGAGATGGCTGATACTTGGGTGTATAGCATCTGATGAAGTTCAGCAGCTTCAGCTAAAGGGCTTTTTGCTAGCCGGCGCAGCAGGTTTTCCAGACTGCGTGCATTAATGGTGATACCCATTTGTGTCTTTGAAGAGAGAGGAAGAATATAACGTGCATCTTCTTTTGCCAATGCTTCGCGGTCGCGGGGTTTAAGCTTGGGCTTTGTTTCTTTGTAGAGCTCGTTAAGAGCATTGAAGCTGGTTTCATACTCCGAAAAGAGCTGATCCATAATCTGTTTATATTGCTTCTTATATTTCGGGAATTTGTTAAGCTCCTCGGGAACAATGTAATCCTTGGAAAAGGTAACGTAACGTTGGGATTTCTCTGTGAAAGAAGCTATGCGGCTGCGCTGGATGGTGTCTGTTAACAAGCGGGATACACCGATTAAATCCAGATTAAAGACTGCGTGTTCCGCCACCGAGCTGTGCCCCATCTCGAAGATTATGTTGGTGTTTGAGGCACGTGATTTGCTGATTTCGGATACAGCTTCTTCGCGTAGGACATTGATGTCTTTGCTGCTTCTGCTGATTCGGGCATAAGCTGCGGAGATAACCTCCGGAGTGGCAGTCTCACTATTCAGGCTGTCTATCAGGGATTTATCAATATTGTATCCTGCAATGATTAGTTTCATATTGAACCCCGGGTTTTACAATAAGGCACTTACGCTTGAAGCACCTATGCGGTTTGCTCCGGCAGCTACCATTGCTAAAGCTTGTTCACGATTGCGGATACCACCGGATGCTTTAACGCCAAGTTTGGGACCCACCACACAACGCATGAGGGCAATGTTCTCTGCGGTTGCACCGGCAGTTCCAAATCCTGTGGACGTTTTTACAAAGTGAGCACCTGCTTTTTTTGCTATAAGGCATGATACAATTATCTGTTCCTCGGAAAGATAACAAGTTTCTAAGATAACTTTGAGTAGTGCTCCGGTAGATATACAAAGCTTCGCGGCATCATTAATGCTGGTGTAAGAGGTATCATAATCTCCAGATAACAGAGAGCTAAGGTTTTGAACCATATCCACTTCTTTCACTCCGGCAGATAGCACGGATGCGGTTTCTGAAGCGATTACCTTAGCAGAAGAAGCACCTAAGGGAAAGTTGATAACGGTACAGCTCCTAATTTGGGGGTCAAGAGATTTGATAATGAGAGGGATAAATTGGGAGTTTATGCACACAGATGCGGTATTATACTCGTTCGCCATATTACATAGCTCAGTAACATCAGATTCTGTGGCGGTGGCTTTTAAAATCGTTGCATCAATGATAGCAGCTATGCTTGAGACATTGGTTTGATCCTGGCTTTCCGCTCTGCATGTTTGACACTTTAAGCATATTTGGTGTGCACCTCCACAACGACAGGGGATGTTATCTCCGAAAAGTTCGATTGCTATTTTTTGTATTGAGTTCATGATTTCTCCACTGGTTTGTTGATCCTTAGCTGCCCGCAAGCCCCAAAAATATCAGCACCGCGGCTTTTACGAAGCATCACGGCTTGAGGTAAAGCTCCTGCAGCGCGCATAAATTCATCCACTTGGGTTTTGTCCGGTGCTTGTAATCCCGGGATACCAGAACCGGAGTTGAAAGGAATAAAGTTAATCTTACAAGAGATATCGCCAACAAACTTACGCAGTGCGTTCAGATCTTCCCGACCCATGTTTTCACCAGCGATTAGTACATATTCCAGGGTCACTCTGAAACTGCTTTTCCTTAAGTAGTATAGAATGGCTTGTTTCAATTCATGCAGGGGATACTGACGGTTAATTGGCATCAGCGTATCTCTTTTGGCATCTATAGCAGAGTTCAATGATACGGCAAGCTTGGTACGAACTCCGCTATCAGCAAGTTTTATTATTCCGGGGACAACCCCGCAGGTAGAAACAGTGGTTCTTCTGGGGCTGAAGGCAAGTGAGTTATCAGCTTGGATGATCTTTAGGGTACTTAGGACATTATCCAGATTATCCAATGGTTCTCCCATGCCCATAAACACCAGATTAGTTAATCTTGATGCTGGAGTTATAGGTTCCAAATGGGTATCAAGGCTTGCTTGGTGAGATTTTGATGCAGATGCACACTCATAACTACCGTGCAAAATCTGAGTTACAATCTCATCTGTACTTAAATTGCGGGATAGCCCCATCTTACCTGTAGCACAGAAACTGCACTTGCGAGAACAGCCAGCTTGTGAGGATATACAGAGAGTGTTCTTGTTACCTTCGGGGATTAGGACACTTTCAATCAATTCACCATCAGCAAGACGATGACGGTATTTGGCAGAACCATCTTTGGATACAAGTTTATTCACCGTTACCGGCATGGCAAAGCTATAATGTTCAGCTAGATAAGCTTTGAAATCTACCGGTAGATTGGACATTAGCTCTGGGGCAAAAACAAAATGCTTATATATCCAATCCAGCAGTTGCTTACTGCGATACTTAGGGAATGATTCATTAAGCTTAACGCTTATCTCATCGGGAGCAAGGCTAAAGATATTATCTAACATGGTTCTATTTCTGGGATGCTTATAACTTCAAGTTTACTAAACTGTTCTAAATCAAGTTCGTTAATCCCGCCTTCTTCACCGGAGAGGTAGATGTGCTTGGAGATTACGTCAATTCTGAAAACCAGCATTCGTGAACCCTTATACATTACACAGGTACCTATGATAGGGAAGTCTTTAGCCTCTTCCACATAGAAGTCTTCCTCGAAATTCAAACAGCATAGTAACCTACCGCAGGGACCGGATATTTTGGATAGATTACCCGCAAGGTTCTGGTCTTTTGCCATCTTAATCGTTACCTGGTTGAACCGCTTTAGAAAGCTTCCACAGCAGTACTGGTTGCCACACATACCAAAACCACCCAAACGGCGAGCTTCGTCTCTACCTGTGGTTTGGTGTAGTTCTATACGTGTTTTGAATACTGTAGCGAGTTCACGGACAAAGGTTCTAAAATCAATCCTGCCTTCTGCCGTAAAAAAGAAAGTAAGCTTATTCCCATCGTATTGATAGATGGTTTCTATCAGTTTCATGTCGAATGGATACCGCTCTAAAATTGATTGAAAAGTGTTTGAAGCCTTCTCTTCTTCATAGCCGATGTTCTTAAGTTTGCTTAAGTCTTCTTCATTAGCGATACGACGGATATTGTAGGTTTTGGCAGCCTGTGCCTCGGTATCCATGTCTTCATCGCTAACGCTTAAGTGAACTACCTGGGCGATATCATCCCCTCTTTCTACTTCGACGATTATCAGTTCTTCAGGTTGGATGCTGATCCCGGCGGTGTTTTTATAGTATCCTAAACGCCCGGTTCGGAATTCTACTTCTATGTAATCTTGCACTTAACTCTCCACACTATATATGTTTTGATATAACTCTGTTTCGGGCAGGCTAAAGCTGAGACCTCGTCTCAGTTTAACTGTGCGCGCTGTATCACAAAAAGCTTGTAAACGATATGGGCCTAACTTGCCTGCTTCACCCCAGGAAAAATCCGGTATAAAATCGCTTATTAAGCCCTGACCCCAGAGATTGCAGCCGATTCCGATGACTGTTCCTGTGTTAATGCTACAATTGATACCTGTTTTACTGTGGTCACCTATTATACACCCCAGGAATTGAGAGCCGGAATCGATCTTACCCTTTTGGGGGTAGGAATAGAAAGCCACATTCTTATATGTGTTTTTCAGATCACTGTTGTTTGTATCAGCACCAAGATTTACCCATTCTCCAATATAAGCATGCCCTAAGAAACCATCGTGTTGTTTATTGGAGTAAGCTTGGATTATGCAGCCCTCAATCTCACCGCCTACTTTACAAACTGGGCCAATGGAGGTATTGCCGTAGATCTTTGCTCCGATTTTTACAAGAGTCTTCTTACCAACATAAAGTGGCCCGCACAATACAGCATTGGGCATAACTTTTACGCCTTCATCCAAGACAATGGGTCCCTCGGAAGCATCTAGAACCACACCGGGGCTAAGAATTACTCCCTCGGAGATCCACACATTATATGGATGCAGCACGGTCACGCCAGGCTCGGTCTCAAAGAAATTGTCCTGATCATAAAAGTAATGATTAAAATCCCATACAAGCATGCGGGCATTATCATGGATTATATCACTTATGCTTTCATAAAGGCTTAGTTCTGATGAGACTGTCTTAACTACAGAAGGTAAAACTACCTTGGAATCGGTAAAGCTGATATCAGCAGTTTCAAGATTTACGGCAATTACTACATTCCCATTCACAAGCGCGGTGTTCTTTGTTAGTGCCTTAATCTGGAGTATCGCTTCATCTGTTAGTTTGAGGCGAGAGTTTAGATATAGCTTCTTGCCACTTATCAACACATTAATCTGCCAATCTGGGTGTCTCTCTTGGTATAGGGGGTGCAGAAGCGGATCAATAATTAGGGAAGTGATTTCTTCACTACTAAAGCATTTCTCTAACCTTTGGCGCAGTTTTAGGATGCCACACCGTATATCACCTACACTGCGGTTAAGAGTAATAGGGTAAAAAGCTGAGTGCTTGTGATCGTCAAATATTACTACTTGCATTGTTCCTCTTATACGGGCGTTTCCCATGCCAAACAAAGATATTGAATTGTCCTAATACCATGGTAAAAACAAGGAAAAAGGTTTGAATAATTAG
>CAYSGM010000152.1:0-5661 GCA_964430595.1 uncultured Candidatus Cloacimonas sp.
TTGTGATGCAAGTGATTACAAACTTATTATCTGCCTTTTCTGAGGGTATGCCTTATTTCTTCATTATGGTGCACAAACCATACTACCATATCTATTTAGTAGGAAGCCAGGATAATAACACAGCAGGTATATGTAAATAATACTTGACATACTGTCAGCCTCACCATACCTTGCGTCATGTTTACCTTACATCATATCACCATAACCGGTTCAGCCCGGCTAAAAGGAGTTACTTATGTTACCTCAGCAGAAGGAAGCCACCTTCACCCTCATCAGCAGCATTGTGTTTACCGCGCTGTTAACCGTCCTTTCGCCAATGTTCAGCTTGTTCCGCAACGAAGCGATATTGGTTCTGTTTGTGCTGTTCATCATCACTCTGTGGATAGTACGCAAACTAAGCGGATTAAAGTTCAAAGCCCTGGACGAAATGGATAAAACCATCCGCCTTCAGGCAGCCATCATCGCCATCCACGGCTTTGGTGCCATAGTAGCTATCTATGCCCTTGCCCTATACCTAATCCACACCCAGCCCATGCTCGTTCCCGTGCATCAAGTACTGCAACTTGCCATGTATAGCTGGCTGTCGCTCTACATCTGCTGGTCTGGCTCCATCCTCATCCTCTACCGTAAGGGAGCCTTCCATGTTTAACAATGAAGAGAAGATAAGCAACACCATCCGCAAGCTTAGGTTCGAGGCTGATGAAATGACCCAGGAACAGCTTGCCACCAAGGTTGCCGTTACCCGCCAGACCATCATCGCTCTGGAAGCAGGGAAATATCTGCCCTCGTTGCACCTTGCCATCCGAATCGCCCGTGTCTTCGGCAAGCAAGTGGAAGAGGTGTTTGTCATCAAAGAGTAGTTCATTCTGCATCCCAATCCACAAATTCATTGACAGAAATTATCAGTTTGATAACCTTCACCCATCTGATTGTTACTACTGATGGAATGTTTAAAATCAGTTTTCCAAAAACACAGGATTAGAATGCAACCCAGATGGAACCTACAAAGAACTGGAGTAAATATGATTGAGTTTTGCAAGAATTGTAGCTGTGAAACAACCGGTTTATATTGTGCGCATTGTGGACAGTTTACTTCCACAAAGAGGATAAACTGGGCTTTCTTCACCAAGGAATTCCTCTTTAATAACTTCACTTTCCACAAAGGCATGCTTTTCACGGTAAAATCCCTGATTCTGCACCCCAGGAAAATGGTAACGGATTACCTTGATGGCAAAAGGATCGGCTATACCGGAGCCGTGCAATTCTTCCTCTTCATCCTCATTTTCAAGGGTTTGGTATCTCTCATCCGCGGAGATGCCGCGGCTGATTCCAATTATACTACCATGATCAACGGCGTAGAGACCGCAATTGACCTCCAGAAATACATGAAGCCCCTGATCATTATTTACACCATCATCTCTTCGCTTGGCAATTATTTGGTTTACAGAAGCAGGAAATACAATCTGGCAGAGCACTTCGTTATAAACTTCTATATCATTGGATTGGTATTTTTAACAACCTCGCTTTTCGACATATTCACTTTCTATAAGCTAACGGATTACAACTATATACCTATCCTTATCTTCGGCATTGCCTCTTACATGCGCATCTTTTACGATAAGAAGATCAGGATTATCGATTTCTTCAAAGCGATATTGTGCATTACCTTGAATCTGATATTCGCCTTACTTATGTTAATTCTGGGTGCGATTATCTATGCGTATCACATTGATATGATGCAGGATGCGGTAAAAGCAACCCTTGATTTCCGCTTAACTGATATCTTCCTGGCTTAGAAAGCGAACACTTAAATAAAAGCACTTATGTAGATATCTCTTGACCTATTTACTATCACTTAACTATAGTAAATCGTTATGATTATCGTTATCGGCTACAGGAGAAGCTATGATTCTTTTTGATATATCAAAGGCACGCAGGCTTATATGGATTCTATTTCCAGCTTTGATGCTATTGGTTCCCCTTGTGTCTTCTGCCCAAGACATCACATCTTTAAAAAGGCTCCGGCGTGTTAGTTACCTATATTACAATAATGATGCTGAACCACGCACCACACACGAGAAAATCCAAATCTATTATTACGATTCCATCAATCCCTTTCAGATAAACTCATACCTGGATTATTCGGGTGTTACCACTGCAGACGGGATATGTACATACATGGAAGACACCATCAATTTCTCCGGTGTTACAAACTATTACCCCGATTATTTTACTTTCACCAGCCCCACGCTAATCCAAACTAACCTAAGAACTTGCAAGCTAACTAACGCAGGTTATCTGCTGGAAGATAACTATGCCCATCCTTTCTCACCCCAGAATTATCGAATTGTGAACAAATATATCTACAATGCCAACATGAAGTTAACCGCCAAAATGCGTTCTGATTATTACTCCCACAAGCACTGGAAAACCGAATGTGTGCTGGATTCACTAGACAGGCGCATAACAGAGATAAACTACACGTCTGTGGATTCAATAAATTGGAGCCCCACCAGAAAGCTGGAATACTTTTACAGTGATGAACAGATTACCCATCCTTACCAGTTTGAGAAGTACAATCTCTATGCTCCGGACAACGCTTATTATAACCATTCAGCCAACTGGGAATTGTTTGATTACAACAATGTGGCAAGTTCTCCCCTTTACTTGTGCGACAGCTGGGTTATAGATCACATGGATTATTACAGCTATACTAATGAAGATTGGCTGTTTCAAGAAAGCTGCGAGGTGGTAAACACCCAAACTGCATCAACCTGGTCTGCCTCTTCCACACATGGCTATGCAAATACCTGCACCTGGGATAACTATGGCATGCCCATAAAGATTTGTGGAGGTGATACTTTACGCCATGAATATAGCTTCTCCTATTCCTCGCCAACCGCCCTGGTGGATTGCTACGAAGCCGTTCCTGCTACCTTCAGCGTAAGCGCATATCCCAATCCAAACCTGGGAAATACCCAACTGACAATAAAGACAGATAAACCAGAGCTAATTACAGTCTGCACCTACAACCTCCGCGGGCAAAAGCTGAAAGCAGAGCTTGTCCATGCTAATCCATCAGGAACCGCATCCCTATCCTGGCAAGCTACTGATAACGCAGGAAAACCTCTACCCAATGGCATCTACTTGTTAAAGTTCATTGGTTCAAGCCATAAACAAGTGAAGAGAATCACAGTAGCAAGGTAAATTACCCCTTTCTCATTCCCGCGGTGGTGGGCAGGCTGTTGACAAACCTTCCCATATAACGAGGGATTCCGCTTGTCCTACACGCCCTCGCTATTATATGTCGCGCTTTCTGCGCTGAGCCATTAATCCTCTATTTCACCAGCACCATCTTCCTTGTCTGGCTTGTTGTCCCGTTGCTAAGCTTATAGAAATATACACCGGAAGGCAAGTTGCAAGCTAGTTCATCATCAGCCATCCAGGTGAAGGTTCTTTCACCCTTGGGTAAAGCACCGCTGTGCAGTGTTTTTATCTTCCTGCCCCGCAGATCATATACCGCAAGCTCGTAAACATCTTTACTATCCTCTATGTCAACAACGATCTTGGTCGTCTTACTGAACGGGTTAGGGTAACAATTTGCAATAGAGAAAGGCAACTCCGGTACATCCAACTCATCACCTACCGGTGTAGCAATCTGGATGCGCGCTACAAATACATCCCTAAGCCCATTACTGATAAGATTGTCATCGTCAAAAGAGGCACTTCCCATAAAACTTCCAGCAGCAAAGATATCTGATATGGGGCTTACAACGATGCTTTCCCCGCTATCGGCACCAACACCCCCGGCAGCCCTCACCGTGTTCCAGTTACCGTTTGTTTCAATCCTGGCAACGAAGATATCTTGTTCACCAAACCCGTTTAGGGTGCGATTACCAAAGGTAGCAGAGCCCATAAAATATCCTATTAAATACAGTATATTATCATTCCGGAGAGCAATGTCCTTTGCATAATCGTTCTCTTGTCCGCCCGCTTGTCTTGCCCAAAGCCAGTTGCCGTTGGTATCCATTTTTGCCACAAATATATCTTCACTTTGGCTCGTGCTAATCAAGGTATCATTACCAAAGCTTACCGTGTTTTGGAACAAGCCCGCCACATAGATATTCGCCATAGAGTCAATCGTAATCCCATGATCAATAGCAATCCCTTGTCCATTTGGCGAGCCTGATTTTCTTGCCCAAAGCCAGTTACCGTTGCTATCCAGCTTAGTTACAAACGTATCCATCATATCACAAGTTAGGGCATGCTCTCCAAAAGTAGCTGGAGCAGTAATATAACCGGTAAGGTAAATATTAGCATCACTATCCAATGCAATCCCCTGCGGGACTACCAAATTTCCGCCAAGAGATTGCTTTGCCCACAGCCAGTTTCCGCTTGCATCCAGTTTTGCCACAAATGTATTGGCTGTCCCCCCCGGGCTATTTAGTGTATTAGTTCCGAATGTCACCACATTAGAGAATGTCCCCGTAACATACGCATTATTATCTGCATCAACAGCAATATTATACTGATCAATGCTGCCTACTCCCCCCGCCTGCACTGCCATTAGCCAGTTGCCATCACTATCCAGCTTGGCTACAAACAAACCCATCGGACTGGAGCTACTCAGGCTAATAGCACCAAAGGTTATACTACCTGAGAATTGCCCCATCACATAGCAATTATCTTCGTTATCAATTGCAAGTGCATTACCGCACCAGTATGCACCGATCGAGAGTTGATTTGCCCAAAGCCAATCGCCATTTGCATTCATTTTGGCTATGAACATCCTATACTCATCGTAAGCGTTGAGAGTGATATCACCAAATGTGATGATACTTCCGAAATAACCAATTACATATACACTACCTTCACTATCTGTAGCCATAGACCACACACCATCATTCCATGTTCCGCCAACATTCTGCGCATCCGTCCAGTATGGTGTTTGCGCACAAAGACAAGCTGCGGCAACAACACATACTATACTTAGCAATATTACCTTGAACTGAGCCATGATAACCTCCTGTGTAAAAGCACGATTTTCATCTTTATTATATACAATAAAACCATGTAAATATGTCAAGACATTTTCCTGCTTCCTCCTTTTGTAATTCCTGCTTTTTCTCCTTGAAATTCCCGTTTCCCCTTCTTGCCATTCCTGCTTAATCTCCTCGTCATTCCAGCAAGGGTCTCTCCCAGCGAAGGCTGGGACGGGAATCCAGCTCCAGGTAATTCCTGCTTTCCTTTCTTGTCATTCCCGCGGAGGCGGGAATCCAGCCCATAAAGCCCCTTGTTGGCGAAATACCATAGCGAGGGTGTGCAGCGACGGAGACCCCATAAATGAGCATCGCGAGTTTATGGGGTGAAAGGTAGCGTAACCCCTCGTTCCACGCCCCCCCACCAATCAGCCCCTTGGGGGCGGCACAACCAGAGGGAAACAACCGCAATAACCTAAATGTATCGCCCATAAAGGGCTTACGAAAACGTGCTATAATACGCCGATAAAATGCCCATATTACGAGGGTCTCCGCTTCGCTCCGAACCCATCGCTATGATGTGTCGCGCTTTCCGCGCTTTCCCTTCCCGCTTTCTGCGCTTTACTTTACGGTAACGTCTTAAAGAGTGGTGTATAAGAAAGAATTGACTTAGAACAAATAC
>CAYSGM010000153.1:0-5654 GCA_964430595.1 uncultured Candidatus Cloacimonas sp.
TTTCGGACTCACTCTATGTCATTCGCGATTTCTCACTTAGAGACGCTAAAAAAATTTCTCCCCTGTTTCTGTCAACTGCTTTTTTCCCTTTAGCCAATCCCACATTGTCTTTTTGAATGCTTTTTTCTTTATCTCTCTGCCAATATGTTTAGCCTCAAAGAGCCATAATAACCAGCGATAAATGCGCCGCAGCCATGAGGATGATTCTGGCTAAGTAATACAGTTCTAAAACCATACAAGGTGCGGGATTCGTCCCGCACCTTTTTTGTAATCGTAACAGCACACGCCTTGTGTTCTGCCCTCTCGGACGGTTGGCAGCACAGAATTGTGGCTTTTCTAACTGGAAATTGTAGTGGGCAAACACGGGGATTTGCCCCTACTTCCTTGCTTATCCGAAGTAGATTCGAACCGGGGTTCATCGGGGGTTGAACGGGCAAAAGCCCGATGATCTCATGGTCAGATACCCTCCGGCTCAGCTTCGGAAAGCAAGGTAGGTGCGAACATTCTATCTGGTAGGTGTGGACATTTTGTTTGGTAGATGCGGACATCCTGTCTGCAGCAATATAGTATAGCTTTCTTTCGGGATTAATTACGAGTAACAAATGAGCCCATATACCGGAACAGCAGACGAGACGTCTGCTGCTACGGAAAAGAAAAAGGATAGGCTGTTAAACCTATCCTTTATGTACTGATTAAGCTATGTTCTATGCTATCTTCTTAGGATTCTATCACTTCCACATTGGCACGCGGCATGCTGAATCTGGTGCCATCCTCAAATTCGCCTTCCAGGATACGAACCATGGTTTCAGATTCTACCTTGGTAAGCTCTTCGGGCAAAGAAATGACCTTGGCGATACGGCCAAAGTGCGGTTGACGGATGATGCGGATCATTGTCCCGGGCTCCAGAATCGGCATGCTGGCTTCTTTGCTGATCAGCTCTGATTCTTCGAACTCCATGGGGATAATAATCTCAGGGCGGATCACGCCGGCACGAATCTGGGTGCGACCGTGGATGGACGTCTTTTTACCGTTGAAGGCTTTCAGCAGATCAAAGGTCTTTTGCGCCATGGTAATCTTACCGAAGCCCTCGGTGCAGACAATTGTAAGCCCAATCTTCTCATGTCCGGTGATCGCCACGCCGATATCGTATCCGAGTAGCTTCTTTAGGTCCTGATCGTCTATACCGCCGGTTATGATGGCTTTAACGCCATGTTTAACGGCAGTCTCGATGGTGTGCAAGCGCACAAAAGCACCCGCAACGATAACCTTGCCACGGCAGGATTCATCAATCTTGGCAAAGTCCAATTCATCATCAGGCGTATCGGCAAGCATCTTAAGCTCACCCACGGTTTCGTCACCTATGCCAAAAATGCCCTGGATATAAGCACTCTTGTTCTCGATAACCACGCCCTCGCCTTCGATAACATCGGTAATCAGACCGTCTATGAAGGCTTTCACCTGCACGGGGATGCGGGGTTCGCGCAGCAGCACTTGCCCGGTAACGGAGGAAATGTTTTCCACTTCACCTTCCACGGGAGAGCGCACTTCGTTCTTGAAGATGCCGAGTCCAAAGAGTCCTTTGTTTTCGGCAAGAATGGTATCTTTTGTTATCTTTTGTCCCGGCTGGATCTTGATGTAGCCAACCAACTGGGAAGGAGTTACGCCAAGTTTATTAGCAAGATTGAAGGGAACCACTTTTCCGGGTAGCAGGGTTTCGGCAACCACGGTTTCAGCTTTTACTTTGTCACCCTTTTTTACCAAAACCTGTCCTTTGAGGGGCAGGATTCGCTCTTTGCGTAAAATTATGCTATCAGTTACGGTTAATCCGGCAGAATATGCTTGTCCCATTATATCCTCCTATACCAAGATGTGCTCGGGATAAACTTTGAACTCGCGCATCCACTTCTTAAGTGCGGTAATGCGCTCTACTTTCTCGGTTGGCAGTGCAAAAGGCTGGCGACCGCGGGTATCCAACACGATACCAACTTTTCCGCCGTGCAAATCTACAGTTAGCTCACGGTTCTTGTCCTTGTCCAAAATCAAACCGTTTAATGCCTTCAAGGTAGCTTTGGCAACCTTTCCTTCCTCACACGGAAGAAGACGAACCTCACCAAAAGGAATTTCCTCTTCAAACTTGCTGCCGTCGGCAAACTCCAGCTTGGCATACAGCGCAGGTTTGCCATTCTTCCCCTTGCCAACGGGAGCTACGCAAGTGCCCAGATAAACCATGCAATCCTTGCGGAACACTTCCGTTGCAGCTTTGGCACTGATCTCGGACAGCACGCCCAGATGCGGCATCATAAAGATGCTATCCACTGCAAGGCGGGTGATGCCTTCGGGCAGGAATGCATCGATTAGCATCATCACAGTTTGGTTACGGCGGGGAGCGTGTGATAAAACACCACCGCTGCCCACAAGCAGGTTAAGGGTCATCAGGTTTACAATTGACGCCCCGGAAGTGGATTGGCTGAAAGCTTCAGAGATATCGCGCTGACGCTGCATACCCTTCAAGCCGCTGGCAAACAGTTTATGCTGCTCGAAAGCAAGGCGCAGGGCTTCTTTGGCGATTGCCTGTTCCAGCACCAACTCTTCTAACAACGAAGGGATGGTGGTGGGTCTGATCATTTTATTCTTGATCATGTTGCGGAGTTCGCTCTCGTCTATGTCGAAAGGAACCCAACGCATGATGTTATCCAAGCCTGAGGAAGCCAACACGTTGGAGATACTATAGCTCATACCAAGATTTGCACTCACGGTGCGGTTAAATATGTAATCTTCGGTGAATACGCTGAAAACGTCGGTAGTAGCACCACCGATATCCACGCCCACCACCTCGATCTTCTCGTCCTTGGCAATGGCTTGCATGATGTTACCAACCGCAGCGGGAGTAGGCATAATCGGTACGGATTCAAGGTTCGGACCCTTTGCCCATTCCATAAGCTTGTTATAACCGGGAGCGTGCTGCATCACGTGTTCCATGAACAGATCCCGAGGGTGTTTATGATCTCTTGCTGGGCATCCTTGTTACCGGCAAAGATAACAGGGAGCTTATACGAAGAGCCGAGCCTTGGCTTGGGATCTGCACCGGCAACCAGCTCTGCCATTTCCACCACGTGCTTCACGGTACCGCCATCTTCCCCACCTGCCATCAGGATCATATCAGGACGAAGCTGACGGATGCGCTCAATCTTCTCGTGGTTCATGCGCTTGTCGTTGCTGGAGATCAAGTCCATAACGATAGCACCTGCACCAAGGGCTGCACGTTCTGCGCTTTCCCCGGTCATGGAAGCCACCACACCGGTAACCATCATTTGTAAACCACCACCCGCAGAGGATGTGGATACATAGGCATCGATTCCAATATCGCCTTTGCGCGGGATAACAAACTCGCCGTTTTCCATAAACTTGATGTTTGGGTTCTTATACTTCAAGCGGGCAAGTTCTTCCAATTCCTGAGTGGCGTTTATCACACCTTTTGTTACGTCGTTCAACGGAGCTTCCACGGTTGTGGGTGCTTCTCCGCGGATGGTTTGGCGAAATTCGCCATCCACCCATTCGATCAATATCGCCTTGGTTGTGGTGCTGCCACAGTCTGTAGCAACAATGCGGGTAAGGCGTTTCTCATCGTATTGCATATATTCCTCCGCTTATTCAGCTTTTTTTGGTTTAAACAATCTATGGATAAAGGCTTTAAACTGTGCTTTGCGACGCTGGTTTTGCAGCCGGGCAGCTTTGCGCCTGTCGCGGGAAAGCTCCTCATCCAGCTCGTCAATTCTATTCACCAGTTTTTTTAGGTTCTCTTCGTTCTCTATCATAATGGCGAACTGCTGGTATTTGCGGGAATCAAAGATAATCTCCGCAAAGGGCAGGATAAAGAACATAGCCTGGCTGCCTATCCCATGCAGGGGTCGAACGGACTCCAGAAACAGTATCCCCGCGGGAGCCAAATGACGCTCTGCTATAAAGCGGGCTACCTTCTCGATCATGTCGTTGATCTCGCCTTCGGTTACATGGGGTCTGATCTCGTTAAATTCTTTATTCATGCTTAGGCTCTGGCAACCGTAACAGCTGCCACTTTCTCTGCACCTGTAAGGCGCAAGAGTTTAGCTATCTCATTTAGGGTGGTGCCTGTTGTAAACACATCGTCCACAATCATAATCTTCTTTCCTTTAACCGCTGCGATATCCTTCACACAAAAAGCACCATCCAGGTTTTTCACCCGATGCGCCTTGCTAAGCAGAGTCTGGCTTTGGGTGTTCACACACCTGCTTACCGGGTTATGATACGGCATATCCAGAAGGCTTGCTGTGGCATAAGCAATCAGATCGGATTGGTTATAGCCGCGTTCGCGGTTCCTAACCCTGTGAAGCGGTACTGCACACATATAATCATAGCCTTGCAGTTCTTCATCGCTTTCTATCATTTCCGCTAAGGGCAAAGCGAAGTAACCTGCCGGCGAAACATAGCCATCATACTTCAAGATATGAATCAAATCGTCTATAGGGCTGCGAAAGTGGAATACGGAGCGGGCATGATCGAAGGCAAACTTCTCTTCCGCACATACCTCGCAAGGAAGCTCCTTGATCTCGCTACCGCAAACACTGCACAGATTCCCATGATACATGGATACCTTAGCCTCGCAAGAGCTGCAAATCACCTGTATCTGGTCTTCCAGCCTTTCGCCGCACACCAGGCATGCCGGGGGGATCACAGCATCAAGCAATGGTGCCGTAATAGCTTTCCAAAGCTTCAAATATCCGCCTGCCGTCCTGGGTAAGAACAGTATCCGTTGCAGAACGCTCCGGATGGGGCATCATACCCAAGATGTTACGCACCGGGTTTAGCACTCCGGCAATGTTCTTCAAGGCACCGTTGGGGTTGCTCTCCCGGGTAATCTGTCCCTGAGTATCGCAATACCTGAACGCGATCAGGTCATTATCTTCAAGGGTTTTAAGTCCCTCTTCATCAATAAAGTAGTTACCTTCCTTGTGAGCAATGGGAATATCCAGCACGCTCCCCACCGCCAGCCCTTTGGTATATGGGCTATTAGCCGTTTCCACCCGCACAAACTGGTGCTTGCAGATAAAGCTGAGGGATTCGTTCATCATCAAAGCTCCGGGCAATAAGCCTGTCTCGGTAAGTATCTGGAAACCATTGCAAATGCCCATCACCAACCCGCCTTGTTTGGCAAAGCTGATCACTTCATTCACGATGGGCGAAAACCTCGCCAAAGCACCGCAGCGCAGATAATCCCCATAGGAGAATCCCCCCGGCAGGATTACCAGATCAGGCTTTTCCAGATCAGTATCCTTGTGCCAGATCAGCTTTGTAGTGTGTCCGCGTGATGCAAACACAGAGAAGGCGTCGTGATCGCAGTTCGAACCCGGAAAGGTAATAACGCTAACCCGCAAACCGTTTACTCCTGTGCTTCCAGCTGATAATGATAAGTTTCCGTGTTGGGATTGGCAAGCAAGCTGTCACAGATCTTCTCCACTTGGGCGCGCACTTCTGCCTCGTCCGCGGTATCAAAAATAATCTCAATATACTTGCTGATCCGGGTATCCACCACACCCCCAAACCCCAGATTATGCAGCGAATTGGTTACGGCTTTTCCTTGGGGATCAAGCACGCTGGCTTTAAGCTGAACAAAGATT